>NZ_JBIRGM010000001.1:553788-946583 GCF_044328025.1 Streptomyces sp. NPDC018000
GGTGCCGCGGCGGGGGGGCGCGGGCCGCGCGCGGGGGGGGGGGGCCCCCCCCCCCCGGGGGGGGGGGGGGGGGGGGGGGGGGGGGGGGGGCGCCCCCCCCCCCGCCCCCGGCCCGTGCGTCAGCCGGACGTCACGAACGCGCCCAGGACGGCAGCCAGATGACCGGGATCGTCGGCCCCGCACAGCTCGCGCGCCGAGTGCATGGACAGCCCGGGCACCCCCACGTCGACCGTCGGGACACCCAGCCGGGCCGCGGTGAGCGGGCCGATCGACGTGCCGCACGGCATCGCGTTGTTGGAGACGAACGGCTGCCACGGCGCACCCGCACGCTCGCACGCCGCCGCGAACACCGCCATGCCGGTGCTGTCGGTGGCGTACCGCTGATTGACGTTGACCTTGATCGCGGGGCCGCCGTTGGGCAGCGGGTGGTGGCCCGGATCGTGCCGTTCCGCGTAGTTGGGGTGCACCGCGTGCGCCATGTCGGCGGAGATGCAGAAGGCGCCGGACAGGGCGCGGGAGAAGTCCTCGGAGCTGCCGCCGCGCGCGGTGACCGAACGGCCGAGGACCCGTTCCAGCAGGGGGCTCTGCGCGCCCGTCTCCGAACCGCTGCCGACCTCCTCGTGGTCGAAGGCCGCCAGGACGGGGATGTACGAGGGAACCTCGGACGCGGTCGCCGCACCCGTCAGGGCCGTGACGCCCGCATGCACCGACACCAGGTTGTCCAGCCGCGCGGACACCACGAACTCCCGGTCCGCGCCGAGATATCCGGGCGGCTGGATGTCATGGAGCATCAGATCCCAGCCGAGGACGTCGTCCCGGTCCACTTCCGCGGCCGCCGCGACCCGGCCCAGCAGCGCGCCCTCCTCGGGAGCCCCGAGCGCCCACAGCGGGGCGAGATGGCGCTGCCGGTCGAGGGAGAGCCCCTCATTGACCGTACGGTCCAGATGGATGGCCAACTGGGGCACCCGCAACAGCGGTTCGTCGATCCGGATGAGACGGGACGCGACCCCGCCGCCCCGGCCGCGCAGCGCGAGCCGCCCCGAGATGCCCAGGTCGCGGTCGAGCCAGGTGTTCAGCGGAACGCCGCCGTAAATCTCCACGGCGATCTGCCGCCAGCCCGCGGATCCGGTGTCGGGGGTGGGTTTGACCCGCAGATTCGGGGAGTCCGTGTGTGTGCCGACGATCCGGAAGGGGGTGTGCGCGGGTGCGCCCTCGGGGACGTACCAGGCGATCAGGGCACCGCCGCGGACGACGAAGCTGCCGCCGGTCGTGCCCGTCCAGTCGTCCGTGCCACGCAGTTCACAGAAGCCGGCCTTTTCCAGGCACTGGGCGGCGCTCGCCACCGCGTGGTACGGGGAAGGGCTGGCACTGATGAAGGACAACAGGTCGTCGGCGTGGCTGCGGTGGGGAAGCGGCGTCATACGGCGTCCGCCTTTCCGGTGTTCGACGGTGAGGGGGAGGGTGGGTGGACCCGCGCCGCGCCGCTGGGCGCGGTGCGGTGTCCGGAGTGGGGTGGCGGCTGTTTTCTGGTTCCCGAGGACGGTCTGCCGGTTTTCCGGGACCGTTTCCCGGTTCCCCAGGACTGCTTCCCGATGTCCCGGGTCGGCGGAGCACTTCAGGGACGTTTGACAACCCACCGCAGCTGCCCGGCACAGCGCAAGTCCGCGGTGCGGCCCGCTGCGTGAAAGCGGCGGTGCCGGACCGGCTCCCCGGCGCCCGGGTCCGAGGTGGCCCGGGGTGTCCGGGGCCCGTGCCACGGGCGTCAGGAGAGGCGCTGCGGAGAACCGGGACCCGCGGCACCCCGTTTCCGGACACCGCCCGCGCCCGTCGGCCCCGCACGGGCGCGCCTCCAAATTGGCTGAATTCCGTTGTAAGCGAACCCTCACCTCACCTGCCGCCGCGCGAATCGACAACGGCGCTCGCCGAGCGGATGAGCCGCCACAGCGTCGCCGAGCACGTGCGGAGGGTCCCCGAGCAGCTGGGCAGCAACAGCCGGGCCCAACTCGGCTGTCCGGTCGCGGCATCGGGCCTGCCGGGGAAGCGAGAACGGCCCGCGGGGGCGCCCCGGCCGATGGAATGCGGCCGGAACGCCCCCGCGGGGCCGTACTTGTCGTGCCTCGGCACGCCTGAGAGCCTGTCGGGTGACCTTCGATCAGAGGCCGCCCGACAGGCTCCGAGGCCCTCAGGCTCTGAGTCCCTCAGGCTCTCGGACCGTCAGGTGAGACCCGGACCCCGCACCGGAATGCTGGTGAACGTCGGTGCCGGGGCGGGCTCGGTGAAGAAGTCGTTGCCCTTGTCGTCGACGACGATGAACGCGGGGAAGTCCTCGACCTCGATCTTCCAGACCGCTTCCATGCCGAGCTCCTCGTACTCGACGACCTCGACCTTCTTGATGCAGTCCTGCGCGAGGCGCGCCGCCGGTCCGCCGATCGAGCCGAGGTAGAAACCGCCGTGCGCGTCGCACGCGTCAGTGACCTGCTTGGACCGGTTGCCCTTGGCCAGCATCACCTTGGAGCCGCCCGCCGCCTGGAACTGCGCGACATAGCTGTCCATACGGCCGGCCGTCGTCGGGCCGAAGGAGCCGGAGGCGTACCCCTCGGGCGTCTTCGCCGGGCCCGCGTAGTAGACCGGGTGGTCCTTCAGGTACTGCGGCATCTCCTCGCCCGCGTCCAGCCGCTCCTTGATCTTGGCGTGTGCGATGTCGCGGGCCACGACCAGCGGTCCGGTCAGCGAGAGCCGGGTCTTGACCGGGTACTTGGTCAGCTCGGCGAGGATCTCGTCCATCGGCCGGTTCAGGTCGATCCTGACGACGTTACCCGCCTCTTCGAGGTGCTCGTCCGTGGTGTCCGGCAGGAAGCGGGCCGGGTCCTTCTCCAACTGCTCCAGGAAGACGCCCTCGGCGGTGATCTTCGCGGTGGCCTGGCGGTCCGCCGAGCAGGACACGGCGATCGCGACGGGCAGCGAGGCGCCGTGGCGGGGGAGGCGGACGACACGTACGTCGTGGCAGAAGTACTTGCCGCCGAACTGCGCGCCGATACCGATCTTCTGCGTCAGCTCGAAGACCTTCTCCTCCAGCTCCTTGTCACGGAAGCCGTGACCGGTGGGGGAGCCCTCGGCGGGCAGCTCGTCCAGGTAGTGCGCGGAGGCGTACTTCGCGGTCTTCAGCGCGAACTCGGCCGACGTACCGCCGACGACGATCGCCAAGTGGTACGGCGGGCAGGCGGCCGTACCCAGCGAACGGATCTTCTCCTCCAGGAACTTCATCATGGAGGCCTCGTTCAGCACGGCCTTCGTCTCCTGGAAAAGGAACGACTTGTTGGCCGAGCCGCCGCCCTTTGCCATGAAGAGGAATTTGTAGGCGCCGCCGTCGGTGGCGTACAGCTCGATCTGCGCGGGCAGATTCGAGCCGGTGTTCTTCTCCTCCCACATGGTGAGCGGAGCCATCTGCGAATAGCGGAGGTTGAGCTTGGTGTACGCGTCGAAGATGCCGTGCGACAGGGCCTCTTCGTCACCGCCCTCGGTCAGTACGTTCTGCCCGCGCTTGCCCATGACGATCGCGGTGCCGGTGTCCTGGCACATCGGCAGGACGCCCGCGGCGGCGATGTTCGCGTTCTTCAGCAGGTCGAGCGCGACGAACTTGTCGTTGGACGACGCCTCGGGGTCGTCCACGATCCGCCGCAGCTGCGCCAGGTGGGCGGGGCGCAGATAGTGCGAGATGTCGTGCATGGCTTCGGCGGCGAGGGTGCGCAGTGCCTCCGGGGCGACCTTGAGGAACGTACGACCGTCGGCCTCGAAGGTGGAGACGCCCTCGGAGGTCACCAGACGGTACGGCGTGGTGTCCTCTCCCAGGGGGAGCAGATCGGAGTACGCAAACTCTGGCATTACGGCCATTCCTCACTCGGCAGACGGCGGCTGGCCTTCCTTGGGCAGCGCACCCACCAGGGTAGAACGCCGTGCGGACACCGAAGCTGTGAGGTAGGGCTCAGTTCGGCGCCCGCACGGGGGCGACACGGCGGAGACGCCGCAAGGACTAGTCGCGATCTATCGCGTTTGGGTACCCTGGGTCGGTGGACCTCGAAAAGCACCCTCAGCAGCCCGTAGCCCCGGCGGAGCCGACCGGTATCCGCGCCTCCGACGCGGACCGCGACCGGATCGCCGACATCCTGCGCGAGGCCATGGCCGAGGGCCGGCTCACCGCCGAGGAACATGCCGAGCGGGTCGATGCGGTCTACCGCGCCAAGACCATCGGCGAACTGGAGCCGCTGGTGCGGGACCTGCCCGCCGCCCGGGGCGCCTCCCGCCCCGCCGCCGAGCCCGGCGCCTTCGTTCACGAGAGCCCCGCGGGCCCGGCCGAGAACCTGGTGGCGATCTTCAGCAGCTCCACCCGCAAGGGCCGTTGGCGGGTCGGCGGCCGTACGAACGCCTTTGCGCTCTTCGGCAGCGTGGAGGTCGATCTGACCGAGGCGCTTTTCGGCCAGAGGCTCACGGTGATCAATGCGACCTCCGTCTTCGGCAGCGTCGAGATCAAGGTCCCCGAGAACATCTCGCTGCGCGGCAGTGGCACGGGCGTCTTCGGTAATTTCGAAGTCGCCACACTGGAATCCGCGGACCCCGAAGCGCCAGTGGTGGTTGTCAACGGCTATTCGGTGTTCGGCAGCGTCGAGGCGAAGCCCAAGCGAGGGAAGTTCATTGCGGATCTCCAGGACCGGCTGCGCAAATACCTCGGCTAAGGGCTGTCCGTTATCCGTGGTGGCCTTCGAGAACAAGCCATATTCCTGACCTGTCGCAATTCCGCAGCCCGGAACCAGGCGCCACTCAGTGCATAGGCGCGCGTACAGCGGGTAGGGAGTGCTGCATCGTCTCTCGCTCGCGAAGCCGTCGTCAGGAGTAGACCGTGCTGCAACTGCCGCATCAGCCGCTGCAGGCCGCCGCCGTCCCGCCCCAGCGCATCCCCGCGCGGGAGGACCAGGCCGGCCCCTGGCACTCGGAGGCGGTGTGCCACCGGGACGAAGCCGGGCTGTTCTTCGCCCCGTCGAAGGAGCCGACTGCTGCCAGGCTCGCGCGCGAGGAGTCCGCGAAGCGGGTCTGCGCGCGCTGCCCGGTGATGGTCGAATGCCAGGAACACGCCCTCGTGCAGCCGGAGCCGTACGGGGTGTGGGGCGGCCTCACCGCCGCCGAACGCCGGGTGGTGCTCGCCCGTCGCAGACGGCGCGAGATGGAGCTCAAGGCATCATCCGCATCCTCCGCCGCGACGAGCCGCATAGCCGCGGCGGGCTGACCGTCACCGTCCGGCGGGGGTGCCTGAACCGGCACCCGCGTCCGTTCACGCGAAGAGGCGCCCCCACCGCACACGGGGGCGCCTCTTCGCGTTCTGCTCCCCGAACCTCGGGGACAGGACCTACTTCGCGCGGTCGAAGTCGATCGCGCTGTAGGCACGCAGCTTCGACAGCCGGTGGGTCGAGTCGATCTTCCGGATGGTGCCGGACTTGGACCGCATGACGATCGACTCGGTGGTCGCCGTCTCCGCGCGGTACCGCACGCCACGCATCAGCTCACCGTCCGTGATGCCGGTCGCGACGAAGAACACGTTGTCGCCGCTGACCAGGTCGTCGGTGGACAGGACACGGTCCAGGTCGTGCCCGGCGTCCAGCGCGCGCTGCCGCTCGGCCTCGTCCTTCGGCCAGAGCTTGCCCTGGATGACACCGCCGAGGCACTTTATGGCGCAGGCCGAGATGATGCCCTCGGGGGTGCCGCCGATGCCCATCAGCAGGTCGACGCCGGTCCCCTCGCGGGCGGCCATGATCGAGCCCGCGACGTCGCCGTCGGTGATGAACTTGATCCGGGCGCCGGTCTCCCGGATCTCCTTGACGATCCCGTCGTGGCGGGGGCGGTCGAGGACGACGACGGTGACGTCCTCGGGGGCGGAGTTCTTCGCCTTCGCGACACGGCGGATGTTCACCGAGACGGGCGCATTGATGTCGACGAAGTCGGCGGCCTCGGGGCCGGTGACCAGCTTGTCCATGTAGAAGACCGCGGACGGGTCGAACATGGCGCCGCGGTCGGCGGCGGCCAGCACGGCGATCGCGTTCGGCATGCCCTTGGCGTTCAGGGTCGTACCGTCGATCGGGTCCACGGCGATGTCGACCTCGGGACCGGTGCCGTCACCGACGTGCTCGCCGTTGAACAGCATGGGGGCTTCGTCCTTCTCGCCCTCGCCGATGACGACGACGCCGTTCATCGAGACGGTGGAGACGAGGGTCCGCATGGCCTTCACGGCGGCGCCGTCGGCGCCGATCTTGTCGCCGCGGCCGACCCAGCGACCTGCTGCCATGGCGGCGGCCTCGGTGACCCGGACCAGCTCCAGGGCGAGGTTGCGGTCGGGGGCCTCCGGGGAGACCTCGAGCTGAGACGGCAGATGATGCTCGGACATCGGAGCGCACCTTTCTGTACGACGACGACCGGAAGAGGGTGCTGTGACTCTATCGTCAGGTCGACAAAATGAGCAGACCGGGTCACGTATGAGCGGGCTGCCCGCGGGTCGGGCCCGTCGGGCCTAATGCGACCATGGACCCGTGGCTAGCAAGCGAGGCAAGCAGACAGTGCGGGACATGTTCCTGTCGATGGCGGTGATCTCCGCTGTGGCAGGGGCTTTTTACATTTTCATTCCGCACGACGAGAACGCCAACCCGGTGAAGGCGATCGACTACCGGGTGGAGCTCCAGACGGCGCGGCGCGCGGCGCCGTACCCGGTGGCCGCCCCGGACGGACTGGCCAAGGAGTGGAAGCCGACCTCGGTCAGTTACGACCGCGAGGCCGGTGACAGCTGGCACCTGGGCTTCCTGGACCCGGAGGGCAAGTACGTCGCGGTGGAGCAGTCCACGTCCTCGGCGAAGAAGTATGTGACCGAGGTCAGCCAGAACGCCAAGAACACCGGGCGTACGCAGCAGATCGCGGGCGAGACCTGGCAGAGCTGGAAGGGCGAGAAGTACGACGCCCTCGTGCGCCAGGACAAGGGTGCGACCACGGTGGTCACGGGTTCCGCCTCGCCGGAGCGGCTGGCGGAGATGGCGGCCGCGCTCAAGTCGTCCTGATCGTCGTACGCGACACACCGGCACGCGACATACGGAGAAGGCCCCGGAGCAGCACATGATGCTCCGGGGCCTTCTCCGTACGTGCGGAGACGATCAGACGGTCGTGACGACCTCGTCGTAGGCGAGGCGCGGCAGACGCGGGAACCAGGCGTCCTCGCCCGGCTTGCCGATGTTGACGACCATCAGCAGCTTGTGGTCGCCGTCCAGGAACTCCTTCTCGATGCCCGCGGCGTCGTAGCCGGTCATCGGGCCCGCGGCCAGGCCGGCGGCACGGACACCGATGATGAAGTACGCGGCCTGCAGTGCGGCGTTGAGCGCGGCGGACGACTCGCGGACCGGGCGCTCGGAGAAGAACGCGTCCTTGGCCTTCGGGAAGTGCGGCATCAGGGCCGGGAGCTCCTCGTGGAACTCGTTGTCGGCGACCAGGATGGCGACCAGGGGGGCGGTCGAGGTCTTCGGCTGGTTGCCCTCGGCCATGTGCTTGACGAGGCGCGCACGGGCGTCGTCGGAGCGGACCAGGACGACGCGCAGCGGCGACTGGTTGAACGCGGTGGGGCCGTACTTGACCAGGTCGTAGATCGCCTGGACCTGCTCCTCGGTCACCGGCTCGTCGGTGAAGGTGTTGGCGGTGCGGGCCTCACGGAAGAGGAGGTCCTGGGCGGCGGGGTCAAGAACGAGGGACATCTTGCGTTTTTACCTTCCGGCGTGCATGGAGATCAAGCAACGCCGACCACGGTACGGGAGAGTTAGGTTAATTTTCAACTAAAACCGGAGTGGAGTGATCAGTTCCACAGCTCGGGCCTCTTGTGTGCCGGGAAGTCGGGGCGGCTGGGAAGCAGGGAAAGCCGGGAAAGCCGGGAAAGCCGGGGGCCTCAGCCGTTGCCGGCTGTCGTGTCGCCGCCGTTCTCCTGGGCGTCGGCCGGCCCCGCGAGGGCTGCGTCCAGCCGTGCACGCGCGCCCTCCAGCCAGTGCCGGCACACCTTCGCCAGCTCCTCGCCCCGCTCCCACAGCGCGAGGGACTCCTCCAGCGTCGTACCGCCCGTCTCCAGGCGGCGCACCACCTCGATCAGCTCGTCACGCGCCTGCTCGTATCCGAGCGTGCCCGCGGCACCAGCTGTCGTAGTCCCGTCGTCCGTCATGCGTCCCACCCTACGTTCCGGCCCATCAGGAGCCTGAGACCTCGCCCGTCATCACCTTCGAGCCGCCGCGGCCGCCCGTCCGCACCCCGCATCGAACCTCCGCTCGCTCACTCACCCACCCGCACCGCGAACTCGCCCCCCGACACCCGCGCCCGAAGGACATCGCCCGGCGCCCCCGCGTCCGCGGGAGCCCGCACCACATGGCCGTCCGCCCGCTGCAGCACCGCATACCCGCGCTCCAGCGTCGCAGCGGGCGACAACGCGACCACTCGCGCCCGGGTGTGGGCGAGCTCCGAGTCCGCCCGGTCCAGCAGATGCCCCAGCACCCGCCGGCCCCGCCCGATCAGCGCATCGATCTCCGACGCACGCTCGTCCACCATCCGCTGGGGACGCTCCATCGCGGGCCGGCCCAGCGCATGAGCCAGCCCCCGCTCCTCCCGGTCCAGCAGCCCCCGTACCGTCCGCAGCGCACGGTCCCGCAGCTGCTGCACCCGGTCCAGCTCCTCGCCCACATCGGGCACGACCTTCTTCGCCGCGTCCGTCGGAGTGGAGGCACGCAGATCCGCGACCAGGTCGAGCAGCGGGGAGTCCGGCTCATGACCGATCGCCGACACCACCGGCGTACGGCACGCGGCGACCGTACGGATCAGCTGCTCGTCCGAGAACGGCAGCAGATCCTCCACGCTGCCGCCGCCCCGCGCCACGACGATCACATCGACATCCGGGAGGTCGTCCAGCTCCTTGACGGCCTGGACGACCTGATTCACCGCGTGCACCCCCTGCACCGCCGTGTTGCGCACCTCGAACCGCACCGCGGGCCACCGCCGCCGAGCGTTCTCCAGGACGTCGCGTTCGGCAGCCGAGGCCCGGCCACAGACCAGTCCGATCAGCTGCGGCAGGAACGGCAGCGGCTTCTTCCGGTCGAGCGCGAAGAGCCCCTCCCCGGCCAGCGACTTCTTCAGCCGCTCAAGGCGCACCAGCAGCTCGCCGATGCCGACCGGCCGTATCTCCGTGGCCCGCAGGGACAGCTGGCCGCGCGGCGCGTACCACTCGGGCTTGGCGAGGACGACGACCCGCGCACCCTCCGTCACGACATCCGCGATCCGGTCGAAGACCTGGCGGAAGCACGTCACGCTCACCGAGATGTCCTGCGACGGGTCGCGCAGCGTCAGAAACACCACGCCGGCACCCGGCCGCCGCGACAGCTGGGTGATCTGCCCCTCGACCCAGACCGCGCCGAGACGGTCGATCCACCCCCCGATGAGCCGCGACACCTCACCGACGGGCAGCGGAGCTTCCGCGGACGTTTGGAGAGCCATGCGAGCGAGCGTATCCGCATCCACCGACAATCAGCCGCCCACGACAGCCGCCACGCCCCGCCACCGGAATCCCCGACCCCACTGCGCCCTCAGGCCTGGCGCCGCCCCCACTGCAGCGCCAGCACCACCAGCCCCACCCCCAGCCAGCACACCCCCACCACCTGAGCGCTCGCCGTCGCCTCCACGATCACCGCGATCAGCACCCCCGCACCCACCACCGGCACCAGCACATGCCGCCACCAGCTCGGCGGCCACTCCATCCGACGTACGGCGAACCAGCCGACCACCGAAGCGTGCAGCAGCACGAACGCGGTCAGCGCACCGATGCCGACGACCGACACCAGACGGTCGAGACCGTTGGCGCGCCGGGCCGCCCACACCGCCGCCACCAGCGTCACCGTCGCTGCGAGCAGGATCGCGATCCGCGGCACCCCGGACCGCGGGTCGACCTTGGACAGCAGCGAGGGAGCCCGTAGACCACCAGATCCCGGAAGCCGAGCGTCCGCCGCAGACCGCCTTCCTCCCGGTGCGCCCCGTTCGCCCGCGGGACCCCGCCGCTGCCGCCGCTGCCGGTCCCCGACATGAACCCTCCGTCGATCGCGTACGCATCAGTCTCGCGACCCCGCCGATCTTCTGCGCGTTCGGCGCGGCCTTACGATGGGACGCATGACTGCTACGACACCCCGCCGCGTCCTCCTCGCCGCTCCCCGTGGCTACTGCGCGGGCGTGGACCGTGCCGTGATCGCCGTGGAGAAAGCCCTGGAGCAGTACGGCTCCCCGGTGTACGTGCGCCACGAGATCGTCCACAACAAGTACGTCGTACAGACCCTGGAGAAGAAGGGCGCGATCTTCGTCGATCAGACGGCGGAGGTCCCCGAGGGCTCGATCGTGATGTTCTCCGCACACGGCGTCGCGCCGACCGTGCACCGGGAGGCGGCAGAGCGGAAGCTCGCCACGATCGACGCGACCTGCCCCCTGGTCACCAAGGTCCACAAGGAAGCCGTCCGCTTCGCACAGGACGACTTCGACATCCTTCTGATCGGCCACGAGGGCCATGAGGAGGTCATCGGCACTTCCGGCGAGGCCCCCGAGCACATCACGGTGGTCGACGGCCCCGAGGACGTCGCCGATGTCGAGGTGCGTGACCCGTCGAAGGTCGTCTGGCTCTCCCAGACCACGCTCTCCGTCGACGAGACGATGGAGACCGTCGGCGCGCTCAAGGAGAAGTTCCCGCTCCTGGTCTCGCCGCCCAGCGACGACATCTGCTACGCCACGCAGAACCGCCAGATCGCCGTGAAGCAGATGGGCGCGGACGCCGACCTCGTGATCGTCGTCGGCTCCAAGAACTCCTCCAACTCGGTCCGCCTGGTCGAGGTCGCCCTCGGCGCCGGTGCCAACGACGCCCATCTGGTCGACTTCGCCGACGAAATCGACGAGGCCTGGCTGGACGGCGTCTCCACGGTCGGCGTCACCTCGGGCGCATCCGTGCCCGAGGTCCTGGTCGACGGAGTCCTGGCGTGGCTCTCGGAGCGTGGTTTCGAGGACGTGGAGATCGTGAAGGCGGCCGAGGAGTCGATCACGTTCTCGCTGCCCAAGGAACTCCGCCGTGACCTGCGCGCCGAGGCCGCGGCGCTTGTGGAGAAGTGACGGCTTCGCGCCGACGGCTTTCCGTTCCGGGAAGTGAGCCGGGCCACCTGCCCGTACCGTGGACTGCATGCAGATCTTCGGCGTGGACATCGGCGGATCCGGGATCAAGGGCGCCCCTGTGGACCTGGACCGCGGAGACCTGGCGCAGGAGCGCCACAAAGTTCTGACACCGCACCCGGCCACGCCCTCGGGCGTGGCCGATTGCGTGGCCGAGGTGGTCGGTCATTTCGACTGGTCGGGCCCGGTGGGCATCACCTTCCCGGGCGTTGTCACCGACGGCTGCACCCGCACCGCGGCCAATGTCGACAGGGGATGGATCGACACGGACGCCCGCGGACTGCTCGGCGACAGACTCGGCCTGCCCGTCACCGTCCTGAACGACGCCGACGCGGCCGGTATCGCGGAGATGTCGTTCGGCGCGGGGCGCGGACGCACGGGGACGGTGATCGTACTGACGCTCGGTACGGGCATCGGCAGCGCCCTCTTCATCGACGGCAAGCTTGTACCCAACACCGAGCTGGGCCACCTGGAGCTGAACGGTCACGAGGCGGAGAAGAACGCTTCCACCAAGGCCAAGGAGGACGAGGGCCTGAGCTGGCACCACTGGGCGCACCGGGTACAGAAGTACCTGACCCATGTGGAGATGCTGTTCTCGCCCGAGCTCTTCATCATCGGCGGCGGAGTCAGCCGCAAGGCTGACAAGTTCCTGCCGCTGATCGAGCACGTACGGGCCGAGATGGTGCCGGCGGAGCTGCAGAACAACGCGGGCATCGTGGGAGCGGCGATGGCTGCGGCGGACAGGGCGTAGGGTCCACCCGGCTGCCCGGCTGCCCCGCCCTGCGGCCCCCGGTCAGCGCTGGGGGCGACGGGGCGGCTGCGCGGGCCGCGCGGCGAGCAGCATCCGACGCTGACGTTGCCTCTGCCGCATCAGCCGTACCTTCCGTACGGTCGCGATGAGCCCGGCGATGAGCGTTCCGCCGTACAGCCACCCGGCATGTACGGCAAGTGCCGTGACGAGCGCCATGGTCTGGCCGCCGAGGCCGCCGGTGCCACCGGAGATCGGGATGACGCCGACGGCGAATGCGATCGGCACGATGATCGGCGCGGTCACCAGGTCCGCAGGCCGCACCCATAGCGCGGTCAGCGCGCTGACCGGCAGGAACAGCACCCCGAACACGGTCGATGAACCGTCGAGGAGCAGTTGGTCGAGGCACGCCAGTACGAACATGGAAGCGGCGGCGAAGAGCCCCGCACCGATGCCGGTCAGCCGGGGATTCGGCAGCCTGCGTAGAGCGAGAACGGCGGGTGGCACCGGCCGGGACCGGCCCTCCGGCTTCGCGTCCATCACCCGATAGACGGCGGCGGCTTCGTCGATGGTGCCCTGCGGGGACAGCGGGGCCTGACGAGACTGCCTGCGCTGCGGGGGACGTGTCCTGTGCTGCTCCACCGGGACAACGTAGGTCGCCGAGCGGGAGGAAACAGGTGCGGGACACGCGCTTTGGGCGACCTAGGGGGTGAGTTCGATGCCACACGGCCGAACGGGAACCGAATCGACGCCCGATCGGACCCGTGGGTACCCGGTTGACCCCGCCCGTAAACTGGAGAATCGGCCCACCCGGGCCCGACGCATTTCCGCCCGTCCCACCGCCTCCTCTCCCCCTTCTTCTCTCTCCTCCTCACTCTTCAGGAAGTCGCCAACGTGTCGCTCACGATCGGAATCGTCGGCCTGCCGAATGTCGGCAAGTCGACCCTGTTCAACGCCCTGACCAAGAACGACGTGCTGGCGGCCAACTATCCGTTCGCCACGATCGAGCCGAACGTGGGCGTCGTCGGCGTCCCGGACGCCCGCCTGAACAAGCTGGCCGAGATCTTCGGCTCGCAGCGCCTGCTCCCGGCCACCGTCGACTTCGTCGACATCGCCGGCATCGTCCGAGGCGCTTCGGAGGGCGAGGGCCTGGGCAACAAGTTCCTCGCGAACATCCGCGAGTCCGACGCGATCTGCCAGGTCATCCGCGCCTTCAAGGACGAGAACGTCGTCCACGTCGACGGCAAGGTCTCGCCCAAGGACGACATCGAGACGATCAACACCGAGCTGATCCTCGCCGACCTCCAGTCCGTCGAGAAGGCCGTACCGCGCCTCACGAAGGAGTCCCGCCTCCAGAAGGAGAAGGTGGCGGTCCTCGCCGCGGTCGAGGAGGCCCAGAAGATCCTCGAGTCCGGCCAGACCCTCTTCGCCGCGGGCATCACCGCAGGCACGGAGAAGGGCAAGCTCCTCCACGAGCTGCACCTCCTCACCACCAAGCCCTTCCTCTACGTCTTCAACGTCGACGAGGACGAGCTGGTCGACGAGGACTTCAAGGACGAGCAGCGCGCCCTGGTCGCCCCCGCCGAGGCGATCTTCCTCAACGCCAAGATCGAGTCCGAGCTGATCGAGCTCGACGACGACGAGGCCCTTGAGCTCCTCCAGTCCATGGGCCAGGAGGAGCCCGGCCTCGCCACCCTCGGCCGCGTCGGCTTCGACACCCTGGGCCTGCAGACCTACCTCACCGCAGGCCCGAAGGAAGCCCGAGCCTGGACGATCAAGAAGGGCGCCACGGCTCCCGAGGCGGCCGGTGTGATCCACACCGACTTCCAGAAGGGCTTCATCAAGGCGGAGATCATCTCGTTCGAGGACCTGGTCGAAACGGGCTCGGTCGCCGAGGCCCGCGCCAAGGGCAAGGCCCGCATGGAGGGCAAGGACTACGTGATGCAGGACGGGGACGTGGTGGAGTTCCGCTTCAACGTCTGAGCGGATGAAGTAACACCACGTTGGCGCCTTGGCGAACATGCGAGTCAGGCGAACATGCAAGTCAGAAGGGGCCGGGCTCTCACGGGCCTGGCCCCTTCGTCGATCCCGCGCTGGATCGTCGCTGGATTTTCTGACCGATGTCAGAAGTGCTCAGGTGTCGTAGGCGGTGGAGCGATGCCCGACGTGTACGACCCACACCAACTCGCCGTTGTCGATCGTGTAGATCACGCGGTAGTCGCCCACCCGCAGGCGGCGTCGGTCGGGCTGGGAGACGAGGGCCGTCGTGATGAACCCCATCGGGTCACTCTCCAGCTCAGTCAGCTTGGCCAGAATGCGGAGGGCCATGCCTCGCGGGACCTTGCGGAGTTCGGCCTGAGCTTCGGGCCGGAAGACGGTGCGGTATTCACTCACTGCGTGCCAGCGTCTCCCTCATGATGTCCTCGATCGGGATGCCGGGTGCCGGATTGGCCATGCGCTCGTCGATGATCCGGTTGATCTCGCGCTTTTCCCACTCCTGGTACTTCCGGAGCACGTCGATGGACACCACGGCGGCCACCTCCTTGCCTCGGCGCGTGATCACCGTGGGTACGTCGTCGCGGTCGGCTCGCTCCACGACCTCGGCCAGGTGCGCCCGGACATCGCGAATGGACTCTATGGGCAGTGGCTGCGTCATGGGCTCAAAGGTGCCGGATGTCGCATATGTACACAATGGTAAGGGGTGAAGGTGTGCAGCGGCGGCTGCATGGCTTGCCGCTCATGCCGCTCATGCCGCTCTGTACGCCGCTCACGCGCTCTGTCGCGGGGGCCCCGGCTCGGCGACGCAGGGCGCTCCGGTTAACGCTCGCTAACCCGACTGTCTAGAATCGAATCCATGACCACCAGGACGGACGCCCTCACCCGCCGCGAGCAGATCCTCAAGGAGGCTGCTCGCCTCTTTGCTGAGCGCGGCTTCCATGGCGTCGGCGTCGACGAGATAGGTGCCGCCGTCGGTATCAGTGGTCCCGGTCTCTACCGGCACTTCCCCGGCAAGGACGCGATGCTCGCCGAGCTGCTGGTCGGTATCAGTGAGCGCCTGCTGGCTGGCGGGCAACTGCGCGTGTCGGAGGACGCGGCCTGCGAGGACGGCTCCCCGCGGGCCCTGCTCGACGCGCTCATCGAGGGCCATATCGACTTCGCCCTCGACGACCGCCCCCTGATCACCCTCCACGACCGTGAGCTGGACCGCCTCAGGGATGCCGACCGCAAGCGGGTCCGGCAGCTTCAGCGGCAGTACGTCGAGGTGTGGGTGGAGGTGGTCCGCGAGCTGTATCCGGACCTGTCCGAGCATGAGGCCCGCGCGGCCGTGCATGCCGTTTTCGGCCTCCTGAACTCGACCCCGCACCTGGGCCGACCCGGTGCGCAGCCGGACCGCGCGGACACGGCGGCGCTGCTGCACCGGCTGGCGCGCGGGGCGTTCGAGGCGGCGGCCCGCGCATAGGGCGTGTCCGTGGGCGCGTTCATGGGCGCGTTCACGGGCGTTCCGGTGGAAACAATGCAATTTCGACCGGCCTTCGAAAATATTAATTTATACAACGGGGAAGGAGTGGTTCCCTAAATTCCCTTTCCTTTCCTCGGCGAAGCTCCTCCGGTCGGAGTGTCGCAACGCCCACCAGGCATATGGTTTGAGCTGTCTCACCCACGCCTGATGGGGTAATCAAATGAAAAGATGTCAGGTTTCGGTCGTTGTCCCCTGTTTCAATGAGGATGAGGTGATCGAGGCATTTCACCGTGCGTTGATCTCCGCCCTCGAACCGACTCGCCGGACCTTCGAGATCTGTTATGTCGACGACGGCAGCAGCGACCGGACCAGGGCCCGGATCAGATCGCTCGCCACCGCGGACCGGCGGGTCCGCTACACCTCCTTCAGCCGCAATTTCGGCAAGGAAGCCGCGATGCTCGCGGGGCTGCGCATGTCCCGCGGCGAAGCCGTCGTCCTCATGGACGCCGACCTCCAGCATCCGCCCGAACTTCTCCCCCGCATACTCGAGTTGCGGCAGCGCGGGTTCGACCAGGTCGTCGCCAGGCGGGACCGGACAGGTGAAGGTGCCCTGCGTGCCTTTCTCAGCTCCGCCTACTACCGGGTCATGGGCCGGTGCATGGACGTCGAGGTCGTCGACGGCGAGGGCGACTTCAGGCTGCTGTCGCGCACCGCTGTGGACGCCGTGCTCGCACTGCCCGAGACCAACCGGTTCTCCAAGGGGATCTTCTCCTGGGTCGGCTTCGACACCGTCAGCTTCACCTACCGGAACGCCCAGCGGGCGGCGGGCCGTTCGAAGTGGGGTGGCCGGCGGCTGCTCAACTACGGGATCGACGGGCTGATCTCCTTCAACAGCCGTCCACTGCGCCTGGCCATCCACGTCGGCCTCGCCCTCGCGCTGGCGGCACTGGGATACGCCCTGTGGATCATCGCCGACGTCGTTCTGCACGGTGTCGCCGTACCCGGCTACACCACCCTGCTGACCGCCGTCGTGGCACTCGGCGGAATCCAGCTCGCCACGCTCGGCGTCATCGGCGAATACGTGGGACGCATCTACAGCGAGTCGAAACGCCGTCCGCACTACGTGGTGCGCGAAACGAATGAATCCCCGAATGTTCTCCCGTTCGACAGTGCGGCCGATACGCCGGAAGACGCGCAAGCCGCTTCGCCCGCACCCGTGGTCGAGAGACCAATGGCGGGGCGCGCCGGGTCGACCGCGCTCGGGGCCGCCAGGTCCCGTACCGTACGACAGTTCGTCGTTTTCGCGATGCTCGGAACCATCAATACGGCGGTGTATCTGGCGGTATACGCCTCGCTGAACATCTGGATTCCCTATCTTGTCGCGCATGTCTTCGGATATGCGGTCAGCGTCGTGGGATCGTTTCTTCTCAACTCGTACATCACCTGCCGGACGAAGCCGACCTGGCACGCCTTCGTCCGGTATCCCCTGTCGAGCATCGTCAATCTCGTCCTCACCGGCGCCCTGCTCTACCTCGGCGTCAGCAGGCTGGGCATGGACAAGAACATCGCCGCCGTGGCCGCGGGAATCGTTGCCACGCCGTTCTCGTTCCTGCTCGCCCGCTGGGCCATCGACTCCGGCGCCGCCCTGGCCGGGCAGCGCGCCGCCTGACCGGAAACCGTGCCGGGCATCCGGCACCTCGATCCCGAACGCCTGAACCACTCGGCGCGCAAGACGCGTGAAACGTACGAAGGGCACCAGCGCACATGACCGCGGAATCGTCGAAGACCGCCGACGCACAGCAGGAGGGCGGAGAATCCCGCCCGGACAACGGCCCGGAAAACCGCCCGGGCAACCGCTCGGGCACCTCACGGCGGCGGGCGACGATCTGGACGGCCGCCCTCACCCTGCTGCCGCTCGCGCTGCTCGGCGCGGCCTTCTGGATCGGCCGCCTGGTCCGCCCGGGAGGGGACGACTGGTGCTTCCTCCCGGTCGTACGCGACGAGGGCGCCTCCGGAATGATCGAGAAATTCTTCTTCCACGACAACGGACGCGTCGCCAACGCGCTGCTGGTCGTCGCGTACGGGTCCCTCGGCGTCGCAGGCCACCGGTGGTTCGCCCTGGTCAGCGGAGTGCTCATGCTGGGCATCCTCTGGGCACTGACCTCCGCGGCGATCAAGAAGGCCGGGCTGACCGCGCCGCGCGGGCTCGCGCTGCTGGTGGGCGCGATGATGGCGGCGGTCTTCTTCCTCGCGACGCCCAACACGTACAAGACGTTCTACTGGCCCGCCAACTCCGTCTCGCACACCGTCTCACCGGTGCTGGCCTGCGCTGCCGTGATCCCGCTGCTGCGCGCACGGACCGGCCGTGCACGCGACTTCGCGGTGGCGATCGCGTTCGTGGCCGGAGTCCTCATCGGCACGCTGTCGGAGGAGACGGCGGTCGTCGCGTTCGTCGTGCTCACCGCCACCCTGCTGATCAGTTGCTGGGCCCTGCCCGGGGCCGGCCGCACCCATGCGCGGATCTGGTGCGCGTTCGCCTTCGCCGGAATCGCGGTCGGGACGGCCATCCTGTACTTGTCGCCCGGCGCACGCGCCCGGCGTGAACGGTTCGGCGCGGACAGTGCCTCCATGTTCGGCCCGGAGGCACTGACCACGGTGCTGCGGGCGTTCGGACACATCCTGGGGACGATCTTCACGACCTGGCAGTACCTGGGAGCGGTCGCCGTCGGCGTCGTGCTGGGGCTGCTGGTGCGCGATGGTGAGCAGGGAGCGGACGGGCCGGACGGGTCCTTGCGCCGCAGGCCCCTCCTCCTGGTCCTCGTCGGCTTCCTCGCCTTCCTGGTCTCCGGATACCTCTGCACCGTCGTCGCCTACCCGGCCTTCGGGGCAAGCGTGGTGACCGCCTCGCGCGTCTGGGGCGACTTCCTTCTGCTGTTCGTGATGTTCCTGGTCGGTGTCGGCGCCCTGCTGGGACGGGCGCTGCGCGCCCGGAGGTGGAGGATCGATGCGGTGATGGCTGCCGGCGCCGTATGCGCCCTGGCCTGCGTCGGCCTGGCCGTCCCGCTGATCCAGCTGGAGCGGAAGATGGACGTGCGCGCCCAGCGCTGGGACCGCCAGGACCGCTCGCTGAGGACCCAGGCGGCGCGCGGCGCCCAGGTGCTCCCGTACACACCGGTGTCGGTCAGCGGAATGGTGGAGCCGTTCGGCAACCACGGCAAGAAACTGTGGCCGGCGCAGTGCGTCGCCCAGTACTACCACCTCAAGAAGATCACGTACTCGACCCGGCTTCCCTGAGTGGCCGCCCGGGAGCCGTCCGTCCGGCAAGATGCCGGGCACACTGCGCACACCTGACGGCACAATGGGTTCATGCCGATACCCAGCCGTGCCGCCCTCGTCGAACACCTCGTCCGTACGCGCATCGCCGGAAATGTCGCCACCCCCCGCGACAACAACCTCTCCCACTACCGCAAGCTCGCCAACGGCGACCGCCACTACTGGCTCGGCCTGGAGCTCGGGGACCGGTGGCGCGACGAGCAGGACGTGCTGGCCGTGATGGCCGAGCGCTGCGGGGTCAGCGACGACCCGGAGCACCGGTTCGGGCAGGACACCATCGACCCGGAGCTGACGGTCGACGCCCTGGAGCGGATGGCGGCGCGGCTGCAGAAGGCGGCGGCGGGGGCGGAGCGGGTGCTCTTCGCGACCGGGCACCCGGGCGGGCTTCTCGATGTGCACCGGCAGACCGCGCAGGCGCTGAGGGCGGCCGGATGCGAGATCGTGCGGATTCCTTCGGGGCTGGTGGCCGACGAGGGCATGGTGTTCCAGTTCGCGGACGTTGCGGTGCAGGAGCGCGGCGCGACGCTCTGGCACACGCACTCGCCCGCGCCGATGGCCGCGATCCTGGACGGTCTGGAGCGGGAGGGCCGGCCGCTGCCGGACCTGGTGGTCGCCGACCACGGGTGGGCGGGGTGCGCGGCGCAGCGCGGGCTGGACGCGGTGGGGTACGCGGACTGCAACGACCCGGCGCTGTTCCTCGGCGAGGCGGAGGGAACGCTCCAGGTGGCCGTACCGCTGGACGACCATGTCGTGGACCCGCGTTTTTATGACCCGCTGACGGACTATCTGCTGGACGCGGCAGGGTTGATCTGAGGGTGGAGGGGGGAAGGGGCCGACCTTTGTGGGGAATGTGTCCGAATTGACGGGCCGTGGCGTGTTCGGCGCGCACGGCTGAGGCATGGTCAGCCCCGGGGGACGCGGACGACACCTTCCTGGATGACGGTGATCGCCAGTCGGCCGTCCTGTGTGTAGATGCGTGCCTGACCGAGCCCGCGCCCGCCGTACGCGGACGGCGACTCCTGGTCGTACAGCAGCCATTCGTCCGCCCGGAACGGCCGGTGGAACCACATCGCGTGGTCCAGGCTCGCCCCGACCACGTCGCCGACCGCCCAGCCTCCTCGCCCATGGGCGAGGAGTACCGAGTCGAGCAGCGTCATGTCGGAGACGTAGGTCGCCATGCAGACGTGCAGCAGCGGGTCGTCCACGAGCTTGCCGTTGGTGCGGAACCACACCTGGGAGCGGGGCTCACGCGGTTCGCCGACCGTGCCGAAGGGCGGCTCGTCCACGTACCGCAGGTCGACCGCGGCCCGCGCCTCGAGCAGCCGGTCCACGACACCCGGATCGCTGAAGCGGTCCGCGTACCGGGGCAGCATCTGCGCGGCCGTGGGCAGTGTCTCCGGGTCCGGGGCGGACGGCATGTCCGTCTGGTGCTCCAGGCCCTCCTCGTGCGTCTGGAAGGACGCCGAGAGATGGAAGATCGGCTGGCCGTGCTGCACGGCGACGACCCTGCGGGTGGTGAAGGACCGGCCGTCCCGGATCCGGTCGACGCTGTAGACGATCGGCGCGTTCGGGTCGCCCATCCGCAGGAAGTAGGAGTGCAGGGAGTGGGCGGTCGGGCTCTGTGCTGCTCGAGCGGAGCCGTGAGGCCGGGGAAGGGCGGCCGGGACGGTACGGCCTGCGGCGACCAGGGCCTGGGCCGCGACCTGGCCGCCGAAGACACGGGGAATGACCGCCGAACGGCTCGTACCCCGGAAGATGTCCTGCTCGATCTGCTCCAGGTCGAGCAGATCGAGCAGGGAGTCCAGTGCTGAGCTCATGGAAAGAACGAAACCGTTCTTGGACCGACCTCTACAGGCCCATGGACTTGGCGATGATCGACTTCATGACCTCGCTGGTGCCGCCGTAGATGCGGTTGACCCGGTTGTCCGCGTACAGGCGGGCGATCGGGTACTCGTTCATGTAGCCGTAGCCGCCGTGCAGCTGAAGGCAGCGGTCGATGACGCGGTGCGCGACCTCGGTGCAGAACAGCTTCGCGGAGGCGGCCTCGGCGGCGGTCAGCTCACCGGCGTCGTGAGCCTCGATGGCGCGGTCGCAGACGGCCTCGGCGGCGTCCACCTCGGCCTGGCAGGCGGCCAGCTCGAACTTGGTGTTCTGGAAGGACGCGACGGTCTTGCCGAAGACGGTGCGCTCCGAGACGTAACTCTGGGCGAACCGGACAGCGGCCTTGGCCTGGGCATACGCGCCGACGGCGATGCCGAGGCGCTCCTGCGGCAGGTTCTGGCCGAGGTAGGAGAAGCCCTTGTTCTCCTCGCCGAGGAGGTCCTCGACGGGCACCTTGACGTCGACGAACGCCAGCTCGGCGGTGTCGGAGGTGCGCAGGCCCAGCTTGTCGAGCTTGCGGCCGACCGAGTAGCCCTCGGCCTTGGTGTCGACGACGAAGAGGGAGATGCCGTGTCGGCGGTCATCCGCCTTGGGCGCGTCCGTACGGGCACAGACGATCACACGGTCGGCGTGGACGCCACCGGTGATGAACGTCTTGGCACCGTTGAGGATGTAGTGCGTGCCGTCCTCGGAGAGCTTGGCGGTGGTCTTCATACCGGCCAGGTCGGAACCGGTACCCGGCTCGGTCATGGCGATGGCGTACATCGTCTTGCCGCTGACGAAGTCCGGCAGCCAGCGCTTCTTCTGCTCCTCGGTGGCGTACGCCTTGATGTACGGCAGGCAGAGCAGGACGTGCACACCGGAGCCGCCGAAATTGACGGCTGCGCGGGCGCACTCCTCGGAGATGATCGCCTCGAACTTGAAGGACTCCACGCCGGCGCCGCCGTACTCCTCCGGCACCTCGATGCCGAATATGCCCAGCTCGGCGAGCTTGTAGTAGAAGTCGCGGGGCACCTGGCCGGCCGCGAACCACTCGTCGTAGACGGGGGCGACCTCGGCCTCGATGAAGGCGCGGATGGTCTCCCGGAACGCCTCGTGGTCCTCGTTGAATACCGTACGGCGCACGGGGTGCCTCCTTGGTCAGCTTCGGGCGGTTTCGGTCGAACCGGCTCAGACCGACCGGCGAATAGGGGCGGCGTCGCGGGCCCCATTCGCCGGTCGGTCTAAGCGCTTGCTCAGTTCTGCTCAGAAGTTACCCGGCGGTCACCGAGGCTGTCCAGGGTGATGCTCAGCACGCCGGGCGGAGCGTCCGCCTCAGACGCCGATGTGCCCTTCGCGGCCACCGGTCGGGAAGGGCACATCGCTGTCTTCCGACTACTGGCCTACTGGGGTTTGAAGGAGCGGATCTGGTAGTTCCCCTGGAGGTTGCCGCCGCTTCCGGCAGGGGTGGATCCGACCCGGGCGTTGTAGTTGGTCTGGGTGTAGTACTGAACGCGATGCCCGGTCGCGTTCCAGACGGAGCGGACGTTCTGGCCCCGCTGGATGAACGAGCAGTCGTCGGCGGTATTCGCCCGCTTCTTGTCCGACCACTGGCAGCGGGTGCCACCTCCGTTCCAGTCGCTGTAGATGCAGAAGTAGCCGGGGCTGCAGCTGTACGAAGCCCTGGAGTTCTCGACAGCGGCGCTTTCGGCGGCGGCGTTCTCGGCTGCTGTGGCTGCGACGGGTCCGGCGCCGAGCCCCAGAGTCAAGGCGATCGAGGTGACGGCGAGCGCTGTGATGCGGTTCATGGCGAATCCCCTTCATTCCTCTTTGTGATGGATCAGGCACTCCTGGTGATCGTCAGCGTGGCACGCCTGTTACCGCAGAAGCCAGGGCGGAGGGAGGGGCGCCCGAAGCGTGTGTCATTGCTCGGGGCGCCCCTGTGTGCACCGGCGCGTACACGGTCGCCGTTCACCCGGCCCGAGCTACGTGGTCATGGCGCAGGCGTCACGGAGTCACTGGGTGCGGTAGGCGTCGATGACGGTCTGGGTGAGGGTGTTCCCGTCGGTGTCGGTCAGCGCGGCGCGCAAGGAGACGCCGGTGCCCGCGCGCGGGTTGTGGACCGTGACGGCGCCGCGCTCGACCGGGACCCGGGTCCACGAAGCGCCGCCGTCCACGGACACCGAGACCGCCACGGAGCGCGCGCGTCCGTTCGCGGCGGCGCCCAGCACGGTGACCGGGACGCGGAACGTCTCGTTCGCCACCGCGGTGCCGGTCGGGCTGAGTTCGGGCGAGAACCGCACAGCACTCACCGGCACCGGGACCGGACCCGTCGTCGTGTCCGAGGTGAAGGTCCACGAAGCGGTCACCCGCGTGGCGACGCCGGGCGCACCGCCGCGCCTCACCGTGCTGGTGAGCCGGTACTCCGCGCGCCCCGGTTCCACGGTGAACTCGGCCTTTCCGGGGGTGCCGGTCTTCGCTCCGACGCGCACACCGTTGCGGTGCAGAGTGGTCGAGGCCATGTCGTACGACGGTGACGACGGCACGTGGCCGTCGCCGTCGGCGAGCAGCGGGACATCGACGGCCAGGCGGTCGCCGTCGCGCACGACGCCGGGGCGGTCGGTGAGATCGGGGCCGAAGACGGCGTTGTCGAAGGTGTGCGTGGTCGTACTTCCGGCGCGCACGGCGATGCCGTTGGCGCTGTAGCGGTTCGCTTCCGCGCCGGGCGCGGCGGGGGCCCAGTACGTGATGTCCCAGGTGCCGCGTTCAGGCGTCACGAAGTAGGTGGCGCTTGCCGGGGCCGGCAGGGACTGGGTGGCGCCGAGGGTCGGTCCGGCGGTGGGTTGCAGGGCGACGGTCGCCCTCCCCTCGGTGCCCGGCCGGGCCGCGCCGCGGACCTGCACAGTGGCCAGGTCCTTCGCGGCGGGGTGCCGGACGAGCCCGGTCAGGGCGCGGCTGCCGGTGAAGGTGTGGCCGAGCGCGTAACCGGCGGTCTCGGTCGTCCAGTAGGAGTCGAACCACTGCTTCACCGATCCGGGTTCGCTGTCGGGGCCCAGGTGCGCGACGCGCAGGTTCGGTGTGCCGTTGACCAGGTTGACGCTCTCGACCGCGCCGTCGTGCTTGGCCTCGACGAACATCACGCTGTGCTGGAAACCTGCGGAGCGGTCGGGCGGCCGTACGTCGACGGGGGCGGTGGTCCGCGCGTCGACGGTGATGGTGGTGTCGCGGTCCAGGTCGAGGCGCGGCTGGACGACCCAGTCCGTGCCTTCCGCGGCCGTCCCGGCGGTCAGGGCACTGTCCAGGAGGTACCGGCCCTTGGGCAGACGAACGGTGGTCGTGCCGGAGGCGTCGTACGGCTGGGCGGCCTCGTCGGCGCCCGGCCCGGAGATTCCGGTGATGTTGGTTTTGTAGTCCGCCGTCTTGTGGCCGGTGCGGTCGAGGTGATGGATCGTGAGCGTGTACGTCGCCGGTTCTGCGGCGAAGGCGGCGGCGTTCCATGCGGGTGTCGTGCTGCCGACCAGGGCGACGGCGAGAGCGAGCGTCCGGAGCGCGCTGCGGCGGGGTACGGAAGAACTGTTCATGACTGGCACTGCACTGCCGGGCGTCGGCGTTCCCGTGAGCTGAGTCACACCGGACACGGGGGTGGGCCCCTCGGCGGCGCGTGTGTGGCGCAGGTCACCGGAACCGGCGCAACGGGCGCGGCAGAGCAGAGTGTGGAATCACTCATGAGGAATCGTTTCCGCCGTGGAGACCGCGACGCCCTGGGGGAGCTGTACGACGAGCACGCCCAAGTGCTGTACCGCTATGCCCTGCGGGTGACGGGCGACTGGGCGGAGGCCGAGGACGTCGTTTCGTCGACCTTCCTGGAGGCGTGGCGCAGCCGGGAGAAACTGCGGCCCGACGGGGACGGTCTGCGCCCGTGGCTGCTGGGCATCGCCACCAACATCATGCGCCGCAACGCACGCGCACGCCGATGCCGCGAGATCGCGCTCGCCCGCGTCCCGGAACGCGGCTCGATCCCGGACTTCGCCGACGATCTCGTCACGCACCTCGCGGACAGCGAGCAACTGCGAGCCGCGCACGCCGCTCTCGCTCGCCTGCGCCGCCGGGACAGGGAGGTCTTCACCCTCGTGGTGTGGGCCGGCCTGGACTACGCGGCAGCGGCCGAGGCACTCGGCGTGCCGGTCGGCACCGTCCGGTCGCGTCTGTCCCGCGCCCGTACCCGACTGCGCGAGCTCACTGACGCCGAAGCCCGCGCCACACGCTCGCAGGACGCGCGGGCCGGAACCGAACGACCACCCGCGGCGGGAAACAGAGCCCCCGTGACCGACACCCCCACCCCCGCCAAGCCACTGCCGGGCCGCACCGCGGCCCCGTTGCTGACCCAGGAGAACCACGGATGAACTTCACCTCGCGGCGCCGTACGCACCACCGGTCCGAGGAGACCGAAGACCTCACCGCACTGCTGCCCCCGCCGCCGGTCCCCGGCCTGGACCCCGACCGTGAACTGCTGCTGAAGGAAGCGCTGCTGAACAAGGCCGCCGTCACCGAACCGCGCGGCGGCCTCACCCCCCGGACCTCGCGCCCGCGTCGGCATCTGGTCCGGGTCATGGTGCCCGCCGTCGCCTGCGCCCTGGCGGTCGGCGGCATCATGGTGGTCAACCTCGCGGACACACCGGGGCGCGGCACCACCGCCGTCACGGGTGGCCGCGCCCCCGGCACGTCCGAAGCGGCACAACTCCTCGACCGCATCGCACTCGCGGCCGCCGGGAAGAAGCAACCGACGGTCGGCGCCGACCAGTTCGTGTACATCGAGAGCAAGGTCGCCTACGCCGGGCAGAGCGCCGGGGGCGGCAAGGTGACCATGCCTCCCGCGCACACGCGGCAGGTGTGGCTGTCCGCCGACGGCAGCCGCCCCGGCCTGCTGCGCGAGGAGGGCGAGCCCGACTCCTCGCTCGGCGAAGACGCACCGGTCTACGACCTCGACAGCCGAGGGGCAACACCCCGGCCCCGCACCTCGCAGAAGAAGGCCGCGTCGATCAGCGACCCGACGCACGCGTACGTGGCCTCGCTGCCCACCGACCCGGACGCACTGCTGAAGCTGATCCGGGACGAGACCCACGGACAAGGCCAGGACCCGGACCAGCGGGCATTCACCGCGATCGGTGACCTGCTGGCCGAGACCTGGGCACCCCCGCAGGTCAGCGCCGCGCTCTACCGGGCCGCCGCGAAGATCCCCGGAGTCACGGTGGTCGATGCGGCCACCGACGCCGCAGGACGCGAGGGCATCGCCGTCGCCCGTACGGCACACGGGCAGCAGACGCAGTGGGTCTTCGACCGGACCACGTACGCGTTCCTCGGCGAGCGTACGGTCCTCACCGAATCCGGCGACGCCGGACCGGCCGGAACCGTTGTCGGCACCTCCGCGGTCCTCACCAAGGCCGCGGTCGACCGTACCGGCGAGACTCCCGCGCCGACGACGGCGTAACACGGCAGCCCGGTACGCCCGCGCGGCATGAACAGCCTCGTCCCCGGCCCACTTGTACTGCGGGCCGGGGACGAGGCGTTCAGGGGCTCTCAGGCGGGGAGCTTGTCTTCCTTGACCGCGGCGACGAAGGCTGACCAGCCGGCCGCCGGGAAGACGAGGGCGGGGCCGTGTGGGACCTTGGAGTCGCGGACGGGGACGCCGGAGGGGTAACCGTCCAACACCTCGACGCAGCTGTCGTTCTCGCTTGAGCTGTATGACGACTTGCGCCAGCCACTCAGGGTGGATGTGTCCGGGATGACGCGGTCAGTCATGGTGTCCGTACTCCTTCGCTGTCGCCCTCAGCAGGGCTTGTGATTCCTTCAGCGGCAGGGCGTCGCTCAGGGCCAGATCGTAGCGGCTCTGCAACTTCCGTACTACGGACGGAGAGTCGTGCACCTTACCCATGGACACGCCCTCGCTGTACGCCAGTGGCGGTTGGTCCTCGAACCACATCAGCGTGAGCATGCCGTCCATGAGTGGGTGAAGGCCCAGCGCGAACGGCATCACGTGTACGCGGATGCGCTCGGTCTCGGCCAGGCGGACGATGTGCATGAGCTGTTCCGCCATGACGTCCGGCCCGCCTACGGGGCGATGCAGCACCGCCTCGTCCAGCAGCGCCCAGACTACGGGCGTCACCGGGTCGTTCAGGATCTTGGCCCTTTCAAGCCGTGTGACGACGTTCTTGTCACGCTCCTCGTCGCTCGTGGGTGGGAACGCCGAGCCGAGCACCGCACGAGCGTATCGCTCGGTCTGGAGGAGGCCGGGCACGAAGTTATGGGCGAACTCCCTGATCATCGTCGCCTGTTGTTCGAGCTGGCGCGCGGGCTCGAAATGGTCGGCGACGGTGCCGTCATTCCTGCTCGGCAGAAAACTGCTCAACACGTTCCCCGTGTTCAATGCCTTGTCCAGGCGCCGGGCGTCCTCCTCCGACGGGATGCGACGACCTGCCTCGATGTGCGAGATGTGCGACCGCGTCATGATCGCCGCGTCGGCCAGCTCCTGCTGCGTCAGCCCGGCCGCCTCGCGCTGTGCCCTCAACCAATCCCCATAGGTATTACTCATGGTCAACTCCCGTGCGCCAAAGGCACTGTCACCTGCGATCCCCTGGCGAGCCTAGTCCGCTCCGTCTCACTCTGTGAGTGGATCGCTACACAGTGGTGGACGTCCAGGCGTCGACCGCTGTCGTCGCGATGACCCTGGCCCCTGGAGGCCGGCCGCGAACGCAAGACCCCCGCGACCGCTGTACACGGTCCGGGGGCATGGCCATCAACCTCAACGGAGTTGACGACGTGTTGCACTGTATCGCCCCTATTTTTGAGCCGCTGTTGCGGTTCCTGTGGCCCGCGCAGGGCTGTCACCAGCCAGCGGCGTCGTACCCCGTCGCGCCCGCCGCAGACGTATGCCCCGCGCCCGGCGGCCGGCGCCCCGAACTTGTACTGCGCGGCGAGGACAGCCCGCTCGTCCGCCCCTACCTCGTCGCTCACGAACGGCGCGAGGAGGCCCGTGTCCGGCGGGCGCGGCGGCGGGTGCTGTGGCTTGCTGTGCACGGCATCGATGTCGGGCCTCGCCTGATCCACGATGTCGAGGTGACCGCGTGATCACCCCGCACCACGGTTCGGCGCGGCTGCTCCCATGGTCCAGGCCGGATGGCAAACCCTGTTACGTCATCGGCGACGGGACCGGATACGTCTCCCGCGTCGCCGACAACATCGAGAGCGTGCAGCTCGGCATGGCCGCCGAACTCCTCGACCACGCCGCCGACATGCTCGACGACCGTCAGGTCACTTCGGCACAGCTCCGCTATGTCGTGGCCCGCATGGCCGAGGCGTTGCGCGATGTGCACCGGATCGCTGAAAGCCGGGGCCTTCGCCTCCAGGCCCCCGGCCGCGAACGCGACGCCCCGGCCGCCCGGAGCGGCGGGACCTCTCCGTAGTCACCCGTGACCGCCAGCGGATGAGGGCGGGGAGGACAGCGTGGCCAGGTAGTCGTCAAGGAGCTCGGCCTGGCGGTGGGGCGGGAACACCGAGGGGTTGAAGAGGGCCTGCACCACCAGGCCGAGCACGAAGGACTGGGCGCCGGCCGCGATGCGGGCAGGGTCCCCGGCGGGCAGTTCGCCGAGCTGTTGGGCTGCGGCGACGAGGTCGCGCAGCTTGTCGCGGCTCTGCGTGTACTTGCGGGCGTAGTCGTCGCTCACCTCGGGGTCGGCGAGCGCGGTGTCCCAGGAGGACACCCAGATCCGGTTGCTGTCGGCGGCCTCATCGGTCAGTGGCAGGACGTCCAGCAACGCGGCCCTCAGGGCGGACAGGCCTTCCCCGGCGGGGCGTCGGGGGCGGGAGGCGCTGCGCTGTTCGAGCAGGTCGAGTGCGTACGCAACCAGGTCGCTTTTGGTGGGGAAGTAGTGGGTGAGCAGACCGGTGGTCGCGTCGAGCTGGGCAGCGACGGCGCGCATGGTCAGTCCGCCGAAGCCGTGCGCGGCCAACACCCGCCAGACCGCCTCGGAGACGTCGCGTCGACGGGCCTCGTGGTCCCCCTTGGTTCGTGTCATGCTGCTACGGTACATAACCATAACGCTTGTTGTGTGAATGCGAGGTCATCATGTTCTCCCTCCCGCTGCGGGACAACGCCCGCCTCGGTCCGCTTGAGATATGGCATGCAGAGGAGTTCGCCACCCACCTGGACCGGGCCCGCGAGCACATCCGCCCGTGGGTCGGGGCGGCGTTCGTCACCGACGACCTCGACGGGGCGCGCGCCACGCTTCGCCGCTACGCCGAGCGTCAGGCCGGGGACGGCGCCCGGATCTTCGGTATCTGGCTCGACGGCACGTTGGTCGGCGGCGTGATGTTCGTGGACTTCGACGCCGCCTCCGGATCGTGCGAGATCGGTTGCTGGCTGGAGCCGGCCGCCGAGGGCCACGGCCTGATCACAGAGGCGTGCCGCGCATTGCTGGACTGGGCCTTCATCTCCCGGGGGCTGCATCGCGCCGAGTGGCACTGCCGAGCCGACAACGAGCGCAGCTCCGCAGTGGCCCAGCGGCTCGGCATGACGCTCGAAGGCGTACGGCGCGAGTACTGGCCCTACGGCGGCACCCGTCACGACAAGCAGATGTGGGGGATCCTCGCCCCCGAATGGCGGACTCGCCGTCAGTGAACATCGCCCGCGCCGCGCTCGCTCTCAACAGCATCCGGGAACGGCCACCGCCAGCGGCGGACCGGCCGCCGCGGTGACTTCACGCAGTCGGGACCGGGTGCCAGGGTGCGTCAGGGCGGGTGGGACGGGCGTCTGCGGTCAGCCGGAGCGCGTACGCCGGGCGTTCGCCGGGCACCGGGCCCAGGTAGTCGTGGCCGACCATGTGGCACCAGGCCGGCAGGTCGAGGGGCGCGGCCGGATCCGTCGCGATCACATGCACCACGGTGCCCGCCGGCGCTCCCTCGATCTGCCTGCGCAGACGCAGCAGAAGCGTGACGCACAGCAGTCCGGTGCCATCAACGGTGATGTCCGCCGGGGGCATCAGGTCGGCGCTCACCGGGGCAGGGTCTGGGTGATGCGCCACAGGCGGCGGGGCAGGTCGCCTTCCTCGAAGGCGTGGACCTCATCGAGTGTCCAGCCGTCGGCGAGGGAGTCGACAAGATGACGGGGGAAGAAATGCACGGCGAAGCCTCCGTGTTCGTGGATGTCGTCGCCATGGGCGGTGCCGGCGCCGTAATGGGCGTCGCCGGTGTGACGGACGGTGTAGACGAAGGTCCCGCCGGGCCGCAGCACGCGACGGACCTCGCGCACGAGGCCGTGGATCTCCTCGGTGGACAGGGCCATGCACAGCAGCATGTGCGCGAAGACCGCGTCCACGGACGCGTCCGGCAGAGGCAAGGGCTCGCGTACATCGTGGACCGTGGTGGTCACCCGCTCGGCGACGTCCTGGGACAGAGCGGCCCGGCGCAGCTGTTCCAGGCCGACGGGGCTGAAGTCGGCGGCCCGGACGGTGAATCCCTGGCGGGCGAGCCAGAGGGCGTCGCGGCCGTGCCCGGCGCCCAGCTCCAGCACGTCCTTCGCTCCGGCCGCGCGGAAGACCCGGGCGGCGTGGACGGCGGGGGCGGAGGGCTCCTCGCCGTACATGCCCGGGTGGGAGGTGTAGGTGTTCTGCCAGTGCTGCCGTTGTGTCTCGGCCAGCTCCTCGGCGTCGTCGCTCATGTCTGCTTTCTTCCCTTTCCGGATTTGCCGACAGCCTAAGCGCTGTCCCGGAGGGCGTTAATCAGGGCTCTGCGCAGCTGGTTGGCCTGGGGGCGTTACGTCACAGGAGTGTCGACGGCTCACCGCTGCCGCAGCGCGAACCACAGTTCCGTGCGTACGTCCATGTCGTCCAGGTCCGCGTCCAGTAGCGTCGCGCAGCGGGCGATGCGTTGGCGGACCGTGTTGCGGTGGACCTGGAGGGCGGTGGCCGTGCGGTCCCAGCTGCCGTGCAGGCTCAGCCAGCAGCGCAGGGTCTCGGTCAGGGGCTCGGCGAGCGGGGCGAGGAGGGCTCGGGCGTGGGCCTCGGCCTGATCACAGAGGCGTGCCGCGCTTTGCTGGACTGGGCCTTCATCTCCCCAAGGGCTGCATCGCGCCGAGTGGCACTGCCGAGCCGACAACGAGCGCAGCTCCGCAGTGGCCAAGCGGCTCGGCATGACGCTCGAAGGCGTACGGCGCGAGTACTGGCCCTACGGCGGCACCCGTCACGACAAGCAGATGTGGGGGATCCTCGCCCCCGAATGGCGAACTCGCCGTCACTGAACATCACCCGCGCCGCGCCCGTCCTCAACAGCGAGCCTGGCTCAGGGACTCTACGAAACCGGGGTCAGCTCACGACGCCACCTGACGGGTTCGTAGGCGACGGGCTGGTCTGGACAGGCGCTGGCGGTGTCGACAGCGGCGTCGCTCTTCAGGTCGAGCTGCGACGTGTTGGTGCCGGCCGTCAAGCGATGCACGACCCGCGCCCATTGGTCTCTGGGACGGTGCATTTTTGGTCAGCTTCGGGCTTTGGAGATAGCTGTTGCTCGCTTCTTGCTTACGCAGCAACGCAGGTAACTCTCGTGAAACGCAGGCGAGTTGAGTGCTTGGATCCGAAGGCGCAGGTGCTGGTTTCGCGTCATCTGTGAGAACGACTCTTGCTCGGCTATGCCAGCGCGTGCCTAACATGATCGCCGCGCCGAGCGGATCTGACGCATCCGCCACAGTGTACGTCGACCAGTGACCGGGGGGACACCGTCGTTACGGGGGGCACTTCGTCATGCCGTGGTACCGGGCATTTGCGCATGCCGACCTGTCTTCGCATGTTCCTTCACGGGCTGGACGTGCTGACTTCTGCCGTGGGGGCAGAAGTCACGACCTTCGCCTAGAGGAGACCACGAAAGCACAGAAACCAGATACGCGCTGGCCTGATCGCTGCGTCACCGCTGCAGCTCTGACCGGTACCGTGACCGTGGCGACCGCGGACGACACCGCACCGGTGAGCGAGGGCGCGCACACGTTCAACCCTGACGAGGAAGGGCTGTTCGAGCTTCAGGCACCTGCTGACGACGAGGGCGGGACCCAGCCGCAGAACTTCACCAGCAGCCTGACGGGCTGGGCGCCGGGCTCGAAGGAGTCACTCCACTGGGCGGACAACGACTACACCGAGATTCAGTTCACCACCTGCGAGATGATCGGTGCCGGGGGCGGGTCCGTCGGGGTGAAGCTGTGGCAGGCCATTCCGTTCGCCCAGGACAAGGACATGGACACGAAGACCTTCACGAACTGCTTCACGGGTTCGGGCAAGACGTCGAAGGGCGAGTGGAACGCCCACTATGACGGCGGTGACAACCAGTACTTCACCATCGCCCACCTCAACGGCTCCGTGTACACCCGTGCCGTGGTCAACGTGGACAAGGGCTACGTGGACACCACGAAGGCCGATTGACCGTCTACTTCAACGCAACGTCGTTGAGGCCGGGAGGCAACGCACGGCGCCTCCCGGCCCGCCTTGTTCTTCAGAACGGTGTCCTCTTGTGAATTTATGAGCCCGCCTGCGCACCACCCCGGCATTGTGGACCGCACCACTATGGGTCGGAAGCGTTGTCTTCTACTTCTTCCACGCCCTTCACCTCGAAGACCCATACGAAGAAGTCGTCGCCGGCCCGTTGTGGGCGCCGCAGCAGGTCGCCCAGTCCCTCTTCTACTTCTACGCCTTCGCCTACGCCATCACCTGCGGGCTCGCTGTGTGGGAAGGTGGGCGTCTCAAACGCGACGGCGTGTGGACCCTCGCTCCCGGTCGCTCACGGTCCCGGGTCGCCGCCGATACCCTCACCCCGGTCGTCTGCGCCGGCTGGCTCGTCCTGTGCCTGCCGGTCGTGATGCGCCTGATCGAAACACGGCTGGTCCCCACGCCGCAGGCTCTCGCCCCACTCCTGCTCGGCATGGGCCTGGTGATCGCCTGGGCGGTGGTCGGATGCGCCATCGGCCATCTCACCCCGCGTCTGATCTCCGCACCGCTGTCCGCCGTTTTCGTCTACTACCTGATCACCAAGACAGGGCAGGTGGACCCGGTGTGGCTGCGACATGTCTCCGGCGCCCCTGACACGTCGTTGGACTTCGGGGAGCAGTACCGGGTACTGACGCTGCTCGTCCCGTTCCTGTTCACTGCGTCCGTAGCCATGGCCGTGGTCACGTGGTGGCTGCCCGCCCCACGCGCGGTGCAACGCGGCGCTCGTGCCGCGTCGGCCGTCGCCGCGGTGGTCGTGATGGTCCTGTGTGCCCACACCGCCTCCGGATGGGGCTACGGCAACGGGCCGATCAGTGCAGGCCACGCGTCCGCCCGCTGCGCAGGGACCGCTCCACGCGTCTGTATAGCCGCCACAGGCGGTGCTCAGGACCAGTTGGATGAGGTGCACAGCGAGATTGTCCGGTCTCTCACCAAGCTCCGCCAGGCCGGCGTGAAGGTCATCGTGCCCACGACCGTCTCGGACAGCTTGCTTACCGGCCGTCACAAGAAGCGTTCGACTCAGAGCGAGTGGTGGCTTCCGCTGTCCCACCAGGCGGGAGATAACGGTCCCGGGATGACCGGAGTCCGCTACGGAGTCCTGCTCACGTCGGTGCAGTTCCCCTGCGCCTTTCCTCAGTCATTCCCAGCGGGCCGGTCGGCGGACTGGGTGGTCAACCACGACGCAGCCATGCTGTGGGCCGGGCTGGTCATCGATGCCGACGAGCCCTATCTGGCCTGGCGCCGCGGCGAGTACGGCGGCACGTTCCAAAACGCCGGTCAGGTGATGGCGAAGGTCCAGCAGCGAGCCCACAACGCCCGCAGACTCCCTTCGCACGAGCAGAGCGCCTGGCTCCACACAGAGCAGCAGAAGGCCTGCCGTCTCGTGCAGGAGACCACGCGGTGACTTTCTGGCTCAAAGTCCGCCGTGTCCAAGCTGTGCTCGTGCCAGGCCTTGCCGCGTTCACGTTGGTCGTCGCGGTGGCACACGACCAGTACGTCCAGCTGCCGAGCCTGCTCTCTGCCAGCGGGAACCGGGTGTTCCTCATGCAACTGGTGCCGCTGATCATTACCTCCACGCTCGGCTACAGCCTTGCCCAGGCCGTAGCCGAGGTCGAGGCGACAGCACAGCGCAAGACACGCGCACTGGACGCGGCCCTGATCGCCGCCGTCGTTGCGGCTGCGGTCCTGACGAGCCTGGCCATCGGTACGCTCACCGGTTCGCAGGAGGCGACCATGGCGGGCCGCAACGCCATGTTCCTCACCGGTCTCATGCTCCTGGGCCGAACAGCCCACGAGCAGGCCACCACCGCCCTCCCGGTGGGCTGGGTGTTCGCCGTCATGCTCGTCGGTTACCGCGATTTCCACCGCCCCTGGCCCTGGGCCGTTACCCTCCACCCCGCCGACTTTCTGCCCACGTTCGGCTTTTGCCTGCTCGTCTTCGCAGGCGGACTCCTCCTCCACGTCCGCACGCGCCGCATCTGAAAGGCCCTGCCATGCCGATCCGTCTCGAATCCTGCACCTTCGGCTACGGACGCACCAACCGGCCGATCCTCACCGACCTCACCTACACCATTCCCGACGGCTTCACTGTTCTCCTCGGCCCCAACGGCGCAGGCAAGTCCACCCTGTTGAAGCTCGCCAGCGGCCTCTACCCACCCCGCACCGGAACTGTCCGCATGGGGAACCTGGCATCCCGTGACTCCGCCTACCTCAAGCAGGTCGCGTGGATGCCGCAAACCATCACTCCCATGACCGGGCTCACCGCACGAGAACAAGTGGCCTACACCGGCTGGCTCAAGGGCATGGACAAATCCGACGCCTGGGACGCCGCACTCACCGCCCTGGGTAGGGTCGACATGGCGGAGCACGCCGACGCCAAGGCGAAGCAGCTCTCTGGTGGTCAGCTCCGTCGCGTCGGCGTCGCCTCCGCCCTCGTCCATGGCGCCGGCGTCCTCCTCCTTGACGAACCGACCGCCGGCATGGACCCCACGCAGCGGCGTGTGTTCCGCGACCTGATCGTCAGTCTTGCCACGGCCGAGGTCCGCGTACTGATGTCCACCCACGACGTCGCCGACCTCGCCGAGGAAGCCGACCACGTCACCGTCCTGCAGAACGGCCAGATCGCCTTCACCGGCCCCACCCAGGACTTCCTGGCCCACGCCCCGCACGACACCCCCCAGCTACGCCGCGCCGAGACCGCCTATGCCATCGTCTCCTCCCACACCAGCGCGCAGGAATCCCGGTAACCGTGCGATCAATACTCTCCGCAGGTGCGGGAGTTCAATGTGACGGCCACCCGGCGGTCTGTCTGGCTTGATGCCCTGCGGTAATAACGGTTCCAGCCGGTCCCACTGGCTGTTCGTCAGATCACCGCGTCTCACAAGACGTGATGGCCATGAACGAGATCCACTTTCTAGTGACCGGTTTCAAGGGATCGCCTGCGCACATAGGAGGTGGGAGTCCAACGTCAGTGTGTGAAGACAGGATTGAACCCCGAAACAGCGACACGTTGGGACTCTCCCCGCAGGGGCTCGGGGATAGTCCCCACTCTGCTAATGCGCGGAAGTTTAGGCAGCCGCGGGCCGCGACGCATCGCGCTGAGGTGCGAGAAGAGTCGTTGCCGCGATTCCTCCGGCGAGGAGGAGCAGGGAGGCGGCGGCTGCGATGAGGGAGGGCGCTTCGTGCAGGGGCCAGGTCCATGGGTAGGGGCGTCCGCCGGGACCGAGGCCGATGAGTGCACAGAGGACTGGCACGAGGGCGACGGCCAGTGGGCCGTACAGGTGGCCGACGAAGTATTGGACGATGAGCCCGGTACCGAGGTATCCGAAGAGGTTCCTTGCTGCGGCGAGGGGCATGGAGGAGTCCGCCGCGTAGGCGGCGCCGAGACCGAGGGCGATGGCCAGCAGGGCAGTTGCTGCCAGCATTCCTGCCTGGTAGCTGGCTACGGGGCGGACCGCGGTGGTGTCGTAGACGCGGGGGACCCTGTTGAGCGCGTGCAGAATGAGCGCCGCAGGGATGGCGGGGAGTACGAGGGCTACGGGGATCCCTGCGCTCGTCCCGGCGAGCAGGGACGGGATGGGCAGAACGGAGCCGCCGACGAGTGGCACCAGGAGCATGGTGGCGGCAAGGGCGGCTGCGATGAGGGGTGTGGTGTGTGCGCGGTGCCACCAGTTCACGATGCGGCTGCCTTGGTGTAGGAGGCGGGTGCGAGGTCAGGCAGAACGGCGCAGTCGTGGACGGAGCGCATGTTGCGTTCGTACCAGGCGTGCTGGGCTTGTGCGGGCAGGGCGCGGATCTGTTCGGCGAGGGTGATGGCTTCGTGGGGCCAGCGCTGAGCGAGGTCGTTTTTGGGGACGCCGCCGGTGAGGGAGAGCCAGGCGTATATGGCGATCATGGCTTCGTCACCGGGGTATGCGGCACCTTGGCGCAGGGCGCACGGGGGCGCTTCGCTGGGCAGGGGGCTGGTGGCGATGTTCGAGACGACATTGGTCTTGTCGGGGCGGGGGTCTCCGAACTCGACCTGTCGGGCTGGGGTGACTCCGACGGTTGCCAGTTGGGCGATGGTCTCGTCGGCCCAATGGGTGATGTCTGCTCGCCGGGAGTTCTGTTCCGGCCACAGGCAGATCTGCGGGTTCTGCCCGGAGCAGGTACGCAGGGCAGTGTCGCGGGCCTGAGTGCCGTGGAAGTCGAGGGGGACGGCCAGGGTGAGCGCCACGGCGGTGGCGACGGTGAACCCGGTCAAAGACAGCAAGGGGCGCCAGAGGCGATGGTGCAGTGCTGAGCTGAGGACGACAGCCGTCACGATTGCGAGGGAGAAGGCGAGGGTGGCTGCCATGCTGCGGATGGAGGGTTCCTGGTTGAGGCCGCAGCATTCGGTGACGCCTTGTCCGTTGAGGTGGCGAAGCCAGGGCAGACCGCCGAGAGCAGCTGGCCAGAATCCCCACAGGTATCCGAAGAGCAGCATGGTGGTGGCGCCGAGGAGTTTCGGCATACGGGCGCCGACGAACCAGCCCAGGGCGATGTGAGCCAGGATCACACTGTAGGAGACGGCGAGGATCGCCGGGTTCGGGAAGCCGGACGTGGATGCCACCGAGGTCATGACGACGGCGAAAGGGGCGATCATGGCGATCAAACCGAGTACGGCGATGGGGCCGAGGTGCAGGAATGCCACGCTGAGCATCCCGCGGGCCGGGGCCAGCACGCTGATCCCGCCCTGTTTGATCCGGGCTGCTTCCCAGGCAGCTCCCGCCCCGCACGCGGCGCTGATGAAGCCGGCGACGATGGTGGTCTGGGAGCTGATGGAGGGCCAGTAGGCGATAACGGACCCGGTGTTCTGGGCGCTGAACCACACCAGGACCGGGACCAGAACCAGAGCGGCCCACACGGCCGGGCCCGTGCGCAGAAGCGTTGTGGTGCGCACAGTTCAGACCTCCCCTCGGACCAGGCCGCGGTAGGCGCTCTCCGCGCGCCGCTCGTACGGCGTGTCGGCGGGGGCGGTGGAGAAGAACTCGGGCACCGGTCCCCGGAAGACCGGCCGACCGCGGTCGAAGACGACGACGGTGTCGTAGATGTCGGCGAGATCCTCGGTCTGGTGTGTGGAGACGATGAAGTGCACCGAGCCGCTCAGTTCAGCGAGCAGGTCACGGAAGACACCGCGCTGAACCGGGTCGAGGCCCGCGGTCGGCTCGTCCAGGAGAACAACCTCGGCCTGGTGCACCAGCGTCTGCGCGATACCCAGGCGGCGAAGCTGGCCTCCGGAGAGTTCATGGCTCTTACGCCCGCCCAGTTCTGTGAGGCGGACCCGTTCAAGTGCGGTGGCCGATCGGTCCCAGGCGTCGCGCTTGGACAGGCCTTTCAGCCAGCCCACGTACGCGGCCTGCTCGCGAACCGTCAGGGCCGGGATCGCCTTCACTTCTTGTGGCAGCCACCCCACCCTCTGCCGAAAAGCCTGACGGTCCCGCCGTCGAACACTGTCCAGGGGGCCCAGGCTGACGCACCCCGACGCCGGGGCGAGCGAGGACGCACCGAGCGAGAGCAGCGTCGACTTCCCCGCCCCGTTAGGGCCGAGCAGGACCGTGCACCCTCCCGGGAAGTCCATCGTCAGTCCGTCAAGCACCGGAGTGTCGGCCCGGTAGGCAAACGAACAGTCCGTGAAACGCAGTGGCACGCAAACTCCAGGTGAGTGAAAACTACCGGTCCAGACGGTGTTGTGGGGTGTGTGGTTGCAACCACACACCCCACAACACCACGAACTGGTCAGTAACTCACAGTGACCTTGTCGACGCTGAGATACGCGGACACGGAGTCCTGCCCATTCAGGTTCGAGTAGTTGAAGTAGTACTTGCCTGCGGCCTTGTCACCGAAGCTCGACGTGTCGCAGTAGTTGTTGTCCCTGTTGACGACCGGGTCGGGCAGACCGGGGCGTTCCTGCTTCAACTGGAGTCCCGCGTAGGTGAACCGGCCGTTGTCCACGGAGCAGCCGGCGAACTTCACACTGGTCGAGACACTGTCCCTGTTGTTGTCCGTCCAGTGGCTCGACTCCTTCCCCGGCAGCCACGCGGTAATGCTGCTGGTGTAACCGCCCTCCGCGAACGCCGGCGCGATTCCCAGCACTCCGATGACCGCAGCACCCGTCGCAACAGCTGCTATCCGAGACGTACGCATAGATCCCCCTCGTCGGGCTTAGGTAACGAACCCGAGCACATTGATGTCGTTTGCAAATTCGCACAGCGACCATACGGCAGCTCCGACATGAGCGCTCGAATATCTGTGCCATCGCTGTGGTCCTCGCCAGGCTTACCCCCTGTGACAGCCACCGCCTCATCCCACGCTGCGTGAGATGCGTAGACGAGCCGCAGCGCACCTCCTCATCACCGCCCGAGATCCGCTCCGCTTAGGCATCGATGACGCCAGGCAAATCGCAAATCTCATGCACGGCGAACTCGGCCCGCTTCTCATGCGATGTAGCGCGTCTTCACTCCGTTTCCGTAGTGCGACCAGCCACTCCCGCCTACATCCTGGCCATACGGAACGCCTTCTTCGGCGTGCGGCAACCACCATTTGGGACACGCGAGAACACTCTGGGTAACACTCAGAGGGTGAAGTGAGTGGAGGGGGGTGCCCGAAAGTAGATCAAACATTGGCCGAGATCAACATCCTGACTGAGGGCCCCCTTCGAGCGGCCCCGCCACCGCGAAGTCCTCGACCGGTGCCCATCCGGAACCGCCCGCGACGCCCTCACCCTGATCACCGCGCTCGCCCGTGCTGACGGCCCCCTCACCGCCGACGACATCGCGGGCGCCCTGTACTGGTCCACGCCGCGCTCGCCTACGGCCCGCACCCACTCCGACGTCGGCGGCGCGCTCACCCTCCGCCATGTCCCACCCGACGGGTATACCGCCGCCCCGAGACTCGACATGCTGCGGCCCGACCAGGCCGACGCCGTCACCGGCCGGAAGAAGCCGCACGCCTCCGTGCGCGGCCCGACCCAGCCCGTCGAAGCGGAGGTCCTCCTGCGCGTCCGGGGCGACGGCAGCATCGACCCCGTACCCGGGAATCCCCACCGACTGAGGAGATATGGGCCGGATCTGCGGCGCCCACACGACCGGAGTGATCGTGCGGGGTATCGGACCGGCCAGGCCGGACCAGGCAACCGGTGGTGTGAGGGAACCCGCCCACCCGCAACGGCTCACGCCCCTGGAGGCGTCCTGCCGAACGGGACGCGAAAGCGGGAACCCCGCGCATCCAACACCGTTCGGGATGCGCCCAGAACGCAGCAGTGGGTCCAGGACTCACTCATGCGCACTGGTTAGGAACGGTCGGTTCGTCAGGAGTGTCGACGGCTCACCGCTGCCGCAGCGCGAACCACAGTTCCGTGCGTACGTCCATGTCGTCCAGGTCCGCGTCCAGTAGCGTCGCGCAGCGGGCGATGCGTTGGCGGACCGTGTTGCGGTGGACCTGGAGGGCGGTGGCCGTGCGGTCCCAGCTGCCGTGCAGGCTCAGCCAGCAGCGCAGGGTCTCGGTCAGGGGCTCGGCGAGCGGGGCGAGGAGGGCTCGGGCGTGGGCCTCGGCCTGGTCGGGAGGGATCAGGGCGGCCAGACCTGCTCCGGTGCCGGTGTGGTGATGGACCAGCGGGGTGCGGGTGGCCATGGCGCGGCCCAGGGCGCGGGCCGCCTGGCCGTCGGCGAGGTCGAGGGCGGTGATGGGCGCGGGGGCGGAGGCGCCGAGGGTCCAGCCGGGCTGCGGGGTGATCCGGTCGCCGCCGGGGACGAGGACCCTGACGGCGTCGCCGCCCCGGCCCGCGTCGACCAGGGCCGAGCCGAGAGCGGCGCCCAGTGCGCCGGCGGTGAGCGGGTCGACCGGGCCGTCGCCGCTGCGGCGCGCGTGCACCACCGTCCACTGCTCGGCACCACCCAGCAGCGGGGCGACGTGCTGCGGGTCCGCGCCCAGCAGCATCCGTACGAGGGCCGCCGACCGGCCCGCCGCGTCCGCGCCCTGATGCGGGGCAGCCAGCAGGGAGAGCAGGACGACCGCCACCCCGGCGATCGTGTGGTCGCCCGCCTCGCGCCGGTGCGTCGCGAGCGCCAGCACGAGACCCTGGCCGCCGCCCAGTGCGTACGCGGACAGGTGCGCGTCCCGCAGCGTGTCGGTGGCGGACACTGGCGCGGGGCGCGTCACGCCGGAGACCATCCGGGTGAGCCGGGTCAGTGCCGCCCCGACCTCGGGGGCCGGGCGGCGGCCCGCCGTATGCAGCTCCTCGCCGTCCTCGGAGAGCAGCACCGCCCGGCCCTCCAGCTGGGCCGCCAGCTGGTGCAGCACGGCGGGGATCGGGTCGGGCCGGGCCGCCGCCGTGGCCAGGGCCTGCTGGGCGCGGGTCACCCGGCGCAGCTCGCGGTGCCGGGCCTCGGCCATCAGCCGCCACACCGCCCGGGCGATCGCCGTGAACGGGGTCCCGGGCGGCACCTCCAGCAGCGGCAGGCCGTGCCGGTCGCATGCCTCGACCAGCGCCTGCGGCACCGTGTCGAACACCGGCGTCACCCCGAAACCGAGCGCCGCCGCCCCCGCCTCCATCAGCCGGGTCACATACGCGTCCGGGTCCTTGAGCAGCACCCCCGCGCTCAGCAGCAGCTCACCGCCGAGCAGATACGGGTACGGGTCGGCCATCTCCGAGGCATGCACCCACAGCAGATCCGCCTCGGCCGGACCCGCGATCCGGCGCAACCCGAGCTCCTCATGGGCGAGCAGCTCGGTGAGCGGGATCGGGGGAGTGGGGGGAGCGGAGGGAGAGGGGGGAGCGGGCGGGGTGAGTCCGGTCGAGGCTTCCGGCATGGATGGTCCATCCATCGACAACTTCAATTATGGATGAAACGTACACTTCAGCACCGCCTGCGGGCCACCTACCGTCTTCACTACCGGCCTGCCCGCGAACGCCCACAAAGCGCGCACCGCCTCCGTGCCACCCCGCATCGCAACAAGAAAGGCACCCGCCATGAGCAGCAACGAAACGCCGCGCGGTCCGATCGACTCCTCCCGCGTCCCGCGGTACGCCGGACCCGCGACGTTCGCCCGGCTGCCCCGCCTGGACGAGGTCCCCGCCGCCGATGTCGCCGTTGTCGGCGTGCCCTTCGACACGGGTGTCTCCTACCGCCCCGGCGCCCGCTTCGGCGGCAACGCGATCCGTGAGGCGTCGCGCCTGCTGCGCCCGTACAACCCGGCGCAGGACGCCTCGCCGTTCGCCCTCGCGCAGGTCGCCGACGCCGGTGACATCGCCGCGAACCCGTTCAACATCAACGAGGCCGTCGAGACGATCGAGGCCGCTGCCGACGACCTCCTCTCGACCGGCGCCCGCCTGATGACGCTCGGCGGCGACCACACCATCGCGCTGCCGCTGCTGCGTTCCGTCGCGAAGAAGCACGGCCCGGTCGCCCTGCTCCACTTCGACGCCCACCTCGACACCTGGGACACCTACTTCGGCGCCGAGTACACCCACGGCACGCCGTTCCGCCGGGCCGTCGAGGAGGGCATCCTCGACACCTCCGCCCTCTCCCACGTCGGCACCCGTGGCCCGCTCTACGGCAAGCAGGACCTCGACGACGACGCCAAGATGGGCTTCGGCATCGTCACCTCCGCCGACGTCATGCGCCGCGGTGTCGACGAGGTCGCCGACCAGCTTCGCCAGCGCATCGGCGACCGGCCGCTCTACATCTCCATCGACATCGACGTCCTGGACCCGGCGCACGCCCCCGGCACCGGCACCCCCGAGGCCGGCGGCCTGACGTCCCGTGAACTCCTGGAGATCGTCCGCGGGTTGTCCTCCTGCAACCTGGTCTCCGCCGACCTGGTCGAGGTCGCACCCGCGTACGACCACGCAGAGATCACCTCCGTCGCCGCCTCCCACACGGCGTACGAACTGACGACGATCATGTCCCGCCAGATCGCAGACGCCCGCACGAAGTAGGGCCGACCGTCACGTAGATCGCGCCCGTCCCGCGCCCCCGGAAGCCGGGGGCGCGGGCGGTTCAGCGTCCGGCGGTCCCGTTCCTGATTTTCCCGATGGCGTCCAGCTGCGCCGTGGTCTCTCCCCGTTACGCCGACGGAAGTCGTTGTTACGCCGACGGAAGTCGTTTTGCCGGCGAATGTCATCCCTGCCCGGCCCACCCGGCCGAGGAACACCGGCTCGCGGTGTACAACCTTTCTGTCCGTCAGGAACGAAATCGCCAGGGGCAAATGCCGTATGAAACAGCTTCGTATGTCTTGCCGTGCGCGGGGCGCGCTGTCCGTTGCGCTCGCCACGGGCGTGCTCGCACCCATGGCGCTCGGCGCCGCGCCCACCGCCGTCGCTGCGACGCCGACGGCGAGCTGCACGTCCGGCAAGGCGGGGCTGGCCGCCAAGCTGTCGAATGACATCACCGCCGCGCTCACGGCGCGGAAGTCGACCACGGCCGTGGCGCTCTACGACCGGACCACCAGGACGACCTGCTCCTTGCGGGCGACGACGACGTACGACTCCGCCAGCATCGTGAAGGCGACCGTGCTGGCGACGCTGCTCTGGGACAACAAGAAGCAGAACCGCTATCTCACCCAGCGCGAGATCGACCTCACCACCGCCATGATCACCAAGTCCGACAACGACGCGACCACCAGCCTGTGGAAGCAGCTCGGGGTGACCAAGGTCAAGGCGTTCCTGGAGGCTGCCGGGATGACGCAGACCGTGCCCGGCTCCGATGGCTACTGGGGGCTGACCCAGATCACCGCCCAGGACGAGCTGCGGCTGCTGGCTCTGCTGACCGCCAAGAACTCCGTGCTGAGCGACAACGCGCGGGAGTACGAACTGGGACTGATGCGCAAGGTCGTCTCCTCCCAGCGCTGGGGCACGCCCGCCGGAGCGCCGTCCGGAGTGACCGTCCAGGTCAAGAACGGCTGGCTGCCGCGCGCCACGCACGGCTGGCGGGTGCACAGCATCGGCGCCTTCACGGGCAAGGGGTACGACTACGCGATCACCGTGCTCACCCAGGACAACAAGACGATGAACGACGGCATCGACACCATTCAGGCCGTTGCCCGCGCCGTGCACAAGGACCTCAATCCGACCGCCGACGCGTCGGAGACCGTCGTACCGCCCGCCGCCCCGCAGGAAGCGGTGCCCGCGGTACCGGAGGCACCGGCGGTAGGGATGCTCACCGCGACGCCGCGGTCGTAGCCGGGCAGGGGGCGCCGGCACCGGCCGGCGGGATGAAATCCGCCGCCCATCGCGTTGTCGCCTTCCGGCAGACCATGTCGAACGGGAGGCACCGGTGACGGACGCAGGGGACGCAGGGGACACAGAGGCCGCGGCGCAGGCCCCGGGCTGGGCTCGGCGGCTGAGCGGTTACGCATGGCGCCACCGGCGCGATGTGCTGCTGGCGCTCGGCTCGTCACTGGCCGGTATGGCGGTGATGGCCCTCGTCCCGCTGATCACCAAGGTGATCATCGACGATGTCGTCGGCAACCACACCCGGTCCCTCGCCGCCTGGACCGGACTCCTCGTATTCGCCGCTGTACTGGTGTACATAGCCACGTACATCCGCCGCTACTACGGCGGCCGGCTCGCCCTCGACGTACAGCACGATCTGCGTACCGAGATGTACGGGACGATCACCCGCCTCGACGGGAAGCGCCAGGACGAGCTGTCCACCGGGCAGGTCGTCGGGCGCGCCACCAGCGACCTGCAGCTGATCCAGGGGCTCCTGTTCATGCTCCCGATGACCATCGGGAACGTGCTGCTCTTCATCCTCTCCCTGGTGATCATGGCGTGGCTCTCGCCGCTGCTCACCCTGGTCGCGATCGCCGTCGCTCCCGTCCTCTGGTTCATCGCGCGCCGCTCCCGCTCCCGTCTCTTCCCCGCCACCTGGTACGCCCAGGGGCAGGCCGCCGCCGTCGCCGGAGTCGTCGACGGGGCCGTCTCCGGGGTCCGGGTCGTCAAGGGGTTCGGGCAGGAGGAACAGGAGACCGGCAAGCTGCGCGAGGTCGGGCGCAGGCTCTTCGCCGGACGGCTGCGCACCATCCGGCTGAACTCCCGCTACACCCCCGCCCTCCAGGCCGTCCCCGCGCTCGGCCAGGTCGCGATGCTGGCCCTCGGCGGCTGGCTCGCCACCCGGGGCGAGATCACCCTCGGCACGTTCGTCGCGTTCTCCACCTACCTGGCCCAGCTCGTCGGCCCGGTCCGGATGCTCGCCATGGTCCTCACCGTCGGACAGCAGGCCCGGGCCGGCGTCGAGCGCGTACTCGAACTGATCGACACCGAGCCGACCATGCAGGACGGCACCAAGGAACTCCCGGCCGACGCCCCCGCGAGCGTCGAGTTCGACGACGTACGGTTCGGATACGCTCCGCTCCGCTCCGCCACCGACGACGACCTCGGGAGCGAAGCCTTTGACCGCCCCGTCCTCGACGGGTTCTCGCTGACCATCGAGCCCGGTGAGACCGTCGCCCTCGTCGGCGCGTCCGGCAGCGGGAAGTCCACCGTCTCGCTGCTGCTGCCCCGCTTCTACGACGTGACGCACGGCGCGGTCCTGGTCGGCGGCCACGACGTCCGCGAGCTGACCCAGCGGTCCCTGCGCGCCGCCATCGGTCTCGTACCCGAGGACAGCTTCCTGTTCTCCGACACCGTCCGCGCCAACATCGCGTACGGCGTCCCCGACGCCACCCAGGAACAGATCGAGGAAGCGGCCAGGGCCGCCCAGGCCGACCGGTTCATCGCGGACCTGCCCGAGGGCTACGACACCAAGGTCGGCGAGCACGGACTCACCCTCTCCGGCGGCCAGCGCCAGCGCGTCGCGCTCGCCCGCGCCATCCTCACCGACCCCCGGCTGCTCCTCCTCGACGACGCCACCTCCGCCGTCGACGCCCGTGTCGAGCACGAGATCCACGAGGCGCTGCGGCAGGTGATGGCCGGGCGGACGACCCTCCTGATCGCGCACCGCCGTTCCACCCTCGGCCTCGCCGACCGGATCGCCGTCCTGGAACACGGCAGGCTCGCCGACATCGGTACGCACGAGGAGCTGGAGCGCCGCTCCGCGCTCTACCGGCGGCTGCTCACCGACCCGGACGAGCTGGGCGGCACCTCGCCCGGACACGAGCCGCCGACCACCGCCGCCGACACGACCCCCGAGGACGACCGCGCGCTCCAGGAAGAACTGGACGCCGAGTTCGACGCCGAGCGTGGCATCAGCCCCCACCTGTGGATCCGCAAGGAGGAGCCGCGCGACACCGGCGTGGCCGGCATGCCCGCGACGCCCGAGCTGCTTGCCCAGGTCGAGGCGCTGCCGCCCGCCACCGACACACCCGACATCGACGAGGCGCGGGCCGTCGCCGCCGAGGCTTCGTACGGGCTGCGCAGACTGCTGCGCGGCTTCGGGCTGCCGCTCCTGGTGAGCCTGGCGCTGGTGGCGGTGGACGCGGGCGCCGGACTCCTGCTGCCCATACTGATCCGGCACGGCATCGACCAGGGTGTCTCGCAGTTCGCACTCGGCGCCGTCTGGGCGGCGTCCGCGCTGGGCCTGGTGGTCGTGCTCGTGCAGTGGTCGGCCCAGATCGGCGAGACCCGGATGACGGGCCGCACCGGCGAACGGGTGCTGTACTCACTGCGGCTGAAGATCTTCGCGCAGCTCCAGCGACTCGGCCTGGACTACTACGAACGCGAGCTGACCGGCCGCATCATGACCCGGATGACGACCGACGTGGACGCGCTGTCGACATTCCTGCAGACCGGCCTGGTCACCGCCTTCGTCTCCGTCGTCACCTTCTTCGGCATCATGGTCGCGCTGCTCGTCCTGGACGTACAGCTGGCCCTCGTCGTCTTCGCGACGCTGCCGGCGCTGGTCATCGCCACGTTCTTCTTCCGCCGCAAGAGCGTCAAGGCGTACGAGCTGGCCCGCGAACGCATCAGCGTCGTCAACGCCGACCTCCAGGAGTCCGTCTCCGGACTGCGGATCGTGCAGGCGTTCCGCCGCGAGCACGACGGCGCGGACCGGTTCGCGGAGCGCAGCGACCACTACCGCAAGGCCAGGGTCCGTGGCCAGTGGCTGATCTCGGTCTACTTCCCGTTCGTGCAGCTGTTGTCGTCGGTGGCCGCGGCGGCCGTACTGATCGTCGGCGCGGGCCGGGTCGACAACGGCACGCTCACCACTGGTGCGCTGGTCGCGTACCTCCTCTACATCGACCTGTTCTTCGCCCCGGTGCAGCAGCTCTCCCAGGTCTTCGACGGCTACCAGCAGGCCTCCGTCTCCCTCGGCCGCATCCAGGAACTCCTGCGGGAGCCGACCTCCACCGACACCCCGGACGAACCGCTGGACGTGCCATCGCTGCGCGGCGATATCGCCTTCGAGGACGTGTCCTTCGCCTACGGCTCGGGCGAGGACGCCGAGGAAGCCCTCATCGGTGTCGACCTGCGGATCCCGGCCGGCCAGACGGTCGCGTTCGTCGGCGAGACGGGCGCCGGGAAGTCCACCCTCGTCAAGCTCGTCGCCCGGTTCTACGACCCGACGGGCGGCCGGGTCACGGCGGACGGCACCGATCTGCGCCGCCTCGACCTCACCGCGTACCGGCACCGGCTCGGAGTCGTACCGCAGGAGGCATACCTCTTCGCCGGTACGGTCCGCGACGCCATCGCGTACGGGCGGCCCGAGGCCACCGACGCCGAGGTGGAAGCGGCGGCGCGGGCGGTCGGCGCCCACGACATGATCGCCACCCTGGACGGCGGCTATCTGCACGAGGTCGCCGAGCGGGGCCGTAACCTCTCGGCCGGCCAGCGCCAGCTGATCGCACTCGCCCGCGCCGAACTCGTCGACCCGGACATCCTGCTGCTCGACGAGGCGACGGCCTCCCTCGACCTGGCCAGCGAGGCCCTGGTCAACCAGGCGACCGACCGTTCCCCAAGCTCTCAACTCCGTTCGAGCAGGGGAGGCCCCATTTCCGGCCGCCGCACCACCCTCATCGTCGCCCACCGGCTGACCACCGCCGCCCGCGCCGACCGGGTCGTGGTGATGGACCACGGCCGGGTCGTCGAGGACGGCACGCACGACGAACTCCTCGCCCGGGAAGGGCACTACGCCGTGCTGTGGCGCACCTTCATAGGGGAGGACGAGCCCGCGGGGGTGTGAGAGCCGGGCCCGTCCGCCGGTTCACTCGCCGATGGCGGAGATCTTGCCGGTCCGGAGGTCCGACCGCACGGTCAGATACGAATAGGTGGGGTGCTTGCCGTTGCGCCAGGTGAGCCGCACCTTCGACCAGGTGTGGCCCGCGCCGCTCTCGCCGGAGACGACCCGGAATGCGAGCGGGGTGTTCTGGGCGCGGAGCACACCGTCAGCGTGGTTGCGCTGCTCCCAGGTCTTCAGCTGGGTGCACAGCTGGGGCGTCAGATAGAACGTCCTCAGGGCGGTGGCGAGCTTGTCGCCGTCCTTCGCCGTGACGGCATCGATGTAGGCGCCGTAGAAGTGGGCAACCTGCTGGTACGCCGGGGTTCCGGCGTCGCTGCGCACCGGCGCCGCGGCCACCGGGGCCTGCGGGGCCGCCGCAGCGGCCGGGACCGCGGCGACGACGGTGAGGAGAGCGGTGGCGAGCAGCGTCCGGCCGATGGCGCGCCGGCCGCGGAGACCCTGTGAGTTGCGGAGTTGGAGCATGGCAGTTCCTGCCTTTCATATGGCTCTGCCCTGTTGGAGCCATGTTGTGGCGATTCGGTTGTCCCGGAAGCGGAGCGCGCCGGGTGCAACCTCCGGATGGCCTCCTGCGTCGTACGCATGTACACACATGTGCCGAGTAGGGGCGTAAGTGTTCGATCGGACGATGGGGCTGCTGGTGATCAGAGGGACCGGAGAGGTTGGAAAGGCCGGATCGGTCGGCGGGGGCGGAAGCGGCCGGGGGCACCGGATGCTTGTGCGTCTTCTCGTCCTGCCGCTGGTGGCCGCCCTCGGTCTGGTACTCAGCGACAGCGCGCTGAACAGCGCCGACGCCGCAACGGCCTGCGCCGGGCGCCCCGCGAAGAAGGTCGACTTCAAGACCGGCGAGCTGCGCGTCTACAAGAGCCGCTCCTACGCCTGCGCGGTCGCGATCGCGAAGAAGCCGGCCCCGCGCCGCAAGATGTCCGTGCTCATCCAGGCGCGCGGCGGCAGCCCCGTCGTCGACAGCGGCACATACACCAGACAGGCCGGCCCGGTGACGGTCCACGCGCTGAACCGGTGTGTCAGGGCCACGGCCACGATCTCGGGAAAGTCCGGCTCCACGGGCTGGATTCTCTGCTGACGGCGGCAGCTCGTCGTGGCTCCGTGCCAACAGGGTCTGGCGGTAGAGGTGTTGCCCCGCTAGGTTCGCGACGTCTGTTGTGAATCAAGGGGAGGGTGCATGCGCAAGGCGCTCAGAGGGTTTCTGTCGCTCGCGGTGCTCATCGGCACAGTGAGTGCGACGGGTGCCTCGGCCGGGGCGGCCACCGCCGCGGAACCGACCGCGTTCCGGAGTGCGGCCGGCAGTGACAGCGGCACGAGCACGGACATCAAGGACCGCATCCTGGCCATTCCGGGAATGAGCCTCATCGAGGAGAAGCCGGTCGAGGGCTACCGCTACTTCGTCCTCAACTACACCCAGCCGATCGATCACCGGCACCCGTCCAAGGGCACCTTCCAGCAGCGCATCACCCTGCTGCACAAGGACACGTCCCGCCCGACGGTCTTCTACACCGGCGGCTACAACGTCTCCACGAACCCCAGCCGCTCCGAGCCGACCCGGATCGTCGACGGCAACCAGGTCTCCCTGGAGTATCGATTCTTCACCCCGTCCCGTCCGGCGCCCGCCGACTGGTCCAAGCTCGACATCTGGCAGGCCGCCAGCGACCAGCACCGCGTCTTCACCGCGCTGAAGCAGATCTACACCAAGAACTGGCTGAGCACCGGCGGCTCCAAGGGCGGCATGACCGCCACGTACTTCGAGCGCTTCTACCCCGAGGACATGGACGGCGTCGTCGCCTACGTCGCGCCCAACGACGTGGTCAACAAGGAGGACTCGGCGTACGACCGGTTCTTCGGACGCGTCGGCACCAAGGAGTGCCGCGACAAGCTGAACGGTGTGCAGCGCGAGGCGCTGATCCGTCGCGAGCCGCTGGAGAAGAAGTACCAGGAGTACGCCGCCGGGAAGGGCTACACCTTCAACACCGTCGGCTCGCTCGACAAGGCGTACGAAGCCGTTGTCATGGACTACGTCTGGGCGTTCTGGCAGTACAGCCTGCTGTCCGACTGCGACTCCATCCCGGCCGACGCCAAGACCGCCCCCGACCAGGCGATCTGGGACTCGATCGACTCGATCTCGGGCTTCTCCGCCTACACGGACCAGGGCCTGGAGAAGTACACGCCGTACTACTACCAGGCGGGTACCCAGCTCGGTTCGCCCGACATCGAGCAGCCGTGGCTCGGCAATCTGAGCCGGTACGGATACCAGCCGCCGCGCACCTTCGTGCCGCGCTCCATCCCGATGAAGTTCCAGCCGTCGGTGATGCGTGACGTCGACAACTGGGTGAAGCGCCACGCCAACCACATGCTGTACGTGTACGGGCAGAACGACCCGTGGGGCGCGGAGCGCTTCCGGCTCGGTGCGGGCGCCCGTGACAGCTATGTCATGACCGTGGCGGGCGGCAACCACGGTGCCAACGTGGCCGGGCTCGACGTCGACGACAAGGCGAAGGCCACCGCGGCCATCCTGCGCTGGGCGGGCGTCGCCCCGGCCGCCGTGCAGGACGACCCGGCGAAGGCGAAGCCGCTCGCGAAGTTCGACGGACGGCTCGACAAGCGGGACGTGACGAACGAGCGCGGGCTGCGGCCGTAAGCGGTTCTCGGGCCGGGAAAGGGCTGTGCGTCTGCACAGCCCTTTCCGTTCTCCGGGGCGGGGCACAGGCCCGTCAGGCGTCGAAGCGGTGTCGGGATGCCTCGATGTGACCGAGGTAGCGGTGGGTCCAGTCACACATTCCATCGACGGTCGCCCGGAGGGCTCGGCCCGGCTCGGTGAGGGTGTACTCGACCCGCGGCGGCACGGTGGGGTGCACGTTTCGATCGACCAGGCCGTTGCGCTCCAGCATGCGCAGGTTCTGGGTGAGCATCTTGTGGCTGATGCCCTCGACCTTGTCCCGCAATTCACTGAAGCGCATGGTTCCCTCACCGAGGGACTCGATGATCAAGAGCGCCCACTTGTTGGCGACGTCCGAGAAGATCTCCCGCGCCAGGGAGTCCGCCCGCGTCAGGTCTGCTTCGTCGGGTGAGCCGTTGAGCTGCTTAGTCACCATGAGGTTCCCCAGTCACTGAAAAGTGCGTTCTTCCCCGCCAGGCGGAACTCTCCTACGGTTCCTCAGTAACCACAAGAGACCACGAGCGTCCTGGCTCGGTGGAAGCGAGCCCACGAGCTCTCGTGACGAGGAGTCAGCATGGCCATCACCCTGGCAAACCCCGAAGGACTGATGAAGGTCGACCTCTATCGGCAGGTGTCGGTCGCGACCGGGTCGAAGCTGGTCTTCATCGCCGGGCAGGTCGCCTGCGATGCCGACGGGGTCACGGTCGGCAAAGGTGACCTCGCCGCTCAGGTCGAGCAGTGCTACCTCAACGTCGGCACGGCCCTGGCCGAGGCCGGTGCCTCCTTCGACGACGTGGCAAAACTGACCGTCTACCTCGTCGACTGGACCCCCGACAAGATGCCCCTGCTCACGGAGGGGATCGCTCGCGCGGCCGCGAAGCTCGGGGTCACCCCGGCCCCGCCCTTCACAGGGGTGGGCGTCGCCGCCCTGGCCGGGCCCGACATCCTGGTCGAGGTCGAAGCCACCGCGGTCATCGACTGAAGGGGCGGCGTCGCGGGGCCGGGCACGCACCCGGCCCCGCTCGGTCGGTCCTAGTGCCGCGACCGGTACGTCAGCCCGTAGCCGACCGGGTGCAGCACCTGCGTCGGATCGTCAGCGCGCTGCACCGGCACCGGCAGAGTGCCCTCCGGTTCGGCGCGGCCCGCGATCACCCGGGCGGCGGCCCGCAGTTCGACATCGGTCCAGGAGTACGTGGCCAGGTTCGCCGCGAACCCGGTCCCGGACAGCCGGGCGATGTCGTACGGATTGCGGATCGCGACCGTGATCACCGGGATGCCGGTCGCCGCGAGGGCGCTCACCAGGGTGCGCTGCGAGCTGGTGGCCGAGACGTTGTACGTCCCCACGATCACCGCGTCCTTGCCCTGTGCGGCTGCCACCGCCTCGTCGATCTTCGCCTTGGTGGGGGCGGTGCCGGTGGACAGCGCGGTCGCCGCGTACCCCAGTTCGCCGAAGGCGGTGGCCAGGGTGGTGGTCGGCGGTCCGGTGGTGCCGGACGGGGAGGCCGGATCGGCGCCGACCACGAGCAGGTTCTTGTGGGAGCGGCGGGAGATCGGCAGTACCCCGCCGTTGTTGGCGAGCAGAGTTGTCGTGCGCTCGGCGATCCGGTCGGCGGCGGCGAGATGGGCCCGCGTCCCGACGGTACGGTCCACCCCCGCGTGACTGACGAACGGGTCGTCGAACAGCCCGAGCTTCGTCTTCAGCCGCAGGATCCGCAGGATCGATTCCTCGATCCTGGCCTCGCTGATCTCGCCGTTCTTCACGGCCTTCAGGACGGCGTTCCAGGAGACGTCGAGACTCGGCGGGTTGAGCAGTTGGTCGACGCCCGCCTGAAGCGCGAGGACCGGCACGCGCTCGTCGCCGTACTTCGTCCGTACGCCCTCCATGCCGAGCGAGTCGGTGACCACGACACCGTCGTAGCCGAGCTCCTCGCGCAGGATGCCGGTGAGGATCGGGCGGGACAGTGTCGCCGGGTCCTCGGCCGGGTCCAGGGCCGGGACCACGATGTGTGCGGTCATGATCGAGTCGATGCCCGCGGCGATCGCGGCCCGGAACGGCGGCTCGTCCAGCTCCTCCCACTGCTCCCGGGTGTGGCGGATGACGGGCAGACCGGTGTGGCTGTCGGTGTTGGTGTCGCCGTGTCCCGGGAAGTGCTTGGCCGTCGAGGCGATACCGCTGCTCTGATACCCCTTCACCTGGGCGGCGACCATCCCGGCCACGGACTGCGGGTCGGAGCCGAAGGAGCGTACGCCGATCACCGGGTTGGCCGGGTTGACGTTCACATCGGCATCCGGGGCGTAGTTCTGGTTGATGCCGACCGCCGCCAGTTCGGCGCCCGCGATCTGCCCGGCCCGGCGAGCGTCGGAGCGCGAACCGCCGGCGCCCAGCGCCATCGCGCCCGGCATCAGGGTGGCGGGTTCGCCGACGCGGCAGACGATGCCGTGCTCCTGGTCGGTGGAGACGAGGAGCGGCAGGGGAGTGGGGCCGGCGAGACCGGCGCGCTGGATGCCGTTGGAGAGGTCGGCGATCTGGTGCGGGTCGCGGGTGTTGTGCGCCCAGGCGAAGTAGATGATCCCGCCGACGTGGTACTTGGCGATCATCTCGGCGGCGGTACGGACCCCGATCTCCGCCATGTTGGCGTCGATGTCGGCCTGGTCGGGCTCGGTGGCGGAGTGCCCGTACACCCGCATCACGAAGAGCTGCCCGACCTTCTCCTCCAGGGTCATCCGGGAGATGAGCCGCTTGAGGCGCTTGGTGGTGGCGGCTGAGGTGTGGTGCCCGCTGCTGTGCCCGCTGCCCGGGGACCTCTGGGCGGCGACGGCGCCGGGGGCGACGACCCCACCGGTGACGGCGGCTGCGGCGGTCGCGGCGGTAGCAGTGAGGAGGGTGCGTCTGGAGGTGCGGTGGTGCACGTGAGCTCCTTCGGCCGTACTCGGGGACGAGGGGGTGGTGAAAGAAATTTCCAAGAAGCACGGATATCCAGAAAATAACTTCCGGTCAAGGGTCTGGGCCGTTTTGAGCCTGCCGGGCGGCCGAGGACGCGGCGCTCAAGGTCGCGGCGTCAGGCCTCCTGCCTCAGCCCCACCGAGGCCCCGTGTGCCTGGAGTGCCGGCACCGCCGCCGTGATCGCGGGCCGCCGGGCCGCCTCCGTACGCCACAGTGCGTACAGCCGACGCACCGGTACGGGATCGAGCGGCACCGCCACGACCCCCGCCGGCAGCGGCCCCCGCCCGAGGCGCGGGATCACCGCCACCCCGAGACCGGCGGCGAGCAGGGCCAGTTGGGTGTGGTTCTCCTCCGCCTGGTGCCGGATGTCGGGCTCGTGACCCGCCGCGCGCAGCGTCCGTACGAGCCAGTCGTGACAGACCCGCCCCGGCGGCTGGCAGATCCACCGCTCCTTCGCCAGCTCCTCGCGCCGCACCCCGTCCCGCCCGGCGAGCCGATGGCCTTCGGGCACCAGCAGATCGCACAGGTCGTCACCTATCACCGCCTGCGCCACTCCCTCCGGGGCGGGCAGCGGGGCGATGTCCCAGTCGTGTGCGACCGCCAGATCGATCACACCCTTGGCCACCAGGTCGACCGAGAGATGCGGATCGACCTCGGTCAACCGGACGTCCAGGGCGGGATGGTGCCGGTCCAGCTCGGCCAGCACGCCGGGCAGCAGCCCACGCGCCGCGGATGCGAAGGCGCCGATCGACAGCCGCCCGGTGGGCAGCCCCCTGCGCTCCTCCAGTGCCGCCTCCGCGCGCTCCACGATCGCCAGCAACTGCTGGGCCGTCTCAGTCAGATGGAGCGCCTCCTCGGTCAGTGCGACACCGCGCCCGCGGCGTTCGAGGAGGGTCGTGCGAGTCTCCCGCTCCAGCTTGGTGATCTGCTGCGAGACCGCCGACGGGGTGTAGCCGAGCGCGGCGGCGGCGCCCGCGACGGAGCCATGGACGGAGATGGCGTGCAGTGCGCGCAGCCGGGACAGATCGAGCACCACAGCCTCCGGGGCTCTTGCCGGTCGGGCCGGTCGGGTCGAGTCACGTGATTCGTTAGCGTTGCTCAATTCCATCATGAAGAAATCGGCGCTGGTGCTACATGGACGGTGCGGGCGATCCTCGGTGCATGCGTCCCCTCCACATCGCCCTGGCCGCCCTGGTGGCCGCCGTCTGGGGTGTCAATTTCGTCGTCATCGAGGTCGGCCTCGGGCACTTCCCGCCGCTGCTCTTCTCCGCCCTGCGCTTCCTGGTCGCCGCGCTGCCCGCGGTCTTCTTCGTCGGCCGGCCCAAGGTCGCGTGGAAGTGGATCGTGGGTGTCGGGCTCGTCCTCGGAGTGGCGAAGTTCGGGCTGCTCTTCATCGGCATGGACCGCGGAATGCCCGCCGGTCTCTCCTCCCTCGTGCTCCAGGTCCAGGCGGTCTTCACGGCCCTCTTCGCAGCTCTCGTGCTTGGTGAACGACCGGGCAGAACAAGGGTGTTGGGGATGGGGATAGCTCTGGTCGGCATCGGGGTGGCCGCGGCCGACGAGGGCGCGAGCGGTCCCGCACTCGCTTTCGTCCTGGTGATCGCGGCGGCGGCCTGCTGGGGCGTGTCCAACGTGCTGACCCGCAAGGCCGCCCCGCCCGATTCCCTCAACTTCATGGTCTGGGTCTCGACCGTGCCGGTGCTGCCGCTGCTCGGCCTCTCCCTCGTCTTCGAGGGCTGGGACCGCGACGCCGCCGCGCTGGCCGCGCTCGACTGGAGCGGCGCCGGGATCATCGTCTACGTCGCGTGGATCACCACCGTCTTCGGCTTCGGCGCCTGGGGCTATCTGCTGAGCCGGCATCCGGCGTCGTCGGTGGCCCCGTTCACTCTGCTGGTCCCCGTCTTCGGGATGTCCTCGGCCGCGCTGCTGCTGGGCGAGTCGGTGAGCCCGCTGCGGTGGTGCGCGGCGGCGCTGCTGGTGGGCGGAGTGGCGCTGACGTCCCTGGCGGGGACGCGGCGGGTCCGTACGGCGGTACCGGGGGCGGAGCCGGCGGTGGCGGACGATGCGGGGCCGGATCCGGCGGTGGCGGACGATGCGGGGCCGGGCAGCCCGGCCCCGGCCTACGACACGCGCCGGCTGCGTACGCGTCCGCTGCCGGCGACGCGGGCCCTGGATACCTGCTCAACTGCTGAGGGCCGGCCCCTGCGGACGAATCGGTCGTAGAGCACCGCGGCGAGGACACCGCCGACCACAGGGCCTACCAGGATCACCCACCAGCCGCTGAACGAGCCGGCGGCGATCATCGGACCAAGACCGCGGGCCGGGTTGACGGCAGCCCCGTCACTGGGGCCGCCGATGAAGACCGCCGCGGCGAGGGCGAAGCCGACCACGATCGGGGCGACGGGGGCCGGGAACCGCTTGTCGGTGGCCGCGGCGGTCACCACGAGGACCAGCACGAAGGTGATCAGGATCTCGACGACCAGAGCACGGCCATCGCTCACCCCGGGCGCAGGGTTGGTGGCACCGAGGTGCGTGGTGGCCCGCGCGGCGCTGCCGTGAATGGCCCAGGTGGCGAGAGCACCGAGGATCCCGCCGATCATCTGGACGAGGACGTAGCCGGGGACATGCCGCCACGAGAACCTGCGGATGACAGCCAACGCGACGGTGACGGCCGGGTTGAAGTGCGCGCTGGATACGTGGGCGAGGCCGCCGACCAGTGCGGCCAGCGTCAGCCCGTTGGCCAGGACGATGGCCAGCGAGCCGTAGGCCGGTCCGGCGATAGTGCGCGCCATGCCGGCGGCGGTGGCGGTGGCGGTTATCGCGAAGACCAGGATGAAGGTCCCGGTCAACTCGGCGAGGTAGGCGCCGACCGCGCCGTCGGAGTGGGGCGCCCAGGGGCGTCTGGCGGAAACTCGGATACGCTCTCTGACCTGCACAGACATGTTTCACTCCCTTAGCTGAAACGCACGGCTGGTGCTGAGCCCTGAAGGAATGTCCGTCGCACCGGAGAAAGGCCCCCTGACGGCGTGTCGGCCTCTCCGTTCTTCAGCCGCATCCCCAGGCTTCGGAAATCGGCGTCCCTCATCAGAGGCGTCGCTCGGCAGAGGTATCGCTCGACCGCTCGCCGATGTCGCCGCAATGGGTGGAGACCCGACGCAGGCGTTCGCCCGTTGGTCAGCGGGCGCAGGCGCTCCTCTCAAGCGTACGACGTCGCCGTGGAGGTGTCTCCTTACAAGGCTGTGTGACGGGCTGCGCTGGAACGGTCCGAAGTGGCCGTCATGGGTGGGGGCAGCCAGTAGGGTGCGCCGGGTGAACAGTGCTTCCTCTTTTCCTCGCACCTTCCGTTTGATTGTCACGGGGGGAGGTACCGGGGGCCACACCTATCCCGCCCTGACCGCGATTCGCGCGTTGCAGGACCGACTGGCAGCGGAGGGCAAGACGCTCGATGTGCTGTGGATCGGCACGGCGCACGGCCTGGAGGCCCGTGTCGCACCGGCCGAGGGCATCGCATTCACCACGGTCGCCACGGGCAAGATCCGACGTTCCGGCAACCCGCTCAAGCTGGTGTCGCCGGCCAACGTCAAGGACATGGCTCGGGTGCCGCTCGGGGTGGCGCAGGCGAGGAAGCTGGTTGCAGATTTCCGGCCCGACGTGGTGCTTGCCACCGGCGGATATGTCGCTGTTCCGGCCGGCCTGGCCGCCCGGATGTGCAGGCGTCCGCTGGTGCTGCACGAGCAGACGGTGCGCCTCGGCCTTGCGAACAGGAAGCTGGCCGGTTCGGCGACGCGGATCGCGGTGTCATCGGAGTCATCGCTGCCACTGCTGCCAGATGCGGTGCGCGGGCTGGCGGTGGTCACCGGGAACCCTGTGCGTCCGGAGGTTCTGACCGGGCACGCGGACAAGGCAGTCGAGACACTCGGACTGTACAGATTCGACCGACGGCTCCCGACGGTATACGTCACTGGCGGCGCCCAGGGCGCCCAGCAGATCAACGGCGTCGTCCGTGATGCGCTGGCGTGGCTGCTTGAGCGCGCGAACGTGATTCACCAGTGCGGTCCGGACAATGTCGAAGGACTGCGTGAGCATGCGGCAGTGTTGCCCGAGGCGTTGCGGGGCCGGTACTACCTGGCCGGGTTCGTCGGACCGGAGCTGCCCGACGTCCTGGCGCTCGCCGACATCGTGGTCTCCCGCAGCGGGGCCGGGACGCTCGCCGAGCTGACCGCGCTGGGTAAGCCCGCGGTGTTCATCCCGCTTGCCACATCGGCCGGGAACGAGCAGGCGCACAACGCCCACCACCTGGAGGAGGCCGGCGCCGCCGTCGCCTTGCTCGGTGACGTCGCCGCCGACCGGCTCAAGGACGCCGTCGGCCCGCTGCTCACCGACCCCACGCGGCGGGAGGCGATGGCTCAGCGGGCCAGGGAGCACGGAAGACCGGATGCGGCGGACAGGCTTGTGGACGTGATCCTGTCCGCCGCATCCGGCTGATCAGGCCGAACAAGCCGCGCACCATCTGGCCGACGAGATCCGCTCCGGCAGCCTTGGTCAGGGGGAAGCCCCCGCGATCCCCACGTTCAGCTCGTTGATCGTGACTGCGCTGTCGTCGGAGATGAATCCCTGTACGCAGCAGACCCGTCGGGCTCGGACGGCGCCCAGTGTCTTCACGGCGAGGTCGCGCACGGCGGGGTCGTCGAACGTGGCGGAGACCGCGGCAAGGCCGGCCTTCACCAGATCCCGCGGCGCAAAATCGAGGAGGCCCGGTCGGTGCGGTCCATCCCGATCTGTCGATCTCGTCCGGGAAAGTGCCGACAGCCGGACGGCACAGCACCAACGTTAGGATGCGGCCCATGATTCGCGCAGTCGTGTTCGACGTTGGTGAGTGCCTGGTCGACGAAACCCGCGAGTACGGGACCTGGGCCGACTGGCTCGGTGTACCGCGGCACACCTTTGTCTCAATGTTTGGCGCTGTCATCGCCCAGGGCCGGGACTACCGGGAGACGTTCCAGGAATTCCGTCCCGGCTTCGATCTCTACGAGGAGCGCGAGAAGCGCGCACTGGCCGGGCAGCCCGAAACTTTCGACGAGACCGACCTGTACCCGGACGTCCGCCCCGCCCTGGCCCAACTCCGGGCCGACGGGCTGTGGCTCGGCATCGCGGGCAACCAGACCACCCGGGCAGGCCGCATCCTGCGGGAGCTGTTCACCGCTGACGTCGACCTGATCGGCACCTCGGACGATTGGGGCGCCAGCAAGCCGGATCCGTCATTCTTCCACCGCGTGGCCGAGGTGGTCCCCTTCAGCAAAGACCAGATCCTCTACGTAGGCGATCGGGTCGACAACGACCTGCGGCCGGCCAACGCCGCAGGCATGGAAACCGCTCTGGTCCACCGCGGCCCGTGGGCAACCATCCAGTGGCACACCGAGGAAGCGGAGAAGCTCCCGACCTTCCGAGTCGAGAGCCTCCTGGAACTCTCCGGTGGGATCAGGCAGTTCAACGCGCGAGCGCACTGACCGTCGTCGACCATCCGTACAGTCGCTCGTCCAGGTCCCGCACACACTGGTCGTGCTGGTGCGGGGCCAGGGCGCGGCGCACTTCACGGACCCGGTCCATGCCCATCGCGTACCAGGTGACCTCAAGCTGATCGAGTGCCCGGCACGCGTAATCGCATGCCGCTTCCGGGTTCCCGGCGGCTGCCTCCACCGCTGCGAGATCGCCGTAGATCACTGTGCGTTGCTTGTCCTCGGTACGGGGCAGGTCGTCGAGCACGCCGAGGAGGGTGGTGCGTGCCTGCGGCAGGTGGCCCGCCTTCAGTTGGGTGTTCCCCTTGAACGCGGCAAGCCGGACTGCTGTGAACCAGTCGAGCCAGGCCGGGCTCGCGTGCGCGGTGCCTGCGGCCAGTACATCCTCGGCGTGACCGAGCAGGTGCAGGGCGGTCCGGGTGTTCCCGCATCTGGTCTCGCACTCGGCCTCCACCGCGTCCAGCCATGCCAGCAGGTCGGCGGAGGCGGGGCCGCGGCGGGCGTAAGTCCGGGCGGCCACCATGCGCTCCGCCATCGCGTCCCGCTTGCCCACCCACGCCGGGATGAAAGCGGAGTGTGCGAGGATCGCGCTGCCGAGTAGTGGATCGTCCGCCTGGCCAGCGGCCTGGAGTGCGAGCAAGAGAGTCTTACCGGCCTGGTCTGCGTCGCGGAGGTCGAAGAACTCGATCCGCCCTGCCAACAAGTACGACTCGCTCAGCGCGGTGGCGATCGCACGACGGGTTTGGCCGGACGTTTCGGTGAGGAGTGTGCACCCGAGGGCGGCGTGAGCAACGGCAGCGGGGTGGAGGGTGGCTGGGGCGACGGACCAGTACAGGTGCCGGTGCGACCGGGTCACGGCCTCGAAGTCGGCTGCGACGGAGGCGGGTTGCATGGCCGCAGTGGCCTGCACGGGCACGGCGGCCAAACCGACTGCGGCCACGGATGCCTCGACGAGGGACCGTCGTACCCGGCCGGGGCGGTCATGGCCGACTGGAGGGGTGAACCCAAGCGATTCCATGTCCTGGCCGAGCAGTTCGGTGAGAGCCTGCTGAAGGTCCGGGTGCGGCCAGGGCGGGGTCTCGGACTCCCATCGTCGGACCTGGCGAACACCCACCCCAAGGACAGTGGCCAGTTCCTGTTGAGAGCGGTATCCCGCAGCGTGGCGGGCTGCCTTGAGGCGTGCGTTTCCTGTGGACATGGCGACCTCCGTGACGGTTGGCCAGACCAGTGTCACAGTAGGCCCTTTCATCGGGTAGTCATCACCCACACGACGGAAAGAAAGCCCTCTTTTGCGACGCTGAAAGACCTGTAAAAGCCCTCGGATTGTTCATTGGTAAGGGCCAGTCTTGGGGCACTGTCCAGCAGGTATTCACGAGGAGTCGCGTCCGTGGCCCAAACCAGCATCCATGCAAGGACCCCGTACAAGGTGATGCTCCGGCTCGGCGGAGCCTGGCGGGCGGCCTGTGGCCCGGCACGGGCGACAGCATCGCGACGGGGTCCGGCATGTCGATGACGATCAAGGTGTATGAGGTGGACCGGTACGGGCGGACGCGCGTCGTCCGGCCGAAGGCCGAGGTGGTTCCGGCCGAGACGGTGGAGCTGTCGGCCGGGTTTCCGGCCTGCCGGTGCGATCGGTGCAAGGGCGGGCAGCGGTGAGCGTGCGACCCGTCCGCCCGGTGCCGGACTCGGAGGTTGTGGGGCCGGCTGGTGTCACTGGCACAAGGGTCCGTCCTGGACGGCGGTCCTGATCGAGATCGTCGAGCAGGGTTCGGGCCCAGGGACCGTCCTCTATGCGTGTGCTCCGTGCCGGGAGCAGCGCCGCCTCATCCCGTACGGCGAGCAGCCGTGACGACGCCGACACCGGCCCGGGAGGGGTTTGCGCCTGCGTGTCGGATTGGGGAGCACGGGGAGTGCCCGGGGCCTGGTGTCAATCGTCGGCCGGGGGCTCCGGAGTGGGAGGTGCCCATGGAGACCCGGCGGTGCGCCTGCCCCTGCCACCACGTCGGATGACACCCCCGAGAGGAAACGGAAGGTCGCATTCACGCCGGGCCTGGTGACCTTCTCCGGCTCGGGGATCAGCGGGTCGCCGATCTCGCAGCCGAGGCCTGCCGGCGACGGATGCCGGGGAAACGGCCGACTGCACCAGGCGCCGCGACGCATCAGAAGGCGTCGGCCGCGCCGTCGGAATCCAAGCCGTTGCCGGGAGCCGGACGGACGCCCTGCCGCCCCGCCGTAGCCAGGCGCAGCAGGTGTTCCCGCCCGGCGGTCAGCAGTTCCGGCAGATCCTTCGCCGCCGGGTGCCACCGCTTCTCGTACTCCCAGCAGACCCAGCCGTCCCAGGTGTCCCCGCCCAGCGCATCCAGGCAGGCCCCCAGCGGCAGCACCCCGGCGCCGAGCGGCAGCGGGGTCAGGTCGTCCGCCGAGGCGATGTCCTTCACCTGTAGGTAGCCCAGATGCGGGGCCAGCGCCGCGTGGCCGGCCGCCGGGTCCTCGCCCGCCAGCCAGGTGTGCATGATGTCCCAGAGCGCCCCGATCCGCCGGTGCCCGACCGTCCCTACGACCCGGGCCACGTCGGCGCCCGCCCGGTGCGAGTCATGGGTTTCGAGCAGGATGCGCACGCCCGGGCCGGCGGCGTGCGCAGCGGCGGCGGCCAGCCGGCGGGCGGCGGTCGCGTCGGCCACGGCAGGGTCCTGGCCGCCGCCGCCCGGGAAGACCCGGACGTTCTTCGCGCCCAGGTCGCCGGCCAGCTCCATCAGCCCGGCGAGCTCGTCCAGTACGGGCCGGTCGTCGCCCTCGGCCGCGACGCGGACGTACCCGGCGACGGTCAGGATCTCGACGCCGCCCTTCTCGAACTCCTCGACGACACCGGCCCGTTCGAGCGCCGAAAGGCCCGGGTGCACCGGCTCATCGGGGTGGGTGCGCAACTCCACGCCCTGATAGCCGTGTTCGACGGCGAGCCGGACGACGTCGGCCATCGGCATGCCCGGTACTCCGAGGGTCGAGAAGGCGAGCCTCATGTGCGTTGTCCTTCCGTCGAATCCACCGGGCGCGGCTCGTCGGGCAGGTCTCAGAACGACCTCTCCGAGCCTGTCGGACGGCCGCTGTTCCGATCGGAGGTCGTCCGACAGGCGCTCAGCAGGGCTCCCTGAGCAGCTGCTCAAGGCTACCCAGCAGCCTCAGCGCGTCCGCCCGCTGCTGCGGCCCGAGTCGTTCGCCCACCCCCCGGGGGTCGGCGTCGGCCGGGGCGTACGACACCACCCGCAGCGCCGCCGCGGCCTGCCGGGCGAACATCGCGAGCAGGTCCAGCTCCCGCATGTCCGTGCGGGCACGCGGGGACGGGTCGAGCACCTCGAGGACGCCGAGCACCCGGCCCTCGCTGATCAGCGGAGCCGCCATCAGGGCGTTGGGCACGAACTCGGTGGACTCGGCGAGCGACCGGTCGAACGAGGGGGCGGTGGTGAGATCGTCCACCACCATCGGCTCGCCGGAAGTCGCCACCCAGCCCGCGATCCCGCGCCCGGCCGGGAAACGACGGCCCACCAGGAACTCCTCGCCCTGGCCGGAGACCGCCTGGAAGACCAGTTCGTCCGCCTCCTCGTCCAGCAGGAAGACCGAACTGGCCGCCGCACCGAAGATCGCGCGGGCCACGTCGACGACGGACTGGAGAAGCTCGCGCCGGGGCGAGCCCGCCGCCGGCACCGTTCCCGCGGCGGACGCTGATTCAGTTCTCGGAGTCATCACAGGCCTCTCCTGCCGGGGTGGAAAGCCGCGGGCCGAACCGCACGTTGGCCGCGGAGAGATAAAGGGCGTTCTTGAGCTGGAAAGCCGTCATCCTCGGGTGTGCCGAGAGCAGACGCGCGCAGAGCCCGCTGATGTACGGGGTCGCGAAGCTGTTCCCGGTGGTACGGATCGAGGTGCCGCCCAGCCAGGGCACCGTCACGTTCTGGCCGGGGGCGAAGAACTCCACCGGCGGTTCGGGGTTGTAGAGGTGCAGGTCCGGGTTCTCCTCCTGGTGGCTGCCGACGGAGATCACCGACGCGAACCGCCACGGATAGCTCTCCACCGGTGAGTTGTGCGCCGAGGCGACGACGACCGTGCGGTTGAAATAGGCGCGGTCGGCCAGTGCGTGCAGTTCCTCGGCGAACCGGGCACGGGTGGTGGACAGCGACAGGTTCACCACGTCGAAGCCCTGCTCGACCGCCCACCGCAGCCCGGCGAGCAGCACGTCCCCGGTGCCGGAGAACCGTTCACCCAGCACCCGTACGCTGTGCAGTTCGCACTCCGGCGCGGTCCGGCGGATGATGCCCGCGCACGCGGTGCCGTGCCCGCAGCTGTCCCCGGTGTCGGTCGCCCTGACCTCCGTCCCGCCCGTCTCCGGGTCCTTGACGACCACCCAGGACCCGGCGACCGGACCGACCCCCGGATGGTCCCGCTCGACCCCCGAGTCCACCACGCAGACCCGTACCCCCCGTCCGGTGCCCGGTGCGGCCTCGCCGTCGTCGTGTCCGGGACCGGGGTCCGCGAGGACCGCCACGTCGTCGGGGCCGCGCCCCCGCAGACTCCAGGTCAGCCCCGGCCCCGGTGCCGTGTCCGTGGTCGTCATACCTCAGCTCTTCTCCGTCGTGGCCGCCGCCGGCCCGGCGACGAGCCGCGCGGCCCACCGCTCGCCCGGCAGATGTCCCTTCTCCGTGAACTGCTCCCGCGCCGCACACGCGGCCACCGCCGCCCCCGCCGGATCGCCGAGCAGCGCCAGTGTCCGCGCCCGGTCCAGCGATGCGGTGGCCCTCACCAGCGGCGAGTCGGTCAGCAGGGAGTCCCGTACGGCGCGGCCCGCGTGACGCAGGGCAGCGGCCGCGTCCCCCGCCTCCGCCGCCAGCCGGGCGCGCAGCCCGGCCAGATCCACCCGGTCCGCGTACGGCAGCGACTGCGCTGCCCCGACCGCTTCGAGCCACTGACCTGCACCCTCCGGCCGGCCGTCGTCGAGCAGCAGCCGGGCCGCCTCCAGCCCGATGGCCGGCCGCATGGACCGGGCACCGCCGAGCACCGCCGCCCGGTCCGCCAGGGCGAGCAGTTCCAGGGCCGGTCCGGTGCGCCCGAGCAGCGCCTCGACCGTTGCGCGGAACATCGGAAGGAAGACTCGCGCCTCCGCGTAGTCCAGCTCCCCGGCGAGCTGTTCCGCCTCGGCCAGGCACTCCATGGCCCGGTCCGCCCGGCCGTGGAGCGCGTAGAGCACGGCCAGCGGGCAGTTCAGTGTGGTCCGCACGGCAGGCCGGCCGGCGCCGTGCGCGGCGAGGAGGTCCCGGCAGCGGGTCACCGCGACCGGCACGGGTTCAGGGCCGCGCCACAGCGAGATTCCGATGGCTCCGAGCGCTGCCGCCCGCTCCGGTTCCGCCTCGGCCCGCACCGCGTGGTCCAGGGCCAGCGTCAGATCGCGGTCGGCCTCCTCGTGCCGCCCGGCCAGCTGCAGCTGCTGCGCCAGCCGCAGCCGGGCCCGCGCCTGCCCGATGGAGTCCCCGGCGGACTCGAAGAGCGGCAGCACCGCCCGAGCCGTGGCCGACACGTTCATCGCGGCCGGGTCCAGCACCGCCAGCGCGAGCCGGGCGTGCGCGGCCTCCACCGGCGCGGTCCCGATGGCCAGGACCTGCCGCAACAGGCGCTCCCCGTCCTCCGCGTGACCGAGTGCCAGCCGCACCTCGCCGAGCCGCCGCAACGCCGGTGCCGCGGCCGGATCGCTGGGCGGGTGCAGGTCCACGGCACGCCTCAGCAGCCCCTGCGCCCAGTGCAGATCGGAGCGGGCCAGGGCCTGCGCACCGGCCGAGGAGAGCGCGGCGGCGGCACGGACCCGCAGGGCGGCGGCCCGGTCGTCGGCCAGGCCGAGTTCGGCGCGGTACCGGTACGCCCGCTCCAGATGCCCGCCGACCGCGGCCTCGCCCGCCGCCGTCACGCTGGGCAGTTCCGACGCCCATGCGTGCCGCTCGGCCTTGGCCCGCTTGGACAGCGAGGCATACGCGACCTCCTGGACCAGACCGCTGCTGAACCGGTGCCGCCCCGCGCCCGGACCGCCGCCGGGCGCGGTCTCGACGAGCCGTCGGCCGCGCAGCCGGGCCAGTGCCCGGGCGACCCGGTCGCGGTCGTCCTCCGGTGCGGCCGCACCGGAGGCGGCGGGCCGGTCCACGCCCTCCGCCTCGCGCGCCGCCCGGGTCAGCCGGACGAGTTCCGGCGCGGCGAAGTCCCGGCCGACGACGGCGGCCAGATCGAGGGTGGCGCGTTCGGTGCGTTCCAGCGCGCCGATCCGGGCGCCGAGCAGCGCCTGAAGGGTCGGCGGCAGTGCCGGGCCGCCCGAGGTCTCCGTACCCGTCGGGTCCGCACCGGCCGGGACCAGGAGCTGTTCCAGGTAGAGCGGGTTGCCCTCGGCACGGTCGTACAGGTCGTGGCCGTACGGGTCGCCGTCGACCGGGGCGGACTGCTTGCCCGGTCCGGCCAGCTCGCGGACCAGCAGCGCCGCCTCGGCACGCGGCAGCCCGGTCAGCGGCAGAATCTGCGCCGGGCCCGCGGCGGCCGGCGGCCCGTCCGGGCGCCCCGGACACACGATGAGCACGCCCGCACGGCCGAGCGGTCCTGCCAGCCGGTTCACCGTTCGCACCAGCAGCGGCTCGGCCCAGTGCCAGTCGTCGAGGACCAGCAGCACGGGGAGCCGTGCGGCGGTCCGGGCCAGCACGGTGATCAGCGCGGCACACATGTTTTCGAACGGCGCGTTGGGCGTGCCGTCGTGCAGCAGACCGCCGCGCAGCAGCGCCCGCGCGTCCGCCACCGGGGCCCCGGCCCGCCCGGTCGCCGCGTCGAGTGCCTCCCGGGCGACGGGCGAGTCCAGTACTTCACGTACGGCGTCGGCCAGCGGTGTCAGGGTGCCGTGGTCGCCGTAGCTGCGGCAGCGCCCGGTGCCGACGACCGGCCGCCCTTGCCCCGCGAGCCCGGCCAGCCACTCGCGCGCCAGCCGGGTCTTGCCGACCCCGGCGTCACCGACGAGCCGGACCAGCCCCGGACCCGACCCGTGCACCGTCCGGTCCAGGGCCTCGTCCAGCACCGCCTTCTCCGCGGCCCGGCCGATGAACGGCACGTCGAAACGGCGCAGCAGCTCCGGGGCGTCGGCGCCGAGCGCGATCAGCCGGTACGCGTGCACGCTGTCGCTCTTGCCCTTCAGTCGCAGCGGACCGGCCTCCTCCACGACCACGGTCGGCCCGGCGGCCTCCCATGTCTGCGGGCCGATCAGGATCTCGCCGGCCGCCGCGTTCTGTTCCAGCCGGGCCGCCACGTTCACGGTCTCGCCCGAGATCAGCGCCTGCCGCGTGCTGGCATCCGAACTCGCCACGACCTGACCGGTGTTGACGCCGATCCGGATGCTGAGCCGGATGCCCAGGGTGGCCATCAGCTCGGTGTTCAGCTCCGCCAACGCCTCACGCATGCCGAGCGCCGCCGCCAGCGCCCGCCGCGCGTCGTCCTCGCGCATCACCGGCACTCCGAACACCGCCATCACCGCATCACCGATGAACTTCTCCGGGGTGCCGCCGTGAGCCTCGATCTGCTCGCTCATGACCGCGAAATAGCGCAGCGTCACGGTGCGCAGCGTCTCCGGGTCCAGCAGTCCGGACAGCGCCGTCGAGCCCACCAGATCGCAGAAGACCGCGGTGACCAGCTTGCGTTCGTCCTCCGGCGCCGCGGCGACGTGCGCCGGACACGGGGTGCCGCAGGACGGGCAGAACCGTGCGGCGTCGGGCAGTTCGTGCCGGCACGAGGTGCAGTTCATCAGCGCTTCCTCTCTGCATGGGAGGGGACGGAGGGGGTGGAGGGGACGGAGGGACAGAGGGGCGGGAGCGGCGGGAGCGGTGGGCCAGGCTGAGGGAACCGGCCCGCCGCCCCCGACCGGACGGGACTTTCGAAACACGCCCTAGAACAGGGCGCCTCCCGCGATCTCGCCGTGTGCCTGCACCTCGGGTCCGACGGCGTCCAGCCGGCTCTTGATGTCGAGCAGCACAGTCAGCTCCTCCGGCGCGAGGTCGTTCAGCACCTGCCGCTGTTCGTCGGTGAGCAGATCAACGGCGAACCCGGCGCCGTTCAGCACGGCGAGCCGGTCCGGTGGTTCGGTCATACCTGGCCTCCCATCGAGACGGACCGCCCGGCTCCCCGCACCGGCGGCGCCGGTCCGGTGCGCCCGAGCCGGACGAACAACTGGGTGAGCGCGTCCGTGGTGTGCAGTGCGCTGACGGCGACGGCCGCTTCCTGTCCCCGCGACAGCGGCAACCGGTCGAGCAATGCGTACAGTTCGCCGATGTGACCGTCGTCGAGCCGTGCGTGCTCGTGCACGGTGCGGAAGGCCGGAGCGGGCAGCCCGGTCATCCGGGCCAGCCGGGGCGCGAGCCCGGCGGCCGGTGCATGCCCCTCCAGGACGGCGATGTAGCCGAGCAGCGCCACCGGGTGGTGGTGTTCGATCCAGTAGTACTGGGCACCCGCCAGGGAGGCGACGAGCGGAGAGGGAACCGGGTCCAGCGCGGCCCGTGGACCGCTGCCCGCCGCGGTCAGGTCCTCCAGCAGCCAGGCGTCGTGGTCCGACTCCTCCCGGGCGTGGCCGTCCAGATAGGCGACCATCGGCGCGCCCAGCGGATCGCCGTATCGCGCCAGCAGCGCGGCCCGTTCGGCGGCACGTTCCATCAGCGGCACGGAGGCGCGGATCAGCGTGTGCATCGCACACAGGTACGCCCGATAGCGGGGCAGCAGCCCCTCCGGCCGCCACAGCCCGGCCGCCGATGCCCGCAACGCCGGTTCGGCGAAGGCGAGTTTGACGCGCAGCCGCTCGGAGGCCGACAGCTCACCCGGGGCGGTCGGGCGGGGATCCGCAGTCGGTGCCGGGCCGCCGGTCCGAGCCCGGTCGGCGGACTGTTCCGCGCGTTGTCCGGTCGTGGTCATGACCCGGTGCCTCCCGCCGCCGGATACCGGGTCCGCTCTCCGCCCGGCGCCGCCACCAGGTCGGCGTACGCGGCGCAACCATGGCGTCGTACCAGCGCCACCGGTCCGTCGTCGTGCTGACGGCGGGCCGAGGTCAGGTCGAGCAGGGCGCCCGCGGCCCCCGAGGCCACCGCGTCCGCCGCCGCCGCCGGCTCCGGCCGCTCGCTCAGCCGCCGGCAGGCCCCGCAGTAGGAATCGGCCGGTGTGCCGGGCGACCAGCGTGACCACATGTGGGCCGGGCCGACCGTGCGCACGAGCCGCAGCAGCGGCGACCCGAGCGTCCGTCCGCGTACGGCGGCCCAGTCGTCCTCGGCGACATGACCGAGCCGCAGATGGGGCGGGGCCGGACGGCGGTCCACCGTGTCCTGGTTGCAGCAGGCCAGGACCGTACCGTCGAAGGCGACCACCGGCCAGGCGGCCATGGCGCACGGCAGCGCGCCCTCGCCGTCCGGCGCGGTACGGGCGGGCCGAGCCCAGGACGCCGCCCGGCCGAACGGCCGTACCTCGTTGACCAGGGCGGGCACCGTCCCGCCGAACGTCCGGGCGATGTCCGCGGTGACGTCCGCCAGATAGCTGTCGTCCTCCCCGGTCCCGGTGAGATGGAAACTGACCGCCACGCCCATCTCGCGGATCTCGCGCACGGCCCGGAACACCGCGGCCCGGGGCACCTCCCGCTCGTGAGGCAGGTCGAGGCTGGCGGAGAAGTGGTCGAGCGTGCGCACCGCCTGCCGTATCGGGGCCGGGAGCCCGCCCTGCCGGGCGAAGAACATCCCGCTGAGCAGCGCGGTCCGGGTACCGGCGGCCCGCGCGGAGCGGGCGAGCGCGGCCACCAGACGCGGCCGCAACAGTGGTTCGCCGCCGGTCAGCATCATCACCTCGGGCCGGTCGCCCGCGGTGAACGAGGAGACGAACCGCAGCAGCGCCTCCGCCTCCGGCTCCTCCCGGACCTCCGGTGCGGAGCCCGTGGAGCAGTGGGCGCAGCGCAGCGGACAGCGCCGGGTCAAGGTGACCAGCACTCCACCGGCCGGAACCGGCCGCAGTCCGATGAGTTCGGCGAGTTCCATCCGGCCGTCTCCTTCGGGCGTAGGGGGCGTCTTCGGGCGCGGGGCGTGCGGGAGAACCAGGACGCCCGGGCGTGCGGAGGTACGGGACGTACGTGCGCGAGGCACCTGCGACGTGCGCGAGGTACCTGGATGCGCGGGATGTGCGGGATGTGCGGGATGTGCGGGATGTGCGGGTGGTACGGGGTGTGCGGCGCGCGGCAGCCGTGTGCGTACACAGCCTCCGGCCGGACGGTTCGGTACCGGCCCGGAACCGGTTGGGAACCGGTATGGCCGCAGGCCGGACGCCGTCCGCCGGGCCGCCACCCGGCCCCGCGGGCGCCCCCGCACCGCCGTCCGCCCCCGTCCCTCGTCCGTCCACCCCTGGTGAACAGCAGCGATACCGCCTCCATACCGGCGTCGAGCCGTTTGCCAGGCCGGGCCTCCTAACTTTCTGGTCAGCGGCAGGCACCCGCCGGCCGCACCGGAAGGACCGGGCCACACCCGGGACGACCGGAGATGACCGCGATAGACGAGTGGACGGAGATCACCATGTCCGAGAACACCAAGCCCGTCGCCGACGACAACAACGAGACCCCCGAGGTCGAGGCGCACTCCGTGCTGGACCTCCAGGAGACCGCCGTCAACCACGAGCGCGAGATCGACGGCAGCTGCGTCAGCGTCATCAGCGTCGTCATGTCGGACAACTAAGGGCTGACGACCGGGTCGTGGTGCCACCCGGGGAAGGAAGCTTCCCCGGTGGCGCCCGGCCGGCCGAAACGGGGCGGCTCCCTGACCAGGAGACCGCCCCGCCTCGATTTTCCGGGGCGGGCCCCGCGTTCACCGGCCCCGCCCCCTGCCAGGCCGTCGCCTTCGCCGGGCCACCGGCCGAGCCCTGTCTCCGAATCACCGACCGGGAGCCGACGATGGCCGCCTCGCTACGAACCAACCGGGACTTCCGACTGCTGTGGATGAGCGGTCTGTTCGCCGTTCTCGGCACCCAGATGACCGCACTGGCCCTGCCGCTCCTCGTGCTCCGCGAGACCGGATCGGCCGTACAGGCCGGTGCGATCAGCACGGTGTCCGTCACCGCGGTCCTGATCACCATGCTTCCCGGTGGGGTGATGGCCGACAGGGTGGAGCGGCGCAGGCTGATGCGGCTGTGCGACCTGGGCAGTTTCTGCGCCGTCGGCGCCCTCGTCGTGGCCGTGTGGACCGGACACGTACCGCTGCCCCTGGTACTACTGGTCGCGGTCGCGAGCGCCGTCATCGGCAGCCTTTACGGGCCCGCCGCGTTCGGGCTGATGCGGACCGTCGTGTCCCCCGAGGACATGGGGACCGCGACCGCCCGCCTCCAGGCCCGTACCTCCACCGCGCGGCTGGTGGGGCCGATGGTCGGGGGCGCCCTGTTCGGGCTGCACCCGGTCCTGCCGTTCCTCGCCGAGGCCGTCGGGCTCCTGCTGTCCACCATCTGCGTGGCCCTGGTACGCACCCGGTCCAGGGCCGAGACCAGGGCCGGATCGGCTTTCAGCAAGGCCGAGTTGACCGCCGGGCTCTCATTCCTGTGGCGGCTGCCCTATCTGCGGACCGTGCTCCTGGTCTTCGGACTCGGCATGAACTTCGCCTTCGGCGCGCTGACGTTCACCGCGCTGACCGTCTTCTCGGGCGGCGGAAGGTCCGGGCTCGGCGGCGGCACCGTCGTCACCTTCATCTCGGCCGGGGCCCTCATCGGCGCGCTCCTCTCGCCCCGGCTGCGCCCCGAACGCCATGCCTGGGCGCTGATCACCGCCACCTGCTGGCTCTGCGTGGCGAGCGCCCTCGCCATGGCCTGGGTCCGGGTCCCGTTGTTCGCCGGGCTGCTCTGCGCCGCCTGCATGTGCCTGTCCACCGTGGCCAGCATCGGCTTCCTCTCCACCCTGCTGGTCGTCACCCCCGGCGACCGGGTGGGCAGGGTGCAGAGCGCCGCCGGGTTCCTCTCCTCACTGGTCCAGCCGTTCGGTCCGCTGGCCGGGGGCGCGCTCCTCACCGCCTTCGGCAGCCGGACGACGTTCGGGGCGATCGCCGGGGTCCTCGCCGTGTCCGCCGCCGTCATCACGTTCGCCCCGTCCGCCCGGCCGGGCCCGGAGGTGACCGCCTCGGCGGAGGCGCTGGGGGCCTCCAAGCGCTCCGGCTCCTCCAAGCGCTCCGGCTCCTCCAAGCTTTCCGGCTCCTCCAAGCTTTCCGGTCCCTCCGAGCCCCCCGCTTCCTCCAGCTCCTCCGAGTCCTCCGGTCCGGCCGGGGAAGGGGCCCACGCGGACAGGAGCGTCGAGAGCGGGGCCGTCGAGAACGGGGCCGTCGAGAACGGAGCCGTCGAGGCGATGACCGTCGACGACGAGGTTCCGGCGGACGAGGTCCTCGCGCACGGGACTCCCACGGACCGCACCGGCACCGGCAGCCCCCGCCCCTGACCACGCGTCACAGAAGACCAGCCCCAGGAGGTATGCCGTGCCCGGCATCCAGGAGACTCAGCTGTACTGCCTCGCCGACCGCCGCTACTACGAGACCCCGGCCCGGCTGCCCGACGAGGACACCCGCTACCCGCTCGACCGCGCCGAACCGCCCGAGGGCTGGCGGCGCGGCACCACGGGCCTGTGGACCGCGCTGCACCCCGCCTCCGCCGAACTGCCCGAGCAGGGCTGGAAGATCCACATCTCCACCGTGCCGGAGGAAGCCGAGCGCACCCTCGCCGACACCGCCCGCATCTGCCTGGAACAGGGAGTGACGTTCAAGTTCCTGCGCAGTACGCGCGCCCTGCGGCTGATGTCGGCGAAGTACATGAACCGATCCAGCGCGGGAAAGTTCATCACCATCTACCCCGAGGACGAACCCGCGCTCCTGAAGCTGCTCGACGCCCTGAGCGAGGCCCTGGACGGGCGCAGCGGACCGTACATCCTCAGCGACCTGCGGATCGGGAACTCTCCCGTGTACGTCCGCTACGGCGCGTTCGTCGAACTCTGGTGCCGGGACGACGAGGGCGAACGGGTCCGCGCGATGCGCCACCCGTCCGGCGAACTCGTCCCCGACACCCGGGGCGTGGCCTTCCGGATACCGGAGTGGGTCACCGTCCCCGAGCCGCTGCGCCCCCACCTCGCCGCCCGCGCCGCCGCCCGCGACGACGACTTCCCGTACGTGGTCACCAAGGCACTTCAGTTCTCCGGCGCAGGCGGCATCTACCTGGCCGAGCACCGCACCACCAAGCAGCAGGTGGTGCTGCGCGAGGCCCGGCCGCACTGCGGACTCGACCCCGCCGGGCACGACGCCGTCACCCGGCTGCACCGTGAGCACCGGGCCCTGACCCGCCTCGCCGGACTCGACTGCGTGCCCGAGGTGTACGGCGTCCGCACCGTCTGGGAGCACCACTTCCTGATCGAGGAGTACATCGAGGGCACCACCCTGTTCACCGAGATCGTCGAGCGTTTCGCGCTGGCGCGCGGCGAACGCACCCCCGCCGAGCTCGACGCCTACTCCCGCTGGGCGCAGTCCGTCACGGACGGGCTCGCCCAGGCTCTCGACCGCATCCACGCCCGAGGGCTGCGGTTCGCGGACATGCACCCCGCCAACGTCATCCTCCGCCCCGACGGCCGGGTCGTCCTGATCGACTTCGAGTACGCCACCGACCTCGACGACCAGGACACACCGCTGGCGGGCGCCCCCGGGCTCCAGGCGCCGCCGGACCTCGGCGGGAACGGGGCCGAGGCGGACGCCTATGCGCTCTGGGCAATCTGGCTGCACATCCTGATGCCGCTGATGGAGGTGACCGACCACGACCGGGGCAAAGCCCTCACTCTCGAACGCTGGGCCCGCGACCGGTACCGGCTGGGCCCCGACGCGGGGCCGCCGCGACCGGCTGCCCTCGCCCACGGCCTCCCGGCGGACAGCGGCGAGCCGACGGTGGACGCGCTGCTGCGCGGCCCGGTGCCCGACTGGCCCGGTATCCGCGAGCGGCTGCTCGCCGGCATCCGCGCCGAGGCCACCCCGGAGCGCACCGACCGGCTCTACCCCGGCGACCCGGCGGGCTTCGCCACTGGTGGCGCCTGCGCCGCCCACGGCGCCGCCGGGGTGCTGTACGCGCTGCACCGCGTCGGCGCACCGGTCCCCGACGAGCACATCGACTGGCTGGCCCGGGCCGCCCTGCGGCGTGACCCGGACGCCCCCGGCGGGCTGTACGACGGGCTGCCCGGAATCGCCGTGGTGCTGGCCCGGCTCGGCCGCCGCGAGGAGGGCCGCGAACTGCTCGACCGCGCCCTGCGTGCGCCCGCCGCCACCTCCGCCGATCTGCGCACCGGCACGGCGGGGACGGCGCTGGCGGCCCTGCGGTTCGCCGCGCTCGACAGGGAACTCCCCGTCGGGGAACTCCCCGATGCGGAACTCCTCGACCGGGCCCTGCGGACCGCCTGGGAACTCGACTCGCTGGTCCGCGGCGAGGCCACCGACGGCCCGCCCGTACCGCCCTCGGCGGGCCTGCTGCACGGGCTCTCCGGCGCCGCGCTGCTCCAGCTCGAACTGTACGAGCTCACCGGCGAGGCCTGGCTGCTCCGGGCCGCCGGTGCGGCCCTCGCCCGCGAGGCCGGGCACTGCGTGAACATGCCTGGCGGCAGCGTGCAGGTGAAGGACGGGAAGCGCCACCTCCTCTACCTGGACCAGGGCAGCGGCGGCATCGCGCTGGTCGCCCAGCGCTATCTGGCCCATCGGGAGGACCCGGCGCTCGCCGCGCTGCTGCCCGGCATCGAGGAGGGGTGCGTACTGGAGTTCGTCCGCGAACCGGGGCTCGTCACCGGCCGCAGCGGACTGGCGGCCACCGCCCACCAGCTGGCACGTCCCGGAAACGACGTCGAGGAATGGCGCCCCGAACTGCTGGACTCGGTGCGGAACCTCTCCTGGCATCTGGTCGCCGAACAGGACCGGCTGCTGGTGCCGGGAGCGCGACTGCGCCGGTTCTCCGCCGACCTCGCGACCGGCTCGGCGGGGGTGCTGCTCGCGCTGCACACGATGTTCGCCGCCCCCGACGAACGGCCCGACCTGCTGGACGTGCTGACGCTGGGGTGACGGCGGACGCGGCGGGCCGCCGGGTTGTTCCCGGGCGGCCCGCCGCGTCGCTTTCTCAGGAGCTACACCGTCGCGTACCTGCGGGGCGGGGGTCAGGTGAAGACAGGCTGACCTGAGTCGATCGAGTGTGCGGATCAGGTTGGCCGGCCGACAGCGGTTCTGGCGATGTTTTGGGCGTTATACGGTCTGTCAACCTGTTCCAGCCCGGGAGTGTCTCAAGGCCGCATTGCTGCCTGGCCGCATGACGAGGGCGTCGGCCAGGCAGCAATGCGCGGGTCGTCAGGGGCGGGTGGCGATGATGGCTTCAGTGCGTACGACTTCGTCGAAGGCGCCGTCGGTGTTGAACTCGCTGAGTGCCTGGCGCAGGTCGCGTTCGAAGGCGTCTTTGTGGTCGCCGAGTTGGGCGGGGCTGGAGTAGCTGTAGGAGAACTGCAGGCCGACGACTTCGTCGAGGGTGCGGGTAACAGTGCGGTCCCAGCGGGCGGTTTCGACGTTGGAGAACGAGGAGCGTGCCAACACGTCCTGGTAACGTTCCTTGGGGTGGGAGTATGTGCCCGACCCGGCCCGGCGCTCAGGCCCGAGGTAGCGGGTGCGGACATCGGCGATGACCTGGAGCCAGGCGGCGGGTTCAAGGTCGCCGGGGGCGCCGCCGGAGGCGAGGACGACCGCCCCGTTCAGCTCGGTGAGCGGGTCGAGGTCGCGCAGGGTCTGGTCGCGGTCCATCCAGTGGAAGGCCGCGCCCATCACAGTCAGCAGCACCGGTTCGAGGCCCATGCTGAGCAGGGCGGTGGAGTCACCTTGGCGCCAGTCGATGTTGGTGATGCCCTGCTCGGCGGCGAGCTTGCGGCCCTCGTCGAGCATGCCGGGCTCGGGGTCGACGGCCGTGACGTGGCCGACGAGCCTGGCGAGGGGGAGCGCGAGCACGCCGGTGCCGGTGCCCAGGTCCAGGACGCGCTGAGTGCCGTCCAGAGCGAAGCGCGCGGCCAGCATGTCGTAGAAGGCTTGGTCGTACCCGGGCCGGAAGCGGGCGTAGTAGGGGGCGGTGGAGGCGAACAGCTCGTCAGGTGTGTAGGAGGTCATCTCTTCAGTCTTTCGCGTCCAGTTGGCCGAGTGCGGTGTCATCCGAAGAACGAGCCGGGTCGGGGTTGAGGTGCTGCCACCAGGTGCGCAAGGGCGCTGCTCCGGCGCCTTCGTGCGCGACGGAGCCGTCGGGGTGACGGTCCGGTCGGCCGAGCAACTGCCGCTCGATGTCGGTCAGGTCCTCGCGGTCCAGCAGGTGGGGGGCGCGGTCGTCGACGGGGGCGAGCCAGCGGTAGCCGTATTGCATCATCACTGCCAGGCGGGGGTGGCCGGACGTGTTCAGGCCTCCCGCGTGCCAGGTGCGGTTCTCGAACAGCAGCGCATCGAAAGGGCCGACGTCAGGGGTGATCGCGCCGGGCGGGTCGATGGCCCCGGCCGGGACGGTGACGGGTCCGGTGTCGGTGTGGCTGCCGGGGAGGAGCATGGTGACGCCGGCGTCGGGGGCGAGGTCGCTGAGGAAGTAGGCGACCTTGATCGACAGTCGTGGAACAACCTCGGTGCCGAGGTCGCGGTTGGTGGAGCTCATGTCGCGGTGCCAGCCGTGCCGCTCGGGGACGCGGATGGTGCGCGTGCCACCGGGCGGGATGGACGGCATGTAGATCAGGTTGCTGGACATCAGCTGCAGGTTCGCGCTCAGCAGTGCGACGAGGGTGGGCAGCACCCTCGGGTTGGTGACCAGCGGCAGAAAGGTGTCGTCCATGGCAACGATGCCGCGGAAGCCGTCCTTGCCGTCAACGCTGCGGTCCCGTCCGAGTGCACGGTCGCTGGCGAGCAGCCGCATGGCCGCCGCTGCGGCCTGTTCGCGCCAGTTAGGCGCGATCACGTCGCGCAGAACGACGAAGCCTTCGCGCTCGAAGGCGTTCAGGACCTTCGGGCCGGGCGGGGATGCCGTATCGAGGCTCGTCATCCGCTGTGCTCCTTGATCATGAGGGCGGCCTGGGCGGAGAGGGCGGCGGCCGAGATTCCAGAGTGCTCCAGCAGGCCCTCCGGGGTGGTGGGGCGTGCGGGTTCCCGGTAGCCGACGACGCGGAAACGGCTCGTCTCGCCACGAGCGGCCAGCAGTGCGCGGACGGTGCCGGGACGGGTGGGGACGGCCATCAGGACGGGGGTGTTGGTGCCGAACATGCGGGTGAAGGTCTTCTCAGGAAGAGCGTAGGGCCAGTGCGGGGCCGGGCCGAGGACCGCGAGGTCGTTGACATGCAGATAGCGGATCTTGATCTCGGGGTTGCGAGCTGCTGCCGGTTTGCTGCGCTGAAGTGAGTTGTGGTGAGCGGGAGTGAGTCCTGGTGGCGCCCGTCTCCAGCCCGGCAACGTAATCGAGTTCCAGCCCAGTGCGGGAGGCGAGGTCATCGCGGGTCAGTCCCCGGCGAAGGCGCCAGGCAGCCAGGCGGGCCCCAATCGGGCCGCCGGCGGCCGTCTCGTCCAGCTCGCGCATCATCAGATTGCTCGCATACCCAATCGCCCGGACCGTGTGCTCTGCCAGGACAAAGGCCCGCTCATCTCGCTCAAGGGATCTATGCAGTGAGTGCGTATGCCTTTCGCGCGACACATTAGTCACGCCGCTGAAGGCGGTGCGAACCGGCAGGTGATGCATCCGGTCAGGACGAGTGTCGGCCCGGGGCCGGCAGGACTGCGACGTTCTCCCCGGACTGCCGCAGCCGTTCGAGGAGACGGGCGTTGTGTGCCTCCAGCTCGGCATTGCGCAAGGTCAGGACCTGGATCTGATGGGTGGAGGCGGCCAGGGTGCCCTTCAGCGACCTGGAACCCGAGCTGTCGCGCTACACGCAGACAGCACCCGTCGCCGGGCTGCTCGAACGGCTCCGCACGGCGGCCGACCCCTGGTCATCACCGACGACATGCTCCACGCCGTGCTGCAGCGCCGCACCGGCGGCGAGTCCGGGGACCTCAGGGACCTCGGAGACCCCGGAGCCCCCGGCCGGTACCGGGACGGATGCCCGTTCGCGGGCGTACAGCCCTGTCAGACGCGGCAGTTCGTACAGCACGCAGTGAGCGGTGACCTCGCCACTGGGGGACGTCACCGCCCCCGCGTCGATCAGCGACTCCACCGTCCGCAGCGCCTGCCGCTCGCCGCAGCCCAACGCCGCCATCGCTTCCGGCAGCGTGAACGGGCCCTCGCGGACCGAGGAGGCCAGCCGGGTCAGCGCCAGCCCGCTCGGGGACGACAGGTCCTGCCAGCCGGAGGCCAGCCGGGCGCGCACCGAGATGTCACCGGCCACCAGTTCGTCCAGCGCCCGGGCCGGATCGGCCAGCCGCTGCGCGTACTCGGCCAGCGGCAGATGGCGCAGCACCGCCAGCCGCATCCCGCTCACTCGTACCGCCAGCGGAAGGAACCCGCACGCGTCCGCGATCCGCAGGGCCGCGGCCCGGTCCAGACCCACCCGCCCCGGTCCGATCAGCCGGCCCAGCAGTTCGAGCGCCTCCGCCGGGGCCAGCGGTGGCAGCGCGATACGGTGCACCGGCGCGAGCCCGGCCAGCTGTCCCCGCGCGGTCAGTACGAACGAACTGCGGCCGGTGCCCGGCAGCAGTCCCCGGACCGTCGCCTCGTCCGGTACGTCGTCGAGCACGACCAGCGAGCGGTGCCCGGCCAGCCAGTGCCGCCAGTGCTCCACGTCCGGCATCGGCCCCGCCGGCTGCGGACCGCCGGTCAGCCGGGCCAGTTCGCCGAACACCTCCGAGGCGGGACGCACCGCCCCCCGCTCGTCGCGGACCCGGATGTGTATCCGGCCGTCCGGGAACCGGTCCGCCAGCAGACGTGCCGCCCGCACCGCCAGGGCCGACTTCCCGGTTCCCGCGGCTCCGGTGACCGCCACCACCCGGCCGCCCTCGCCGCCCAACACGTCCAGCAGCTCCCGCAGTTGCTCACCCCGGCCGGTGAAGTCGGGGACACCTGCGGGCAGCACCGCCCGCAGCGCGGGTGTGCGGGGCGCCGGCCCCGCCGTCCGGGGGCGGTCCGAGCCGTCCCGGCCGGTCAGCATCGCGCGGTGCCGGGCAGCGATGGCCGCACCCGGCTCCAGCCCCAACTCCCTTGCCAGCAGCTGCCGGTAGTCGTCGTACACGGCCAGCGCCTCGGCCCGGCGACCCGTCCGGTGCAGCGCGTCCATCCACGCCGTCCGGATCCGCTCACGCAGCGGATGCCGCTCGGCGAGGTCCCGCAGCCCGTCCACCACCGCCGACGCCCCTCCCAGCGAGATCTCCGTCTCGGCCCAGTCCTCGTGCACGGTCAGGCACCGGGCCTCCAGCCGCTCCGCCTCGGCGGCCACCTCCGGCGAATCGCGCAGATCACGCAGTGGCGGCCCCTGCCACAGGTCCAGCGCGCTGCGCAGCAGACCGGCGGCGGTGCGCGGATCACCGTCGTCGGCGGCCCGCCGTCCCGCCGTGGCCAGCGACCGGAAGCGCAGGGTGTCCAACTCGTCCTCGCCCACTCGCAGCAGATAGCCGCCGCAGGAGTGCACCAGCCGTTCCCGGTCGCCGCCGTCCGGCCCGCCCGGACACCACGCGCCGAGCAGCGTCCGTGTCGAACTGACGTACACCTGAAGGTTCTTGCGCGCCGTACGGGGCGGTGCGTCCGGCCACACCGCGTCCGTGAGGACGTCCACCGGCACCGGTGTGTTGGGCCGGCTGAGCAGCATGGCCAGGACCAGCCGCTGCTTGCGCGGCCCGAGCGGCAGTGGCCGCCCGTCCACGCTTCCGGAGAGCGGGCCGAGGAGCGAGAGGCTCAGCGCGCCGGGCGGCGATGTGCGGGTGGGGGGTCTGGTCATGGACGAGCCTCCGAAGAACCGGGGGGCGGGGTGGCGGTCTGCCGGTCGCACCCCTGGATGGTCCGCCAGGGACGACGGCCCCCACATCGGTACCGAACCCGCATGTTCCGTGCCGGGACCCGACCAAATCCGCTCCGCCCCCCCATGTTGGGCGCCAGGGCCCGCATGTTGGGCGCCAGGGCCCGTACCGCGTCCGTGCCCTACGCGCGGCGACGTGCCGGACACAGACGGCTCGAGGCCGGACGTCGGACGAACCGCCGCCGCGCCCCGCCGCCCAACGGGCTCTCAGCCGCGTTCCACCGCGCCCCCGCCGCCCAACACGCTCTCAGTCGCGTTCGACCGCGCACTCGGCGGAGAAGTCGCAGAGCGCCGCCCGGTCCGAACGGCCCGTCTTGTTCAGCAGACTCGCCATGTGCTTCTCCACCGTGCGCGGCGAGATGGACAGTCGCCGGGCGATCTGCTGGTTCCCGGGCCGCTCCGCCAGCAGGACGAAGACCTCGTACTCGCGCGGCGTCACGCCGCTCGTCCGCAGCGGGGCCGGGATGCGGTCCCAGCCGCCGCGATGCTGTCCGACGCTGGCCCCCGCCTGTCGCAACGCGGCCCGGCAGGCGGCGGCGACCGGCTGAATTCCCGCTCCGTAGAAGTACTCCTCCGCCGCCCGCAGCCAGCTCACCGGATCGCCCCACTTCTCCGCGAGCGCCGCACCGGCCACCAGCCGCAGTCCCAGATGGCGGGCGAGCGGGAAGGCGGCGGCGTCGGCGACAGCCGATTCGACCGAACGGGCCGCCCGGGCCGTATCACCCTCCCGGCCCCGGAGAACGGCATCGGCCAGCCGCAGGAACAACTGGTTCCAGGCCAGGTCCGCGCCCGGGCTCTCCAGCACCGCGGCGAGCTCCGCCCGGCCGTCCTGTCCGCCGAGGGTGCGCAGCAGCGGGCGCAGACCGTAACGCCCGCTCAGATAGAAGAAACTGGGGTGTTCGCGTTCCCAGGCCAGCGCGGCGTCCAGGTCGGCAAGCGCACGCCCGGTGTCCTCCTCCAGCAGTGCCGCGAAAGCACGGCAGAGCCCGAGCCGCAGTGGCACGAGCAAGGACTCCTCACCGCCTGCCCGGCGGAACCGGACCAGTGCCCGGTCCAGATCCCGTCTTCGGCCCCGGTGCGCGGCGAGCGTCGCCGAGGCCAGCAGCAGATAGCGGTGCGCCCCCAGATTGCGGACCCGTGCGCTGGCGGCCACCGACCGCTCGATGATCTCGTGCGCCCCGTCCCACTCGCCCCGCATCACCGCGTTCATGGCGAGCAGCCCGTCCACGGTCTGGGTCGGCACCAGCGCGCCCAGCGACTGGGCGGCGGTCCGGGCCGTCTCCAGCCGGGCCGGGTCACCGGTCCGCATGAACGTATTGGCGCCGAGCCGGACCAGTGCCTCCACCCGCCACACCGGCAGGGCGTGCTGCTCGGACACGGCGAGCATCCGCTCCAGACAGGCGTCGGCCTCGTCGAAGCCGCGCTCCCGGGACAGCAGTGCCAGCAACTGCCAGGCCTGGCAAGCGACCACGGGAAGATTCCGCTCCTCCGCGACGGCGGCGGCCCGTCGCGCCGCGTCCTGCGTGGCCCCCCGCTGCCCGCTGCGGACGTGGCCGGGCAGCAGCGCCAGGTGGCCCTCCACCACGTCGAGCGCCGCCTCCTGCTCGGGACGGGTGGTCGTACCGAGAACGCTCCGCGCGGCCCCGATCTGCGCGGCCGCCTCGTCCGCGCGTTCCGCCATCACGGCCGCCCAGGCGATCCGGACATGGGCCTCGCCGCGCTGTCCGGCGGCCTCGGACCGCAACGGCACCGGGGGCAGTTCGGCGGTCAGTGCCAGGGCCGAGTCGAGTTCACCGGCCTCGGCGCGGGCGACCGCGAGCGATTCGGTGATGCCCCTCAGATCGCTCCCGTCAGCCAGTGAGCGGGCCCGCTCCAGCAGGATGACGGCGGAACCGGACGCGCCCGCGGCGAGCATCCGCCGGCCGACGGCGGCGAACTGCCGGGCAGCGCCGTGCCTGTCACCCCCGGCCATTTGCAAGCCGGCCATCAACTGGAGCTTTTCGTCACTCAGTTCGTGAGCCACCGCTTCCAGGGAGAGCGCCGCGTTGCGGGCCATCGCGGCCCGCTCGGCCGGGGCCAGCGAGGCCACCAGCGCCTCGGCGGTCAGCGCGTGCCGGAAGGTGTAGCGGTCGGGGTCCGCCCCGTCGGGGGCGATGATGCTCGCCTCGACGGCGGAGCGCAGATGACTGAAGAGCGTGCGGTCGTCGAACCCGGTGACGGTCTGGAGCACGGTGACCGAGAACTGACTGCCCAGCGTGGCCGCGCACAGGAGCAACTCACGTACCGGCGAGTCGAATCGGTCCAGCCGCCGCGACCAGCTGCGCACCACTCCGGTCGGCACCGTCGCATCCGGGTTCCCGTACGCCTCCCACCGGTCGTCCGTACGCCGCAGCTGCCCGGAGTCGAGCAGATCGGCGAGCAGTACCTCGACCAGGTAGGGGTTGCCGCCGGCCCGGCCGGTCAGCCGCTCGTGCGTGGCCGACGGCACTTCGTCCGGCGTGGTCTCCAGGCACGAGGCGGTCATCTCCCGCACATCGGCGTCGCTCAGCGGTGCCAGCTCGCGCACCGTGGCGACCTGCCGCTGTTCCGCGGAGCGCACCAGGTCGAGGGCGGCGCCGGGCTCCGGCCGCAGCGTCCCCAGCAGCAGCACCGGAAGTTCCGCCACGTTGTCGATGATGTACTCCACCACCGCGATCGTCTCGGTGTCGGAGTCGTGCAGATCCTCCAGCAGGATCACGCAGCCGTGCTCCTTGCCGAGCACCGACAACAGCCGCAGCAGCGCCTCCGCCAGCTCGACCACCGTCTCCGGATAGCCGGGCGAGGAACCCTGGCGCCACTCGGGCACCAGCCGGGCCAGCGCCGGACGGTACGGGTCCAGCTCCGGGTCGGTGGGCGTGCCGGCCGCCCGGAACCGCGAGGACAGCGCCTCGATCAGCGGGCGGAACGGCACCACGAGCCCGGTCGACGTGGCCCTGCCGCGCAGCACCGGCATGCCCCGCTCGTACGCCCGGTAGGCGCACTCACCGGCCAGCCGGGACTTGCCGATGCCCGCGTCCCCGACGAAGAAGACCGCACGCCCCGAACGCCGCGACGCGGTGTCCAGGGCGTTGCTCAGCAGGCCGGTCTCAGCGGCTCGCCCGACAATCACCGACGAAGTGGCACGCATGGACGCAGGCTACTTGAATCGCTACGCGCCGGGCAGTACGACAAATCGCTTGATCCGAAAAGGAATTGAGACCGACCGGACTCAGGCCGCCCCCCATGTGCCGGTCGGTCTCAGTTCCAGGTCATGGTGGTCCACGGCAGGTCCGTGGTGTAGTCGGTGTTGCTGTCCGTGGCGCCGAGGATTCTGCTGCGCAATCCGAGTCTGCCGCCCGCACCCAGGGCGATCCTGCCGACGGGGTGCTCGTCGGCCGCGTTGTCGAACTCGTTGGCGCGGAAGGCGGAAGCTTCGGTGGTCTGCATGGTCTGCCTCTTCTCGTGGGAGGTTGTCGTTGCGTGAGCGTTGCGATGGGACGTGTACGACGCGGTGGTGCGTGAGCGGTACGGGCGTGGCATCTTCCCGTCCCGCGACCGCTCAGCCGGGCGCGACCGGCACGGCGGGTCCGGCGAGCAGCAGCACCGACGGCACCCGGTCGGGGAATCCGGCGCGCAGCAGCCCGTGCCCGATCCCCGCGAGCCCGGTCAGCAGCCCCGGATGCGGCACCTGGCCGGGTGTTCCGCAGCGCGGCTTCGCCCGGTCGGACGCCGCGAGCAGCGCCCCGGCCCGCTCCACCCAGCGGGTGCGGGCACTCGACGGTTCGCCGCGGCTCAGCAGTTCGAGGACGCCGAGTTCGCCGTGGCACAGGCTGTCGTCCGGCGGCGGTTCGGCCCGTGCGATGTCCGCCGCCGCCTCGCGCGCCCAGGCGGCCAGCAGTGGGTCGGCCCGCGCCGCCGGGCTGTCCAGCACGGCCAGCGCCACGCCCGTCCGGCCCCGGCACCAGGAGATGTCACGGCCCACGGCACCGGTCGCGGCCCGCAGCGCGGCGAGCCCCGAGGCACGGTACGGCTCGCCGCCGCCCGCCTCGGCGAAGCGCAGCAGCGCCCAGCCGATCCCGGCGGACCCGTCGGCGAATCCCGGTGCGTCCGGCAGCGGTGCCGCGCGCAGCAGCCCGGCGCAGCGTTCCGCCGCGCGCCACACATCGGCCCGTCCGGTGGTCCGGTACCCGGCGAGCAGCCCGACCAGCCCGCCGGCCCTGCCCCCGCGCACCCCGTACTCGCTCTCGGCGACGGCTGCCGCACCCGTCAACCGCAGTGCGGGCAGCACCAGTTCACCGAGACGCGGGTCGTCCAGCGTGTCCGCGACCTGGGCCAGTGCGTACGCGATCCCGCCGAGCCCGGCGAACGCACCCGAGCCCACCGGGCCCAGATCGTCCGGGCGCGAGTGCAGCACGTCCAGCAGCCCCGCGAGGGGCGCCAGCGCCTCCCGGGCAGCCGTGGCGTACCGGTCCGCCCCGGTGAGCGCGGCGAGCTGGGCGAGGAAGAACGCTGTGCCCGTGTAGCCGCCCGCCAGGTCGGCGGCCATCGGTCCCAGCCGCCAGTAGTGCTCGTCGAGCAGCTCCAGGCCGATCCAGTTCAGCCGGGTGGGCCCGGAGTAGGCCTGGGACACCAGCTCGTCCCCGACCGACCGGGCCGCCGCGAGCAGTTGCTCCGGCTCCGGTGCGGTCGCGGCCGTACGGACCCGGCGCGGGCCGGGGCGGGACTCGTGGGCGGGCTCGCGCGAGGCGGTCACCATCGCGGCGCGGATGATCCGTTCCTGGTCCTGACGGTCCACCGTGTCCATGGCCGCCAGCTTCGACCGGACCAGGGACAGCCCCGTCCGGGTGAGCGTGCCGGGCAGCAGCCGGCCGGTCCCGCTCCACAGGTCGGTGCGTTCGGGTAGGGCGGTGAACAGGGGCACGTCGCCCGACCAGAGCTGGGCGATCTCCTCGTCCAGGAGGCCGGGCAGCGCGGCGGCTCCCAGGGTGTCGGTGCCCAGCAGTGCGAGCACCTCGTGCCGTTCGGCGGCGTCCTTCATCAGGTCCGGGTGCGTGGACTCGTCCAGGAGCGATGCGTAGATCCAGGTGGGCCGCGCCACCACCCGTACCTCGTCGTGCGCGAACCGGTCCAACAGCCCGCCGCTGCGAAGGAGTTCGGCGCGGGCCTCCTTGATCGCGGTGTATCCGGCGCGGAATCCGGCGCACAGTGCGCGGGTGTAGGCGGACGGGTCGGCGGGCGTTCCGGTCAGCCGGGGCCGGTTCGCCGACCCGCCGAACCGGGCCGTCCGGCGCACCAGCCGCATCCGGTCGGTCCCCGCGTCGGCCCAGTCGACGCTGCGCACCGGGGAGTCGGCCGCCTGTCCGCCGCCGATACCGGACATGTCGAGCGCCGTCTCGTCCCCGAGGAGCAGCTGCGGCAGCAGCCCCACCCGGTGCACCGAGTCGTGCAGTGCGCGGGCCGCCGGATCGTCCGAACCCGCGGTGGGCAGCGGCGGGTGGAACAGCGTCTCGACGTCGACGAGTACCGGGTACTCCCCGTCCGCGATCAGGTTCTCGTGGTGCAGGTCGGTGCCGTCCAGTGCGTGCAGCAGGGCCAGCAGCGCGCCCTGGCGCCGGTAGAACGTCTCGACCTGACGGGCCGAGCGGCAGGGCCGTTCCGCGACGAACTCCACCCAGCCGTACGGGCCCCGGTCCAGCAGGGCGAGCGTACGGAGTCCGGGGGTGCCGGGCAGCGTGTTGAACCACTGGACCAGTTCGTTGAAGTGCCGGTGCGCGGCGAGCGGGCGCGGCTTGTAGACCAGCCGGGAACCGTCCTCGAACCGGAGCAGCATCACGGTCCGTCCGCCCCGGTGGCCGTCCCCGGCACCGGGCTCGACCCCCACCAGCCGGCCGTCCCCGGCCTCCTCACCCCGGGACGCGTGGACGCCCGGCAGCACCGCCCGGTCCGCGGCGAACCGGACCAGCATCTCGGCCAGCGCGGCGGCGGCGTCGAGCGCGGTACGTGCCAGGATCCGGGCCAGCACGGGGTACGTGGTGCAGAGCGCGGTCAGTCCCGACCGGGCGCCGGTCAGCCGCAGGAAGTCGGTGAACCGATCCTCGGGACCGTCTCCGGCCAGCCGCCCGTCCCGCCGCGCCCTGTGCAGCTCCAGGACCAGGGTCCGGGCGGCGAGCCGCGCGAGCCGCCGGGACAGGTGGCGCTCGAAGTCGTCGTGTACGGCGTCCAGATCGACGTACCGGCTCAGCCGCCGCGGCAGACCGTCCTGCATCCGCCGCGCCGCGCAGGCGGTGAACGGGGCGAGGACACCTTCGAATCCACTCAGCCCCGGCAGGCCCTCCCGGTCGCCGATCACCGCCTGCTCGGGCGCGGCGCACATCGCGTCCTGGACGAACACCGCCCAGTCCGGAGCACGTTCGGGCACTGCGTCACCGGTCAGCGCCGGCCGCCACCACAAACCGTCGGCCCAGAAGGCCCCGTCCGCCACCGGCCGCTCGGCTTCCAGCAGGCCGACCGCATCGGCACAGGAACCCGCTGCCGCGGCCGGACGTGACGCGGAAGGGACGCCCAGCCGTCCGCCGCCCGCATGAATCTCCGCCATCGCACCTCCTCGGTCCGGCGCCGGCACCACCGGTCCGCCGCGCCCCATACTTCCGGCGACGCCTCGCGAGGACATGGGGGCAACACCCCCATCTTTCTGCCCGTGGCCCGAACGGGAACCGGAACGGGGTGCGGCGAGGGCGCCGCGATGTGCCATCGGGGTAAAGAGATCGTCAAGGTGTGCAACCGTTCGGCACCCTGCCGGGTCGTATCTGGCGTCGGGCGCTTCCGGGGAGGGATCCGGGGGGATCGGGAAGCCCTGACGGAGGGGGACAGCGAGGGGGGTCCGGTCTTCTGACCGGGCCCCGTTTCGTGCTGCCGGAACCATCTCGCGCCCGAAGGAAGAGTGCTGAGTGGCAGGCAGTCGGAACACCCGGCTGCGGGAAGCTGTTCGCCGTCCGGTCCATCGTGGAGCTGATCGAGCCAAGAAGGCCGAGGTGATTCCGGCCGCGCCGACCGGCTCTTGCCACCAATATGAAGAACCTGGCAGAACCCAAGGTCCGACCAATCCACGCCTCGTAAACTCGATCATCTTGACGATCTGTACCAGCGGGGTGGGAACAGCGTGGACGACCGGCTTCGAGACCTGGCCAAGGCATCACCGAACTTCGGGGTGCTCCATCAGCATCAGCCACTTCTCGCCCTGTACGGAGCCCAGGCCGAGCTCAACGTCTTCAGCAATCCGAACGCCGCCCAGGTCCAGGCCGGCCAGTTCGGCGAAGTCCTGGCCGAGGACCTGGTCACCCGCACCGGCATCCGCGTCACGGGCAGCCGCCAGATCGACCGGCTGCGGGCCCTCACGGACATCGGCGCGCTCACCCCGGCTGTGCACGACGCGTTCGACCGGCTCCGCCGCGACCGCAACGAGGCCGCCCACGCCCACCTCTTCGACACCACCCGCGCCCTTGAGGCCGTACGGCTCTGCTACGAGCTCGGGGTCTTCTACCACCGCGCCCTGACCGGCAAGCGCACGGTCACCGCCTTCGTGCCGCCCGCCATGCCCGTACTCACGGACCCGGCCGAGGTCGCCGAACTGCACCGGGCACTCGACGGGCAGCGCGACGCACTGGCGCAGTCCCGGGTCAAGCTGAGCGAGTCCACCGACCGCCTCGAAGCCGAGCGCCGGGCCCGCGCCGAGGCCGAAGCCCTGATGGTCAGTGCCCAGCAGGCCAAGGCGGCGCTGGCCGCCCGGCTCGTGGACATGGAAGCCGAGATCGTCAGCCTGCGGTCCGCGCAGCAGGCCCAGTACGAGACCGACCGCAAGCAGCCCCGCCGGGTGAACGCCGCCGCCCGCGACGCCATCGTGCACCGTGCCCAGCGCCCGGCCCCGCTCAACGAGGTCCAGGCCCGGCAGAAGATCGACGTCATGCTCGCCGAGGCCGGCTGGCTCGTCCAGGACCGCGCCGACCTGAACCCGATCGCCGGACAGGGCGTCGCGGTAAGGGAGTTCACCCTTGCGACCGGGCGCGCGGACTATGTCCTGTACGTCGACGGAAAGATCGTCGGTGTCATCGAGGCCAAGCGCGAGGGCGACCACCTCTCCGGCGCCCTCGCCCAGAACGAACGCTATGCCAAGGGTGTGCTGAAGGAGCACAGTCTCGCCGTCTGGCGGGAGTCCGAGCCCTTCGCCTTCCGTTACGCCACCACCGGAACCGAGACCTACTTCGTCAACCGCCTGGACCCCGAGCCCCGGTCCCGCGAGGTGTTCTCCTTCCACCGCCCCGAGACCGTTGCCGCTTGGATGGAGCGCGCGGAGGACCGCCGGGCTCCCACCTTCCGGGCCGGTCTGCGGCGCATGCCGAAGCTGGAGCCGTACGGTCTGCGCCTCGCGCAGATCGATGCGATCAGCGGCCTGGAGCAGTCCCTCGCCCAGGACAAGCCCCGCGCTCTGATCCACATGGCGACCGGCGCGGGCAAGACCTTCACGGCCGTCACCGAGACCTACCGACTACTGCGCCACACGGGCGCCCGCCGTGTCCTCTTCCTGGTCGACCGCAACAACCTCGGCCGCCAGGCGCTCTCGGAGTTCCGCAACTACACCACCCCCGACGACGGCAGGAAGTTCGCCGACCTCTACAACGTCGACCGTCTGGGCGCGGCCGGACTCCAGGACACCTCGTCCGTCGTCATCTGCACGATCCAGAAGATGTACGCCCTGCTCAAGGGCGAGCAGCTGACGGACGACGACGCCCGCGACGACGCGACGGACGCGGGGCAGCAGCCCGCGGGCGCGGTGTCCGCCGACAGCCCGGCGGACGACCCCGGGATGAACTACGCCACCGACCGCCCCATCGAGGTCGAATACCAGCCGGACGTGCCGCCGGAGTCCTTCGACCTGATCGTCGTGGACGAGTGCCACCGCTCGATCTACGGACTGTGGCGCGGCGTCCTGGAGTACTTCGACGCCCACCTCGTCGGCCTCACTGCGACCCCTACCGCGCAGACCCGGGGCTTCTTCGACCAGAACACGGTCTCCGAGTACACCTACGAGCAGGCTGTCGCTGACGGCGTCAACGTCGACTTCGACATCGTCCGCGTCAACACCGACCTGCGCGAACAGGGCGGCGCGACGATCGAGGCCGGCACGACGGTCCGGATCAAGGACCGCAAGACCAGGGCCCAGCGGTACGAGGAACTCGACGACGACCTCACGTACACCACCAGCCAGATCGGCCGCTCGGTGATTGCCGTCGACGAGATCCGCGCCGTGCTCACGACCTACAAGAACAACTGGCAGCGCTGGTTCCCGGGCCGCAAGGACCTCCCCAAGACCCTCGTCTTCGCGGTCGGCGAAGACCACGCCGAGGACGTGCTCAAGCAGGTCAAGGAGGTCTTCGGACGCGGCGACGACTTCGCAAAGAAGATCACGTACAAGAGCCGTCAGAACGGCGACAACCCCGACGACCTGATCAACGATCTCCGTAACTCGCCCCGGATGAGGGTGGCCGTCACGGTCGACATGATCGCCACAGGTACGGACGTACGGGCCCTGGAGTGCGTGATCTTCCTGCGGTCGGTACGCAGCGCGGTCCTCTTCGAGCAGATGAAGGGACGCGGCGCACGCACCATCGATGCCACCGAACTGCGCGAGGTCACCCCGGACGCCGACGACGACGTGACGAAGGACCGCTTCGTCCTGATCGACGCGGCGGGAGTCACCACCTCCCCGCTCGTGGACGCCCGGCCCATGATCCCGGCGACGGGCAAGCAGGTCTCCCTCGCCAAGCTGCTCGACAAGACGGGAACGAGGGCGATCAGCGCGGAGGAGGCAGAAATCCTTCAGCGGCGCCTGTCGCGGCTGAACCAGCAGCTCAAGCCCGAGGAGCGGGACCTCCTGGCCAACACGGCGGGCGGCACCACACTCTCCGAGATCGCCCGCGGGATCGTCGACGCGGTGGACGTCGACGCGCAGGATGCGGCGAGGCGGAAGGGCGGCCCGGGGGCGGCCCGCAAGCTGGTGGAGGACGCCGTATCCGTCCTCACCGGCAACCCGGAGCTGCGCCGCCAGATCCTGGAAATCCGCCGCGACAAGGACCTGACGTACGACGAGACGACTGCCGTCAAAGTGACGGAGGTCGAAGAGGTCCCACGCGAGAAACGTGCCCGCGAGAACCTGGACGAGTGGGGCGACCTGCTGAAGAAGCAGCGCGACCGCAACGCGGCGATCCAGATCGCCTTGGGGAGCGGAAACCCGGTCTCCCCGGCCGAGGCCCGGGCCGCGCTCAAGGAACTCGCCGCCACGATTCAGGCCTCCAGGCGAGCCTGGACGCCCCGCGTCCTGTGGGGTTTCTACGAGGACCTGGAGCAGGCGGTGGCTCGTCCGGGCCGTGAGGCGGGCACCCCGGATCTGATCAGCCTGATCCGCTACGAGCTGGGCGCGGACAGTGAGCTCCGTCCGTACCGTACGGTGGTCGAGGAGCGCTTCGAGGGCTGGCTGCTGCGGCAGCGACAGGCGGGCGTCGAATTCACGGACGAGCAGCTGTGGTGGCTGGAGAAGATCCGGGACGTCGTCGCCAGCGATGTGGGCATAGAGCCGGCGGAGCTTGCCCACGAGCCGTTCACGGAGCGCGGCAAGGGGCGCGGCTTCATGATGGCGTTCGGCGGGAAAGAGCCGGCGCTGGATCTGTTGACTGAGCTGAATCGGGAACTGGCTTGAGCGAGAAGGAACTTCCGGCGGGGTGGGTGCCTGCCCAGCTCGGGGATGTCTTGCTGACCATTGAGGCTGGAAAGTCTTTTGCGTGCGAACCTCGTCAGGCCGACGTGGATGAGTGGGGGATCATCAAGGTAAGTGCCATGACCTGGGGCCTGTTCGACGAGCGTGAGAACAAGGCTGTGCCAGACGGTCGCCCGATTAACCCTGCCTACGAAATTCGCCCTGGCGACATTCTCGTGAGCCGGGCTAACACCAGGGCATATGTTGGTGCTCCGGTGCTGGTTGGTCAGTGCCGGTCGAAGCTGCTTCTCTCGGATAAGAGCCTGCGTCTCGTGCCCAGTGACCTGTTGAGCAAGAAGTGGCTTGTCCATCTTTTGGGGTCCCCGGAAATGCGTCAGTGGATCTCGGACAAGGCGACTGGCACCAAGGATTCCATGCGTAATATCTCGCAACAGGTTCTCCTTGATGCCCCCTTCCTTCTGCCGCCTCGCGAAGAGCAGGACCGCGTCGTCGAGGCCCTCGAAGACCACCTCTCCCGCCTGGATGCTGCAGGGGCGGATCTGGAACTGGCAGGAGTGAAGGTAGATCGCTTGATTTCTGCCGTGCAGGCACGTGCCGTGACTGGCGGCTTCAGCCGAAGGGTTGAAGCTGACGAAGCGATGCAGCCTTCGGAAGTCCATGAAGAGAGTAGGAAGCGCGCTCGTCGGCGTTGGACTGCTACAACCCCCACCGCAGTTCCCGGCTTCTTCCCGCCTGAAAATTGGACTGTCGTTTCTCTCGGATCGCTATGCTATGAATCGGGGTACGGTACGTCGACTAAATGTGCACAGGATGCTGCAGGAAGCCCTGTGCTGCGTATCCCTAATGTTCAGGGTGGATCAATCGATCTGTCAGATGTGAAGAATGCGGTGGATGATTCGATTGACCTGAGTAAGTATTTTCTCTCGGCAGGTGACCTGCTATTTGTGCGTACCAATGGTAGTCCTGGCCTCATTGGGAGGGTGGGAGTTGTAAGGGAAGCCCTTGATGCGGCCTTCGCGTCGTATTTGATCAGGTTTCGCCTAGTGCCTGGACTGGTGGAGCCCCGGTGGATTCACCTTGTGACACAAAGTCCACTTTGGCGGCGAGAGATTGAGCGACGGGCCGCGTCGTCGGCGGGCCAGTACAACCTCAACATTGAGTCGCTGTCCAGCCTTCCCGTTCCGTTGCCACCAGTTGAAGTGCAGCGCGAAACTCTCAGGGCTGTCGACGCGAAGGTTGATGCGGCGAGACGGCTGTCCGGCTCGGCTGAGTTGGCCAAGGCACGGGCAGAGCACTTGCGTAACTCTCTCTTGCGGCAGGCGTTCTATGGGCAGCTGACCCTCCAGGACCCCGCCGACGAGCCCGCCACCGCTCTCCTCGCCCGCATCCAGGCCGAGCGTGCCGCTCAGCCCAGGGCTAAGCGGGCTCGTCGCGCCCCCGCCGCGTCCCCGAAGGCGAAGGCCCCCGCGATCTCAGCGCCCGTGCCGAGCCCCACCCCCGCCCCCACCCACGCCGTACAGCAGGAGTTCGCCCTGTGACCGCGACCACGACCGCCACCACCCCCGAACAGGGCCCCGGCCCCGCCCCCGTCGAAGACAACATCGTGCTCGCCCCACAGGCCGCAGCCCAGACCAACACCCTGGTCGCCAAGCTGTGGAACTACTGCAATGTCCTCCGTGACAACGGCCTCTCCACCATCGAGTACGTCGAGCAGCTCTCGTACCTTCTCTTCCTCAAGATGGTCGACGAGATCGCCGAGGATCCCTTCTCGGACGAGGACGCCGCCGAGATCGTGCCGAAGGCGTACGACTGGAAGTCCCTTGCCAACAAGAAGGGCAAGGCACTCGAACTCCACTACCGCAACGTGCTCGACGCCCTCGGTACCCGCCCCGGCACCACGCTCGGCACGATCTTCACCAAGGCCCAGAACCGGATCACCGAGCCCGCCCTCCTCGAAAAGCTCGTTGTCGACCTCATCGGCAAGCAGGACTGGACCGTCGGAGACGCGGACCTCAAGGGCGACGCCTACGAGGGCCTGCTCGCCAAGGGTGCCGAGGACACCAAGACCGGCGCCGGTCAGTACTTCACGCCCCGCCCGCTCATCGACGCGATCGTCGAGGTGATGCGTCCGCGCCCCGAGGACACCATCACCGATCCCGCCTGCGGAACCGGCGGCTTCCTCATCGCCGCGCATTCCTACATCCGCAAGCACCACATGAAGGACCTCACCCGCGAGGAGCGCCTCGCGCTCGGCGCGGGCAAGATCTGGGGCAACGAGCTCGTCCCCGGCACCGCCCGCCTTGCCGCGATGAACCTCCTGCTCCACGGTATCGGCAGAAGCGAAGGCGAGAGCCTGATCGATATCGGCGACGCGCTCGCCACGAAGCCGAGCGGCAAGCACGCGTCGCTCGTCCTCGCGAACCCGCCCTTCGGCAAGAAGTCCGCGATCACGGTGATCGGCACGGACGGCAAGGCGGAGAAGGAAGACATCAGTTACGACCGTGACGACTTCCGCGCCTCCACCACCAACAAGCAGCTCAACTTCCTCCAGCACATCATGTCGCTGACGGCCATCGACGGCCGGGCGGCCGTCGTCCTCCCCGACAACGTCCTCTTCGAGGGCGGCGCGGGCGAGAAGATCCGGCGGCGCCTGCTCGACGAGTTCGACCTGCACACGATCCTCCGCCTGCCCACCGGCATCTTCTACGCGGGCGGCGTGAAGGCCAACGTCCTCTTCTTCGACAAGAAGACCCCTCGCTCGGACGGCAAGCCGCACACCACCAAGGTCTGGGTCTACGACCTCCGCACCGCCAAGCACTTCACCCTCAAGCAGCGCCCGCTGACCCGCGCCGACCTGGAGGAGTTCGTCCAGGCGTACGGCGAGAAGCCTGCGGACCGCGTCGATACGTCCGGCGAGGACGGCGGCCGCTTCAAGGCGTACACGTACGACGAGCTGGTCAAGCGCGACAAGGTCAACCTCGACCTCACATGGATGAAGGACCCGGCCCTTGAGGACGCCGACAGCCTCCTGCCGCCCGAGGTGATCGCCGCCGAGATCGTCCAGGACCTCCAGGCCGCGCTCAGCGAGTTCGCGGCGATCGCCGAGGCGCTCGGCGGCGAGGTCCCTGCCGACGCTGAGCCGGAGTAGCCACTTCCCCTCTCCTTCCCACAGCACCGACCGAACGGACACCTTTACCCATGTACGTCAGCCGGGTCTCCGTACAGGACATCAAATCGTTCCACGGCCCCCGTCAGGTCGACCTGACCTTGACCCGCCCCGACGGTACGCACGCCGGGTGGACGGTCCTGGCCGGCCGCAACGGTTCTGGTAAGACAACACTGCTTCAAGCGATTGCGCTTGCACTCAGTGGTTCCACAGCGGCCCGAAGCTTGATGCCAAGCTTCGCGAACTGGGTGACTCAAGGGGCGGCAGAGGGCAATGTCGAGGTTCTGATCACGTTCGAGGAACTCTACGACAGGTTCACGGACGGTAGTTCGCAGGACCCCCCTCTGACCGCTGGCCTCAAGTGGATCGTCCCTCGTGAACATGCCTCGGACAGGGGCGTCAGGTTTACCCGAGGCGTCCAGCCTTCGATAGAGGAGACCGGGGATCAAGGAAAGCTGAACTACGAGGCCCGACGCGGGCCCTGGGAAGACAACCCCATGGGCTGGTTCTGCGCGTCGTACGGGCCGTTTCGGCAACTTGCAGGCTCAGCCGAGGTGGAACTCCTTTCTCATGCGCCTGGCCCCGTAGCTCGGCATGTGCACTTGTTTCATGAGAATGCGGCATTGGCAGACGGTCTCTCGTGGCTGGTTGGCGTTCACCTGAGGGCACTTGAGGGGCGGCCGGGAGCCGAAGAGCTCAAAGAGGCAGCACTCGCCATCCTCCGGGACGGACTGCTCCCGGATGGCTACCGGATCGAAGGCGTCGACTCCGAGGGCCTCTGGGTCGAACGCGAAGGGAAGCGCTTCCCTCTCCGGGAAATGAGCGACGGCTTTCGTGCAGTCGCCGCCCTGGTCATGGACATCCTTAAACGGATCCACCGGGCGTACGGGTATCTGCGCAGGCGCTCGCCGGAGCAAGATCCTCTGCTCAGCCACGCCCCCGGCGTGGTTCTCATTGACGAGATTGACGCTCACCTCCACGTCTCCTGGCAACGCCGCATCGGTCCTTGGATGACCTCCCACTTCCCCAACATTCAGTTCATCGTCACCACTCACAGCCCCTATATTTGTCAATCTGCTGACCCCGGCGGTCTGGTCCTGCTGCCAGGAGCCAACGAGAACGCGACGCCCAGAGTCGTCTCCACGGAGCAATTCGAGCGGGTGGTCTATGGCAGCGGCGACGACGCGGTGCTCTCAGACCTCTTCGGGCTGGACACCCCGTATTCGGAGCAGGCTGAACAGATCCGAGCCGAACTGGTCGCCTTGGAATGGGACATCCTGCACGGGCGGGCAAATGCGGAGGCGATTAACCGGCACCGGGAAATCAAACGCTTGCTCACCAGCTCTCCAACAGCTCGTCTGGACGAGATGTCCGCCCGCCTCAAGGACCTCGCCGACGACGAGGGCGAGAGGCAGGGATGATCCGTCTCCAGCGTCTTGTCCTGCCGCCGGACACGATCGTTCGCATGGAGACGCACACCGACGACATTCGGAAGGCTGAGAAGCCAGCCGACAAGGCCCGCTACTTGTGGAATAACACCACCGTGCGCCGACACGTCCACCCGGCCCTCATATCCGTACTGGAGCAGATGGCGCCCGGACACGAGCGCTGCATGTACTGCGGCGACAACCAGGGCACGGACGTCGACCACTTCGAGCCGCTCACCCTGGCGCCGTTACGAACGTTTGCGTGGCCGAACCACTTGCTGGCCTGCTCTCTGTGCAACAGCCACTACAAGCGGCACACCTTCCCACGCGATGAGGACGGGCGCCCGTTGCTCCTGGATCCGACGATCCAGGATCCGCTGGAGCACATTCACTTGATCCTTGGCGTGGGCCGGTACGAGGCGCTGAGTCCTCAAGGAACTGCCAGTATCGACGTGTTCGGGCTCAACCGCGGTTCGTTACTCAAAGGGCGTCTTGACGCGTACCGGACTGCGGGCCTCTTTCTTACCGAGTGGCGGAACGCCACGCACAAGGGGCAACACACCAAGGCGCGGGACGTGGTCCGCATCGCCTGGGACCGCCCGCTGGCGGATGTACTGGCCGCGATGTTTCACCAGTCCGCCCTCCCGGTCGCCGAGAATCTTTTCGACGGCGAGGACGACGTGCTGGGGCTGCTATGCGATCCGGCCGTGCGTGAAGGTTTTCTCGGGGGTGCGTGACAGTGCCTCGCAGCCGTTCGCCCAGGTCGATCGGTTGCGAGGCATGGAACGCGTCAGACCGCCATGCGGTCGCCCTTGACCGCCGTGACGAATGACGACCAACCGTCGGCGGAGAAGACGAGCGCCGGTCCGCCCGGGGTCTTGCTGTCGCGGACAGGGATGTCGGGGTACCCGTCGGCGACCTCAAGGCACTCGCCGTTGGCGCCTCCGCTGTAGCTGGACTTGCGCCACCCGGTCAGTGTGCTTGCGTCAGCGATGGTGTGTTCGAAGCTGTGCATGTTCGTGCTCCTCCGCGATGGCTCTGACGAGGGCAACTGACTCCTGATGTGGGGCCGCGTCGCCCAGGGCGAGAGTGTAGGACGTGCGACAGGCCTCCACTAGCGCCGGATCATCCATCAGATGTCCGGTGTGGAGACCCTCGACGTACGAGATCGGTGAGGCATCCGCAAAGTTCAGCAGGTAGACCATGCTCTCCAAGAGTGCGTGCGCTCCTGATGCGAAAGTCAGCACGTGTAGGCGCAGCCGACCGGACTCGGCCATATCTGCCACCTTGTTCAGCTGCTCCGCCATGACGTGTGGCCCGCCGATGCGGCGTCTGAGCGCACCCTCGTCGAGCAGGGTCCAGGCAACCGGAGTCGCTGACTTGCTGAGCAGTCGGCCGCGCTCCATGCGGCTGACAACGAACTCGTCAAGTTCCTCTGCACGGTAGTTGGGGCGATATGCCTGGAACACGGCACGGGCGTATGCGTCCGTCTGGAGCAGGCCAGGGATGAGAGACGCGGCATACTGGCGGATCTCCGTAGCCTCACGCTCCAACTCGGCGACTGCCGCGAAGTACTGGGCGAACTTCGAGTCCAAGTCATCCAGCCAGCGGACGAAGAAGCCATCCGTCCGCAATGCGACATCGAGGCGGTGCGCGTCATCCGGCTTCGGCAGCCGCCGCCCCGCCTCGTAATGGCTGATCAGCGTTGGCGAGCAGACCACCTGATCACCCAGTGCCTCCTGAGTCAGCCCCGCCGCCGTCCGTCGCAGCCTCAGCTCCTCCCCGTACTTCTCCCTCGGCGTACGCGGCTTCCGGTTCATCGCCATGCAGCCCCAACTCCCTTGTCTGACCGGCGGGCTGTCAAGCCCGAACCTCTGGAGCGTAGCCACGCCCGACCCCACTCTGTGATGAGTTCGCGACAGAACGCATCCGTTCGTGGGCAAGTCAGAGGGAGAGCACGCCGACATGAAGAATCTCGTCCGTCGGGTCACCGAGTCGCTGATGCGGCTGGTGCGCCAGGTCCCGTTCGCCGCCCCCGCCGCCGTTCATCCGTACTCCTGCGTATACGTGGCCGGACCCACCGTCCGCCGTACCGGTGAGCGTCCGCCGCGCGGGGAGGACAGCCCGCTGGTCCGTCCGTATCTCGAAGCGCACGAGAGGCGGATGGCCGAGGCGCGGCGTCGGCGGCGCACATTGTGGATCGCCGTGCACGGTGTGGACATCGGGCCCCGGCCTCTTCGTCGAGCCGAGGCCACCGCATGAACGGGGAGCGGTGCGAACACCTGACGTTCAGGCTGCTGCCCTGGACGGGGGAGGAGGGCAAGCCGTGTTACGTCCTGCGGGACGGCACCGGCTATGTGTCACGGATGGCCGACGGCATCGAGAGTGTCCAACTCGGCATGGCGGGCGATCTGCTCGACCACGCCGCCGACCTGCTGGCGGACCAGAAAGTCACGGGGGCGGAGATCCACTTCCTCGCAAGTCGGCTGAGTGAGTCGCTGCGGGACGTCAAGCGGGTCGCGGAGAGCCGAGGATTGCGGCTGCACGCGAGAGGGTTCGTTCCGGACAGCGACCGGACAGCGCATCGAGAACCGGACATCGACGACACGTGAGTCGGTAAGCCGCTTGACGAGCTCCCGGACCGTCACCAAACCTGTTTACGCAGCTCGGAGGACATGTGACAGTACGGGGGCTCATCGATGGCCATTCCCAGGCCGCAGACCAGTCAGTTCGAGGCATTCACCACGAACATCGCCTATGCCCGCAAGATGGTCGATGCCGGGCGGTATCTGGCCCCTTTCCAGCCGGCGACGGTCGACGTCGACGACTTCTACCGGGCCGCCTGGGTGCAGGCCGTGGCCGCCATCGACCACTGGTTCCACGAGGAGCTCTTCCGTCGCGTCGCCGAACTGGCCGCCAAGGACAGCCCCGACATGCCGCTGCAACTCCGCAACTACGAGATTCCTCTGCACCGGGTCGAGGCCGTGCAGCGTGGTGACGTCACGTTGGCCGAGGTGGTCGTCGAGCACGTCAAGGACAGGTGGGGCAGTGCCTCGCTGCAGAATCCACGCGCCATCTCGGATGTCCTGAAACTGGTGACTGACAAGAACATCTGGCAGGGCGCCGCCGCGCAGATCAACATCTGGCAGGGAGGCCGCACCGCGTACACCGACAAGACGCTGAAGGCTCAGTACGTCAGCATCACCACCCGTCGCAACAAGATCGCGCACGACGCGGACCTCGTGGACGGAGACCTCAAGCAGCGACGGCCCATCACCGAGCCCGACGCCACGGACGCGATCAACTGGATCGACCGCATCGCCCTGGCTGTTGCGCACGTGCTCGACGCGTAGGCCCGAGTGGGGTCGGGCCATGATGCGGTTGCCCTCGACCGCAGCGACGAACGACGAGCAGCCGTCGGCGGAGAAGGCGAGTGCCGGGCCGTGGGGGCGTCTCGCTGTCGCGGACAGGGGCGGTGGCGTAGCCACGGGCGACTTCGAGGCATTCGCTGTCAGTGGAAGAGGTCGAGGAGCCCGTTCACCCAGATCGCGACGAACACGATTGCCAAGAGCGCGCAGCCCACGGCCATCAGGGACTGGCGGAACGACCCCGCCTCCGGCGCGTCACCCCGCACCTTGGCGAGGGTGTCCCAGGTGACCGGGCGGCCGAGGGCCTTGGATGCGGCGGTCCGCACGGTTGCCAACTGCTCTGCGGTGAAGGGGGAGTCGGCCGCCGATTCCGCGCCTTGCCAGGCCAGGGCGCGCATCCGGCGCACCGGGTCGCTGTACCTCTTCTTGAAGGCAGCGACCTCGTCCGGGAGCCTGTCCTCTTCGAGGTACGTCCAACGGCCGGCCTCGGCCGGGTCGCCGTACATCCGGTAGATGTCGGCCAGGCGTCGGCGCAGAGCTGGGCAGTGCGGGTAGGACGAGACCAGTCCGCGCAGTCGTTGGCGGGCCATGGGCACACGTCCCGCGGCAAGGTCCGCGTCCACGCGCTCCAGTGTCTCCTTCAGTGCCATGCATACATCATCATGTGTGCCCGTGGACGTGTGTAAGTGAATTGTTTCAAGGTGCCCTGGAGACTGGCCGGTTGTAGCTTCTGTGTGCGGTCGGAAGTGCGCTCGATGCGGCAGAGGGCGGTCCGACGACGTGGGCGCACATGCCGCCAGACGAGGGGCGTAGGAACAACGCCGAAGCGGGCCGTAACCGCACACGGTGATCACGGCCCTCCTGCTCTCCCTGTTCAGCTCCGCTTCTCGAATCCCGCCAGCAGCCCGCGCGGGTCGAAGGTCACCCGGATCCGGGCGATCTTCCCGTCCTCCACGTGCATCCAGTTCGCCGTCGGCGCCTCCTCCGCGCAGGGCGCCGACCTGCGGGCCGTCCCGCTCGCCGACGCCGCCACGCACGCCCGGCTCGGCCTCATCGCCCGCCGCGACCAGCACTCCCCGGCCGCACGGCTCCTGCGAGCCAAGCTCCTTGCCGCGCTGCAAGCCGCCTATAGCGGCACTGCCTGATTCTCACCCTTGGCCCGCTGGTCCCGACGCGCCAGCGAACCGAGCATCTCCGCCGCGAACGCCTCCAGACGCGGGCGGACCATCTCCATCTCCTCAGGTGTCACACCTGACAGAAGATCACAACCTAACTGGCGGTGATCAATCGCGGCACCTGACAAAGCCCTGCTAGAAGTCCGGCTGGAGTACCAGAGGCGATCTGCTTCGCCTGGGGCGGCGAGCCCGCGGGCCGCCGTGTTACGCCCACCCGTGGTGCCGTGCGTGCCACCCCAGCTGGATCCGTGTGGCGACCCCGGCGCGTTCCATGAGGGCGCGGACGCGGCGCTGGACGCTGCGGGTGGACAGCTGCAACTGATGGGCGACGGCCTCGTCGGTCAGGCCCGCCAGCATCAGGTGGAGCAGCCGGGTGTCCAACGGGTCCACCTCCTGGCCACGTTGGTGGTACGGACGGGCCCGCTGCCAGACCGTCTCGAAGAGGGCCAGGGCCAGCGCGACCAGGGGCCCGCGCAGCAGAAGCGTGGCGTGGTCGCCCGCGTCGACCGGGACCATCGCGATGTCCCGGTCGGTGACGAGCAGCTTCATGGGGACCTGGTCGACGACGCGTATCTCGGCACCGCCCGCGAGGGAGTGCTCGACCGCTTCCGCTCCGCCGGGCCGGCGCAGGAAGTGCCCGTCGACGACCAGCCGGATCCGCACCCCGCGGTCCAGCGCCACCGGCTCGCTGCGGTTTTCGTCGTGGGGGACGACCCGGTTCCCGGCAGTGATGAGGGAGTCGATGCAGTGGCGGGCGCCCAGCTGGAGCTGGGCGAAGCGGCCGGCGATCTCCTGCGGTCCCTCGACAAGCTCCACCAGCCCCTGGGCCGCCCGGCCCCGGGTGGCGGCCTGGTACTGGGCCGCCAGTTCGGCGATGGCGAGCTCGGTGGAGCGCAGCCGGTCGCGGCGGGCCAGGAGTTCAGCCATCAGGGCGAGTCCCGGGTCGACGGCACGGTACCGGTCGCCGGACGGGGAGCGGGCAGCCAGCCCGCGGGCAACGAGGCCGTCGAGCAGGGCGGTCGTCTCGTCGGCAGGCAGTCCGAGGGCGTCCGCGGTGGCGTCGGGCTGTGCGACCAGCGCGCGGTACGTCTGCTCCTCCTCGGCGGTGAGCCCGATTTCGTCCAGCATGTGGTCCTCCGGTGTCGTCTTTCCGTCATGGCGTGATTCCGACGCCCGGTGACTCATCGGTACGGCCGGATTCTGCCTGATTATTCGTCACTGGCATGACATCCACAGGTAAAGGATCGTTCGTTGAGACAGCACCCTCCCCGCACGCGACCTGCGGCGTTGGTAGCCGTAGGCGCCCTGGTCATGGGCCTTGCACCCGCTGCGTCAGCCTTCGGGGCGCCGACTGACGCCCGGTCGGCTGATGTCCGGTCGGCTTCCGGCGTCAGCAGCGCCACTGTCACCCTCGTCACCGGCGACCGCGCACTGATACGCACCGGCCCCGACGGCCGGCGGTCGGTCGCGCTGGAGCAGGCGGACGGCCGCCGCGGCATCGCCACCGTCCAGGAGGACGGGGACGCCCTGTACGTGATCCCCGAGGACGCGGTCCCCCTGGTCTCCGACGGCACCGTCGACCGGAGGCTGTTCGACGTCGACCTGCTCATACGCAGCGGGTACGACGACAAATCGACGGACACCCTGCCGGTCATCGCGTCCTACGGGTCCGGGCCCTTCGCCCGTACGGCCGCGCCCCACGGCACCCGGCAGCGCCTCGCCCTGCCCGCCATCGGCGGCGCCGCCCTGGAGGTGCGCAAGGCGGATGCCGCCACCGCCTGGAAGGCGCTCACCAAGGCGTCGGGCGCCCGGTCCACCGGTGCGCGGCCCACGCGGCTGTGGCTGGACGCCCGGGTGAAGGTCACCGAGGACGCGGCGGACGCGGCGGGCGCCGCGAAGGCCGCGGGCGCCTCGGCGACGCTTCCCTCCCCCACCGTCCCGCTCACCGGCGCCCCCACCGCCTGGAAGAAGGGGTTCGACGGCAAGGGCGTGAAGCTCGCCGTACTGGATACCGGCTATGACTCCGGCCACCCCGACCTCGCCGACCGGGTCGTCGCCGCCAAGAACTTCACCACCAGCAAGGACACCGAGGACCGCCAGGGCCACGGCACCCACACCGCCGCCACCGCGGCCGGCTCGGGCGCGGCCGGCGGCGGCACGTACGCGGGCGAGGCGCCCGGCGCCGACCTGATGATCGGCAAGGTGCTGGGAGACGACGGCTACGGCCAGAATTCGTGGATCATCGCCGGCATGCAGTGGGCGGTCGACCAGGGCGCCGACGTCGTGTCGATGTCGCTCGGCGACGACAGCGCCACCTCCTGCGACGGCCCGACCGTCGACGCCGTCAAAGCGCTGTCCGACCAGGCCGTGTTCGTGATCGCGGCCGGCAACAGGGGCAGCCGCAACACCGTGTCCGCACCCGGCTGTGTCCCCGAGGCATTGACGGTCGCCGCCGCCGACCGCGACGGTGCGACCGCGTCCTTCTCCAGCCGCGGGCCGGCCGTCGGCGAACACTATGCGAAGCCGGACCTCTCCGCCCCGGGCGTCGATGTGGTCGCGGCCCGGGCCGGCGGGCGCGGCGACCGCGCGTACACCACCATGTCCGGCACCTCGATGGCCACCCCGCACGTCGCAGGGGCCGCGGCGATCCTCCTCCAGGCCGAGCCCGACCTGACACCACGCCGGCTCAAGGACACCCTGATGTCCGCAGCCGACAAGACGCGTGTCCCGGTCACCGAGCAGGGCGCCGGCCCGCTCGACGTCGCGCGGGCCCTCGATCAGGAGGTCACCGCCCCCGGCATCACGGACCTGGGCGCGTACGACTGGCCGCACACCGGGCAGCTCCCGAAGACCACCGCGGTCACTCTCACCAACTCCGGCGACCGCGCGCGCACCTACCGGCTGAGCCTGGACCTGCGGGGCGACGACGGCAGCCGGGCCCCGAAGGGCATCGTGGAACTGGGCGTGCGGAAGGTGACCGTTGCGGCCCACTCCAGCGTCGACATCCCCGTGACCGCCGACCCCGACCCGCGCAAGACGCCCTCGAACGCCGCATACGGCTTGTTCACCGGCCGGATCACCGCGACGGTGGCCAACGGGAAGCAGGAGCGGATCACCGCTCCCGTCTCGCTGTGGCTGGAGCCGAAGACCGTCACCCTGACCCTGCGGGCGCTGGACCGCTTCGGCACCGCCGCCGCCTCCCCTTCACGGGTCGACATCGTCTCGCTGGACCGCGACACCGTGCAGTCGTACGCCTTCGGCAGCTCCGACATCAGCATCCGCGTGCCCGCCGGGACGTACTCGCTCGGCTCGTTCGTCATCACCCGTGACACGGCCGACGGGAACGGCCTGGCCTCCTCGGTCTCCTTCCACGCCCGCCCCGAGGTGGACCTCGATCAGGACACCACGGTCACTTTCGACGCCCGCCTGGCGAAGAAGGTCGCGGTGCAGACCGACAAGCCGTCCGAGATCCGCGGCTACACCACCGGTTACAGCCGCCACTGGGGCCAGGACGACTACCTCGGCAAAAGCACCTACATGAACGTCCCGGACTTCGTCCACGACCTGTACGTGGAGGACTCCCCGGCTGCCAAGCAGGGCAGCTTCAGCCACACCACCCAGGTCCGCGCCTATGCGCCGCGCGCCGAACTGACCGTCGCGGGCAAGAAGGTCGCCTACGAGCCGGCCACCACGCGCGCCGAGTTCGACGGCACCGGCTCGGCGGAGCTGGTCGACGTCGGCGACTTTTCCGCCCTGGCGACCGCGGACGTCAAGGGCAAGGTCGCCCTCGTCACCAGCCGCCCGTCGTACCCGAACGACCTCATCGTGCGGGACGCGATCAAGGCCGGCGCAGTCGGTGTCATCCTCGGCTACCCGAACTACCCCGACCGCTGGGACTACCCCTCGACCGCCCTGGGCATGCCGATCGTCCAGCTGGAGACCAGCGACTTCAACGCCTTGAAGGCCCGTCTGGCGGCCGGCGCCCCGGCCACCGTCTCCTGGCGCGGTACGGCGCTCGGCACCAGCCCGTACGTCTACAACCTCTCGCAGACCGACGCCGACCGGGTCCGCGGCCGCGACATCACCGCTCACGACCAAGGCCTCGCCTCGGTCCGGTCCGACTGGTACGGCATCAGCGGCGGGCTGCGCGCCGACGCGGTCTTCGCACAGATCGCGGACCAGCGCACGTCCCGCCAGACCGGCGTCGACGAGCACTCGATCTCGGCCCCGGTCACCCGGACCGAATATTTCACGGCCGACGACTCCGTGAAGTGGACGCAGCGCGCTTCCAACGGCACCGTCAACTCCGAGTACCTGTTCGAGGGACCGCTCAGCTACAAGCCGGGCTCGTCCGCCGACACCACCTGGTACAAGGGCATCATGCGCCCGGTCGCCCCCAAGAGCGGCACCGGCCTGGGCAACGCCGCGGTCCGCGACGAGGACACCCTGATCTTCGGCATCCCCAGCTGGGGCGACGCGGCCGGCCACGACGGCATCTCGGGACGGCGCGACGTGAAGTACGCGACCCTGAGCGTGGACGGGCAGACAGTGCTCCCGACGGGCGGCGGGAAGTACCCCGTCCCCGCGGCCCCCGCCACGGCCGTGTACACCCAGAACGTCGCGCGCGACATGCAGTTCAATTCGGGCTGGACGGGCAGTACGGGGAGCCGCACGGTGTGGACCTTCCGTACCTCGGCCGAGCAGCAGGGCCGCCTGCCCGTGCTGTTCCCCGCGTACGACGCGGACCTGGACCGCTCCAACACCGCACCCGCCACCGCCGACTTCGCCATGAAGGTCTCCGCGGACGAGCAGGGCGGCGCGAAGGCCGAGCTCACGGACGTCAAGGTGGAGTACGCCGTCGGCCGACAGCAGTCGGTCTCCGAGCTCACCTCCTGGAAGACCGCCCCCGTGACGGGCGGGGACACCTCGTGGACGGCGACGCTCGACCAGAGCGCGGCCTCCGGCCAGTACGTCTCCTTGCGGATCACGGCAACAGCCGCCGACGGCTCGACGGTGCAGCAGACCGTGGTCCGCGCCTACTCCGTACGCTGACCGGGCGCCGGCCCGGTGTGCCCACCCCGGCGCACCGGGCCGCGCAGCCTTCTTGGGCATCCGCCCCACAGCATGGCGGATGACATCTGGGCCGGTGGGGGTCTGGAGGCCAACGAAGGCCCCCGAACCCCCGCTCCGGCCGTCGCTCTCCTTGCCGCGCGGGTCCTCACCGGCCGCGGTGACCGCGGCTGAACGAGAGCGGGACCGCTTGACGAGCCCCGCAGCGCTCGACGCCAGGCCCCTCTGTCAGTTGTAGTGGTACCGGGCCTGCACGATGACGAGCTCGGATTCAGTGGCCTTGTACACCAGGCGATGCTCGTCATCGATGCGCCGAGACCAGTAGCCGCTGAGGTCGCCACGCAACGGTTCGGGTTTGCCGATGCCGGCGTAGGGGTCCCGCAGGGTGTCGGTGATCAGTTTGTTGATGCGTCGCGTCATGCGCCGGTCGCTCTCCGACCAGAAGGTGTAGTCGTCCCAGCCGCGCGAGGTGAACGCGAGTTTCACCCGGCCTCCTCGGTACCGGGCAGGTCGGCCAGCTCGCGGTACTCGGTTTTACCCGCCTCGGCCTCGGCGATGGAATCGAGGAGGCGGCGTGCATTGGCGGGGGAGCGCAGCAGGTAGATCGTCTCCTCCCAGGAAGCGAAGTCCTCCTCGGACATGAGGACCGCATTTCCCTTGCGGGAGGTGATGTGTACGGGGGCGTGGTCCTCGTTGACCTTCTCGATCAGCGGGAAGAGGTTCTTCCGGGCTTCACTGGCCGTTATCGACATGACGGGCCTCCCTGCCATCTCTCGCTTGCGCTGGTACCGGTTGTCGTACCAGTCTAAGAGCAGGGCTGAGCTTCTGCTGTCAGTCCCGCCCGATACGGTCGAAGCATGTCCAACATGGCCGTCCTCGAAGGTGTGCTCGAGCGCATCACGTACGCCAACGAGGAGAACGGGTACACGGTCGCCCGCGTCGACACCGGGCGGGGCGCGGGTGATCTGCTGACCGTCGTCGGTTCGCTGCTCGGCGCGCAGGTCGGCGAGTCGCTGCGGATGGAGGGCCGCTGGAGTTCGCACTCCCAGTACGGCAAGCAGTTCACGGTGGAGAACTACACCACCGTGCTGCCCGCCACCATCCAGGGCATCCGCCGCTACCTCGGCTCCGGCCTGATCAAGGGCATCGGCCCGGTCATGGCGGACCGGATCACCACCCACTTCGGCGTCGACACCCTCGATGTCATCGAGCAGGAGCCGAAGCGGCTGATCGAGGTGCCCGGCCTCGGGCCGAAGCGTACGAAGATGATCGCCGCCGCCTGGGAGGAGCAGAAGGCGATCAAGGAGGTGATGGTCTTCCTCCAGGGGGTCGGCGTCTCCACCTCCATCGCCGTCCGCATCTACAAGAAGTACGAGGACGCGTCGATCTCCGTCGTGAAGAACCAGCCCTACCGGCTGGCCGCCGACGTCTGGGGCATCGGGTTCCTCACCGCCGACAAGATCGCCCAGGCCGTCGGCATACCGCACGACAGCCCGGAGCGGGTGAAGGCCGGACTGCAGTACGCGCTGTCGCAATCCACCGACCAGGGCCACTGCTTCCTCCCGGAGGAGCGGCTGATCGCCGACGGGGTGAAGCTGCTCCAGGTCGATACGGGTCTGGTCATCGAGTGCCTCGCCGAACTGGCCGAGGACCCGGAGGGCGTCGTACGGGAGAAGGTGCCGTCGCCCGAGGGCGGCGAGCCGGTCACGGCCGTCTATCTCGTGCCGTTCCACCGTGCCGAGGTCGCCCTCGCCGCTCAGGTGCAGCGGCTGCTGCGGACGCCCGAGGAGCGGATGCCGGCCTTCGCGGACGTGGACTGGGACAAGGCGTTGAAGTGGCTCGCGGGCCGGACGGGGGCGAAGCTGGCCCCCGAGCAGGAGGCGGCGGTACGGCTCGCGCTCAGCCGTAAGGTCGCCGTCCTGACCGGTGGGCCCGGCTGCGGGAAGTCGTTCACCGTCCGGTCCATCGTGGAGCTGGCCCGCGCCAAGAAGGCCAAGGTGGTGCTGGCCGCGCCCACCGGACGCGCGGCCAAGCGGCTGTCCGAACTGACCGGGGCCGAGGCGTCCACCGTGCACCGGCTGCTGGAGCTCAAGCCGGGCGGCGACGCGGCGTACGACCGGGACCGTCCGCTGGACGCCGATCTCGTCGTCGTCGACGAGGCGTCGATGCTGGATCTGCTGCTCGCCAACAAACTGCTGAAGGCGGTGGCACCCGGTGCCCACCTCCTGCTCGTCGGAGACGTCGACCAGCTGCCGTCGGTCGGCGCGGGGGAGGTGCTGCGCGATCTGCTCGCCGACGGCGGTCCCGTCCCGGCGGTCCGTCTGACCACGATCTTCCGCCAGGCCCAGCAGTCCGGAGTCGTCACCAACGCCCACCGGATCAACTCCGGGGTACCGCCTCTCACCCAGGGCCTCAACGACTTCTTCCTCTTCGTGGAGGACGAGACGGAGGAGGCGGGCGTGCTCGCGGTGGACGTCGCCGCCCGCCGCATCCCGGCGAAGTTCGGCCTGGACCCCAGGCGTGATGTCCAGGTCCTCGCCCCGATGCACCGCGGCCCGGCCGGCGCGGGCACGCTCAACGGACTCCTCCAGCAGGCCATCACCCCGGGCCGTCCGGACCTGCCCGAGAAGCGGTTCGGCGGCCGGGTCTTCCGGGTCGGCGACAAGGTCACCCAGATCCGCAACAACTACGACAAGGGGGAGAACGGCGTCTTCAACGGCACGGTCGGCGTCGTCACGGCCCTTGACCTGGACGAACAGAGGCTGACGGTCCTCACGGACGAGGACGAGGAGATCGGTTACGACTTCGACGAGCTGGACGAGCTGGCCCACGCGTACGCCATGACGATCCACCGTTCCCAGGGCAGCGAATACCCGGCCGTCGTCATCCCCGTCACCAAGAGCGCCTGGATGATGCTCCAGCGGAACCTGCTGTACACCGCCGTGACCAGGGCCAAGAAGCTCGTCGTGCTGGTCGGCTCACGGCAGGCGATCGGCCAGGCGGTCCGCACGGTTTCCGCAGGAAGACGCTGTACGGCGCTGGATTACCGGCTGTCAGGAGGCTCGGGCGGAGGATCCACAGAAAAAATGATCGATCAAATCGGTGGGATACATCACGGAGGCCTTCCGGAACCGGGGTCAAGGGGGCAGGATGAGTAGGCTCGCGGCACTCAGTGCCGCGAGTAGGTCCAATGGACGACCCCGAGTGCACTCTCCTGAGCCAAATGGGGGAGGGTGGAAACAGTCGTGGAAACAGTCAGGGAACCTCGAAGAAGAGGCACTACGTCGGTGAGGGATGACGTGAGCGACAACTCTGTAGTACTGCGGTACGGCGACGGCGAGTACACCTACCCGGTGATCGACAGCACCGTCGGCGACAAGGGCTTCGACATCGGGAAGCTCCGGGCCAATACCGGTCTGGTGACGCTGGACAGCGGATACGGCAACACCGCAGCCTATAAATCTGCCATCACCTACCTCGACGGTGAGCAGGGCATCCTGCGCTACCGCGGCTACCCGATCGAGCAGCTCGCCGAGCGCTCGACGTTCCTCGAGGTCGCGTACACGCTCATCAACGGTGAGCTTCCCAAGGTCGACGAACTGTCGACGTTCAAGAACGAGATCACCCAGCACACGCTGCTGCACGAAGACGTCAAGCGGTTCTTCGACGGCTTCCCTCGCGACGCCCACCCGATGGCCATGCTGTCCTCGGTCGTCAGCGCCCTGTCCACGTTCTACCAGGACAGCCACAACCCGTTCGACGAGGAGCAGCGCCACCTCTCGACGATCCGGCTGCTGGCCAAGCTGCCGACGATCGCTGCGTACGCGTACAAGAAGTCGATCGGCCACCCCTTCGTCTACCCGCGCAACGACCTCGGGTACGTCGAGAACTTCCTGCGCATGACCTTCTCGGTCCCTGCCCAGGAGTACGACCTGGACCCGGTCGTCGTCTCCGCGCTCGACAAGCTGCTCATCCTGCACGCGGACCACGAGCAGAACTGCTCGACCTCCACCGTGCGCCTGGTCGGCTCCTCGCAGGCGAACATGTTCGCCTCGATCTCCGCCGGCATCTCGGCGCTGTGGGGCCCGCTGCACGGTGGCGCCAACCAGTCGGTGCTGGAGATGCTCGAAGGCATCCAGGCCAACGGCGGCGATGTCGACTCCTTCATCCGCAAGGTGAAGAACAAGGAGGACGGCGTCCGGCTGATGGGCTTCGGCCACCGCGTCTACAAGTCCTTCGACCCGCGCGCCAAGATCATCAAGGCTGCGGCCCACGACGTGCTGTCGGCGCTCGGCAAGTCCGACGAGCTGCTCGACATCGCGCTGAAGCTGGAGGAGCACGCGCTCTCCGACGAGTACTTCGTCTCGCGCAACCTCTACCCCAACGTGGACTTCTACACGGGTCTGATCTACCGGGCCATGGGCTTCCCGACCGAGATGTTCACCGTGCTCTTCGCGCTCGGCCGGCTCCCCGGCTGGATCGCCCAGTGGCACGAGATGATCAAGGAGCCGGGTTCCCGCATCGGCCGCCCGCGCCAGATCTACACTGGCGAGGTCCTGCGCGACTTCGTCCCGGTCGAGGGTCGCTGAACCTCGTAACACCCCCGCCGGACCCGGCCGCCGTGGCCGGTTGCCTTCGCCCCGCGTACCGCGCTTTCGCACAGAGCGCGGTGTCCGGGGCGATTCGCGTGAAGCGGGCCCGGACCACCGGGCCGACAGCGAGAAGCGCCCCGCCGTCGATCCCCCCACGGGCCGACAGCGGGGCGCTTCCCATGTCCCGGAGCGGATTCCCCCCACGGGATCCGGCCGGGCGTCTGCGGGAGCCGAAGCTCCTGGCGCTCCTCACTTGCTGCGAGCTGCGCTCTTCACTTGTACTTCCAGTGCTGTCCGCCGGGGTACGTACGCACGGGAGGGCCGCTCAAAGCTCCCCGGTGCACGTGCCCCGGCCAACGCTTGCCCGAAGCGTCCCCCAAGACACTTCGCGGACGTCCCCCAAGACATCCATGGCATTGCACTCATAGACTCGCGAGCTCAGCGGATGGTTGCCCTGAAATCGATGTGATCTAAATCTCTTTGTGGAAGTTACGTGAAGGCGCGCAACCGCAGGCTGTTCGTCACGACGAAGACCGATGAACACGCCATCGCCGCTCCCGCAATCATAGGGTTGAGCAGGCCAAATGCCGCAAGGGGTAGGGCGGCTGCGTTATAGCCGAATGCCCAGAAGAGATTGCCCTTGATGGTGGCCAGGGTGCGCCGGGAGAGCCGGATCGCGTCGGCCGCCACCTTGAGATCTCCACGAACGAGGGTGAGATCGCTCGCCTCGATCGCGGCATCCGTACCGGTCCCCATCGCCAGGCCGAGATCGGCGGTGGCGAGCGCGGCCGCGTCGTTGACCCCGTCACCGACCATGGCTACGCAGCGCCCCTGGGCCCGGAGCCGCTCGATGACGTGGACCTTCTCCTCGGGCAAGACCTCGGCGTGGACCTCGTCGATTCCCACGATGCGGGCCACGGCGTCCGCCACGGCCCGGTTGTCGCCGGTCAGCAGCACGGGACGGAGGCCGAGCGCGCGCAGCTCGGCGACGGCTGCCGCACTCGACTCCTTGACCGCGTCGGCGACGGTGAGGACGCCGCGCGCCTGCCTGTCCCAGGCGACCGCGATCGCGGTACGGCCCTGAGCCGCCGCGTCCGCCACGGAACCGGAGAGGGTGCCGGGGACGGCGATGCCCGCGTCGGCGAGCAGTTGCGGGCGGCCGACCAGCACCTGGTGCCCGTCGACCGTGCCGCGTACGCCGAGGCCCGCGATGTTGGCGAAGTCCCGGGGGGCGGGGAGGGGGCCACCGACGCGTTCCGTGGCTCCGGCGGCGACTGCTTGGGCGATGGGGTGCTCGGAGGAGTGCTCCAGGGCGCCGGCCAGCCGCAGGAGCTGGGTCTCGTCTGTGCCGGGTGCGGGGTGGATGTCCTGGAGGGTCATCCGGCCGGTGGTGACCGTGCCGGTCTTGTCGAGGACGATCGTGTCGACGCGGCGCGTGGTCTCCAGGACCTCCGGGCCCTTGATCAGGATGCCGAGCTGGGCGCCGCGTCCCGTACCGACCATGAGGGCGGTGGGAGTGGCGAGGCCCAGGGCGCAGGGGCAGGCGATGATCAGTACGGCGACGGCGGCGGTGAACGCGGCGGTCACGTCGTCCGTGACGAGCAGCCACGCGATCAGGGTGGCCACTGCGAGCACCAGCACCACGGGGACGAAGACGGCGGAGATCCGGTCGGCGAGGCGCTGCACCTCGGCCTTGCCGCTCTGGGCGTCCTCGACGAGCTTCGCCATCCTGGCCAGCTGGGTGTCGGCGCCGACCCGGGTCGCTTCGACGACGAGCCGGCCGGAGGCGTTCACGGTGGCCCCGGTGACCCAGTCGCCGATGCCCACATCGACCGGGACGGACTCGCCGGTGAGCATGGAGGCGTCCACGGCGGACGCGCCCTCGACGACGGTGCCGTCGGTGGCGATCTTCTCGCCGGGGCGGACGACGAAACGGTCGCCGACGGTGAGTCGGCCGACGGGGATACGTACCTCGGTGCCGCCCCGGAGGACGGAGACGTCCTTCGCGCCCAGGTGCATCAGCGCGCGCAGGGCGGAACCCGCCTTCCGCTTGGACTTCGCCTCCAGATAGCGGCCCAGCAGGATGAAGGTGACGACGCCGGCCGCGACCTCCAGATAGATGCTGGACACGCCATCAGTGCGCGAGACGGTGAAGTCGAAGCCGTGCCGCATCCCGGTCATGCCCGCGTCGCCGAAGAACAGCGCCCACAGGGACCAGCCGAAGGCGGCGAGGGTGCCGATCGAGACCAGGGTGTCCATGGTGGCCGCACCGTGCCGGAGGTTGGTCCAGGCGGCGCGGTGGAAGGGCAGTCCGCCCCAGACGACGACGGGGGCGGCGAGGGTGAGGGAGAGCCACTGCCAGTTGTCGAACTGGAAGGCAGGGACCATCGCGAGCACGATGACGGGGGCGGCGAGGACGGCCGAGACGATCAGGCGCTGACGCAGTGAGGCGAGTGCGGTTGCGGCCTTCCGTTCGGCGGGGTCGTCGGCGTCGGTGCCGGTGCCGGTGCCGGTGCTGGTGCCTGGGCCTGCGTCTGTGCCTGCGTCTGTGCCTGTGTCGGTCCGGCTTTCGGTGGCCTGCTCGGCGCGGACTCGCGTGCTGTGCGGGGCGCCGCCCTCGGGGACGCCGGTGACGGTGCCCTCCGGCGTGACCTGTGTGGCGGCCGGTGCCGAGGTGGGCGGTGCCGGTTCGGGGCTGTGTACCGGCTGCGCCGTATAGCCGGTCTTCTCGACCGTGGCGATCAGATCCGCGAGGTCGGTTCCCGGACCGAAGGCGACACGCGCCTTCTCGGTCGCGTAGTTGACGGTGGCGGTGACGCCGTCCATCCGGTTGAGCTTCTTCTCGACGCGGGCCGCGCAGGAGGCGCAGGTCATCCCGCCGATCGTGAGTTCGGCCCGCGAACTCTCCGCTGCCGGGGCCGCGACCTCTGTTGCGCTGTGCATGTCCGAACTCCTGAAAACGCCGACCGGGCCGTACCCCACCAGTATCTGCTGGTCGGTCCGGCCCGGCGGCAAAGGGGGCGATACGGGTGTATCCGGCGTATCGGTTGTGCTTCGACGGTGTTCAGGCCCGGCCGACGAGCTCGTAGCCGGCCTCGTCGACCGCGGCGCGCACGGCGTCCTCGGCCAGTGGGGCCCGGGAGACGACGGTCACCTGACCGGTGGAGGCGACGGCCTTCACCGAGGTGACGCCATCGATGCCGGAGATCTCCTCGGAGACGGCGCCTTCGCAGTGTCCGCAGGTCATGCCGGACACCTGGTAGACGGTGGTCACTCCGTCCGCCGGGGCGCCGGATTCCGCGCCGTCGTGGCAGGAGCCGGCGGGTGAGCAGCAGGAGCCGGTGGCCTGGGGGAGCTGGGTCTCGGTGGTCATGGTGTTCTCCTCTTCGGTGAGCACAAAAGGCGCGGTGTCGGGAACCCCGGGCGACCCGGGAGCCCCAATGTTCATCAGATTATACCCCTAGGGGGTATGAATGCGAGGCGCGTCGAGGAGGAAACGCCCGTTCGGCCTCCGAGCCTCCGAGAGGTCCAGCGGTGGGCGTGCGCCCCGGCGAAAGAGTGGGCCCCGTACGGCGGCGGGTGGGAGTCGCTCGCTGTACGGGGCCGGAGGCGTCAGTCCCTGCGTCCTCGGTTGCCGGGTCTTGAGATGACCCAGGCGCGGATGGTGTCCGCGTACCAGTAGGGCTTGCCGCTCTCCACATGGTCGGGTGACGGGAGGTGGCCGTGTTTGCGGTAGGAGCGGACGGTGTCCGGCTGCACCCGGATGTGCGCGGCAATGTCCTTGTAGGACCAGAGTCTTCTGTCCGTCATGGATGACACCTCTCTGCACCGCAGCGGCAGCCGGGAAGGCCGTCGGGGGAGCTGCAGCACGGACGCTGACGATCACTCAGTCTGTTCCGGGTGCAACGACAGCGAGTGAGTTCCGGAGAGGGGCTGTTGAGGGCTTGTGACGAAACACCCGCATAACGGAGACATGTGTGACGAAGGGGTTGCGACGCCGCTGACAATCGTGGGCGAGGTCGTTACGCCGGAGGATGGGGGAGAGGCGTCGTGCGGGCCGGTCCCGCGTGCCAGAGCGCCGACCAGGTGGCCGGGGTGACCACGCCGTGCGGCACGAGCGGCGGGTTGTCCGCCTGGAAGCGCTGTACGGCAAGGAGGGTCTGCGGCCCGAACGTTCCGTCGACCGCGGACCACGGCAGATAGTGGCGGTTGGCCAGCATGCACTGCACCTGGGAGACCCGATCGCCCTGTTCGCCGTACACGGTCAGCCCGTCGCCCTCGTAGAAGACGCAGACCGCGCTGGAGCCGGGCGGTGGCGGCGGGTTGTACTCGTCGGCCGAGGCACCCGGGGCGGTGGCGAGGGCGGTGGCCAGGGCGACCGCGGCCAGGGCAGAGGCCCCGGCCGTCCTGCGGGGCGACAGCATCTTGCGGATCATGGTGACTTGCTCCCAGTGCGGTGGTGGTGCGTGCGGTGGCGGGGCGCGGCCGGGGCCGCGCACCGACTTCTCGTCGAGGACAACACCGCGTACCGCCACTACGTCACTTCCCGGAGCCGCTCGGTGTGTCAGGGGGCCCGGCGCGGGCTGCCGCAGGAGCGGAGGTAGTCCCGGGTGCGGCGGGCGATGGGGAGGGGTTTGTCGGGCGGGCACGGATACATGTCCTGCTCGACGATGGCGAAGAGATCGACGTCCAGTTTGCGAGCGGCGGCGAGTACGGGCTCCAGCGCGGGCACCCCGCCGGGCGGTTCGCACATCACGCCGCGTGCCACGGCGGTTCCGAACGGCACCTCGCCGGCCACGACTTCGGCCAGGACCTTTGGGTCGACCTGCTTGAGATGCAGATAGCCGATCCGTTCGCCGTAGGTCTCGATCAGCTTGACGCTGTCGCCGCCGCAGTAGGCGTAGTGGCCGGTGTCGAGGCAGAGCGAGACCAAGTCGGGATCGGTGGCGTCGAGGAAGCGGCTGACGTTCTCCTCGCTGTCGATATGGGTGTCGGCATGCGGATGGACGACGATGCGCAGCCCGAAACGGTCCCGCACCTCGCGGCCCAGCCGCTCTGTCTGGGTGGTGAGGCTGCGCCACTGCTCCGCGGTGAGGCTGCGGTCCTCCAGAAGTTCGCCGGTCTTGTCGTCGCGCCAGAACGACGGGATGACCACGAGATGCCCGGCGCCCATCGCCCGGGTGAGTGCCGCGATGTCGGCGACATGCGCCCAGGTCCGGTCCCAGACGTCCGGCCCATGGTGCAATCCGGTGAAAACGGTCCCGGCCGAGACCGTGAGCCCGCGGCGGCGGGTCTCGTCGGCGAGGCGGACCGGGTCGGTCGGGAGGTAGCCGTACGGGCCGAGCTCGATCCACTCGTAACCTGCCGCGGAGACCTCGTCGAGGAAGCGCTGCCAGGGCACTTGCTGCGGATCGTCGGGGAACCACACACCCCACGAGTCGGGTGCCGAACCGATACGGATACGGGCCGGAGCCAATGCGGAGGAGGTCATGCGGCCCAGCCTTCCGGCCCGGGAGACGAGTGTCAATCATTCGTCCTTATGTCCGGACAAAGCATTGACAGGGTTACGGGGGAGGGCTAGACCTGGGAGCAGCCGCCCCGGTCGCCGGTCGAAGGGATGCAGATGCCTGAGCTGTACGACGTGATCACCATGGGCCGGATCGGTGTGGATCTCTACCCCCTGCAGACCGGTCTGCCGCTGGCCCGGGTCGAGACATTCGGGAAGTTCCTCGGCGGCTCACCGGCCAATGTCGCCGTCGCGGCAGCCCGGCTCGGCCGGCGGACTGCCGTGGTGACCCGCACGGGCCGGGATGCCTTCGGGGAGTATCTCCACCACCAGTTGCGGGAGTTCGGGGTGGACGACCGTTGGGTGACGCCCGTCGACGCGTATCCGACGCCGGTCACCTTCTGCGAGATCTTCCCGCCCGATGACTTCCCGCTCTACTTCTACCGGCAGCCCAAGGCCCCCGATCTGGAGATCCGGGAGTCGGAGCTGGACCTCGACGCGGTGCGGTCCGCGCGGGTCTTCTGGATGACGGGCACCGGGCTGTGCGCCGAACCGAGCCGTACATCGACCCTCGTTGCCCTGCGCGCCCGCGACCGGTCCGGCGGCATCACCGTCTTCGACCTCGACTGGCGCCCGATGTTCTGGGACACCACAGAAGAAATCCCCGGGACCTCGTCCACGCCCACCGCCCGCTACCGCGAGGCCCTCGCCCATGCCACCGTCGCCGTCGGCAACCTCGACGAATGCGAGATCGCGACCGGCGAGCGCGAACCGTACGCGGCCGCCGGCGCTTTGATCGCCGCGGGCGTCGAGCTCGCCGTCGTCAAACAGGGCCCCAAGGGCGTACTCGCCGTCCACCGCGACGGCACGGTGGCCGATGTGCCGCCGCTGCCCGTCGAGGTCGTCAACGGCCTCGGTGCCGGTGACGCCTTCGGCGGGGCACTCTGCCACGGGCTGCTCGCAGGATGGGAGACCGAACGCATCATGCGGTACGCCAATGCCGCCGGTGCCATCGTCGCCTCCCGGCTCGCCTGCTCGTCCGCCATGCCGTTCCCGCACGAAGTCGAAGCGGCCCTGACCGAAGGGGCCATCACCTCCCGCCCCACCGGAGCCACCCCATGACGCCCCCGGCCTCCTCGGTCTCCGAACTCGTCCGACTGCGCATGCGCCACCCGGAGGCTCCCTGGCCGTCGGCGACCGTGAACTGGCCATGGCCAACCCCTTCGAGCTCCTGGAACGGCCCCGCAGTACGGCTCCGCAGTTGGGAATGGGTATGACGACGCACAACGGACCGCGGTACCACATCGGCGCAGGGAGCACGGCGAGCGGCCCCTACGCCCTCGACATCGACCCGAAGCGCGCGGGCTGGGACCGGTCGAGCCTGCGTGTGCTGGAGCTGGGACCGGGCGGAATTCACACGCTTGCCACCGGGGAGAGCGAATGGATCGTCCTGCCGTTGACCGGTGGCTGTACGGTGCACGCCTCAGGTGAGATCTTTGAACTGCTGGGCCGGGAAAGCGTGTTCACCGGGGTATCCGACTTCGCGTACGTACCGCGTGACGCCCATGCACAGATCGCCTCCGGCGCAGGAGGCCGCTTCGCCCTGGCAGGAGCGAAGTGCGAGCGACGACTCCCCGCTCGTTACGGCCCCGCGTCGGAGGTACCCGTCGAGCTGCGCGGGCGGGGGAACTGCTCCCGCCAGGTCAACAACTTCGCCGCCGCCGACACCTTCGAGTGCGACCGGCTGATCGCCGTCGAGGTCCTCACCCCCGGCGGCAACTGGTCGTCCTACCCGCCGCACAAGCACGACGAGCACCGCCCCGGCATCGAGTCCGTGCTGGAGGAGATCTACTACTTCGAGGTGGAGAACGACGGCCTCGGGTACCACCGTGTGTCGCCGTCGCGGGACGGCGGTACGGATGTACTCGCCGAGGTCCGCAGCGGCGACGCGGTCCTCATTCCCGACGGCTGGCACGGCCCGTCCATCGCCGCCCCCGGCCGCACCCTCTATTACCTCAATGTGATGGCGGGCCCGGGGGAGCAGCGGGAGTGGCTGATCAGCGACCACCCCGACCACGGCTGGATCCGTGACACCTGGCCGTCGCAGCCGGTGGACCCCAGACTTCCGTTCCACCGGACGGAGGAGACCTCGTGAGCGCCCCACGCACCCGCAGGCTCACCACGGCCCAGGCCCTGATGTCCTTCCTGTCCCGCCAGTACAGCGAGCGCGACGGCCGTCGGCAGCGCCTCATCAGCGCCACCTGGGGCATCTTCGGCCACGGAAACGTCGCCGGAATCGGTCAGGCGCTCGTCGAGTCGGGCCGGGCGATGCCCTATCTCCAGGGCCGCAACGAGCAGGCCATGGTGCACGCCGCCGTCGGCTACGCACGCCAGTCGAACCGGCTCTCCGCGCACGCCGTCACCACCTCCATCGGCCCCGGCGCCACCAACCTCGTGACCGGTGCCGCCCTTGCCACCATCAACCACCTCCCCGTCCTCCTCCTGCCCGGGGACACCTTCGCGACCCGGCCCGCCGACCCCGTGCTCCAGCAGCTCGAAGTCCCGTCCGCGGGCGACATCTCGGTCAACGACTGTCTGCGTCCCGTCTCCCGCTACTTCGACCGGATCACCCGACCCGAGGCCCTGATCCCGGCCGCGCTCCAGGCCATGCGCACCCTCGCCGACCCGGCGGAGACCGGCGCGGTCACGCTCGCGCTGCCGCAGGACGTGCAGGCCCAGGCGTACGACTGGCCGGAGGAGTTCTTCGCCGAGCGCATCTGGTACGTACGCCGGCCGGCCCCCGATCCGCATGAGCTCGACCGGGCGGTACGGGCCGTGCGCAGTGCCCGCCGGCCGCTGATCGTGGCGGGCGGCGGCGTCCGTCACAGCGCGGCGCAGGAGGCCCTCGCCGCGTTCGCCGCCGCCACCCGCATCCCCGTCGCCTCCACCCAGGCCGGCAAGGGCTCGCTGCGGTACGACCACCCCGCCGATGTCGGCGGCATCGGCCACACCGGCACCGCGACCGCCGACGAGCTGGCCCGCACCGCCGACCTGGTGATCGGCATCGGCACCCGCTACTCCGACTTCACCACCGCCTCCGCCACGCTCTTCTCCGACCCGGCCGTCCGCTTCCTCAACCTCAACATCACCGGCTTCGACGCCCACAAGCTCGGCGCGCTCCCGCTCGTCGCCGACGCCCGCACCGCCCTCGAAGCCCTCACCGCCGCACTTGCCGCACGCAACCACCGCGTAGACCCGTCTTATGAGACCGAGTACACCGAGGCCAAGGAGAAGTGGGAGCAGCGTGTCGCCGCTGCGTTCACCGCCGAGGACCCGCACGCCCGCCCCACCCAGGCCCAGGTCCTCGGCCTCCTCGACGCCCTTGTCACCGAGGACGACATCCTGATCAACGCGGCCGGCTCGCTCCCCGGTGACCTGCACAAACTCTGGCGGGCCCGCTCCGTGCACCAGTACCACATCGAATACGGCTACTCCTGCATGGGCTACGAGATCCCGGCCGCGATCGGGGTTCAGCTGGCCGCCCCCGACCGCCCCGTCTGGGCCCTCGTCGGCGACGGCACATATCTGATGAATCCCACCGAGATCGTCACCGCGGTGCAGCAGGAACTTCCCGTGAAGCTGGTCATCCTGCAGAACCACGGCTACGCGTCCATCGGCGGCCTGTCCGAGACGGTCGGCGGCGAGCGCTTCGGTACGGCCTACCGCCACCGCGCCGCGGACGGCGGCTTCACCGGCCTCCCGCTCCCCGTCGATCTCGCGGCCAACGCAGGCTCGCTGGGGATGCGGGTGCTGCGCGCCAAGACCGTGTGTGACCTGCGTGAAGCCCTTGCCCAGGCGCGTGCTGCGGACCGTCCCACTTGTGTCTACGTCGAGACCGAAACGGCAGACACAGTGTCGGGGCCCCCTCCGGCGCAGGCATGGTGGGATGTTCCTGTAGCCGAAACGGCCACGCGGCCGTCGGCCGTCAAAGCCCGGGAAGAGTATGACCGTCACGTCGCCGACCGACGCCACCACCTTTGAAGGAGTTCTGTCATGAAGACCGTCAACCACTGGATCGGTGGCAAGACCGTCGAGGGTGCGTCGGGCAACTACGGCCCGGTCACCGACCCGGCCACCGGCGCCGTCACCACCCAGGTCGCGCTCGCCTCGCTCGAAGAGGTCGACGCCGCGGTAGCCGCCGCCAAGGACGCCTACGCCACCTGGGGCACGTCCTCGCTGGCCACCCGCACCGCGATTCTCTTCCGCTACCGGGCGCTGCTCGACGCCCACCGCGACGAGCTCGCCGCGCTGATCACCGCCGAGCACGGCAAGGTGCACTCGGACGCGCTGGGCGAGGTAGCCCGCGGTCTGGAGATCGTCGAGCTGGCCTGCGGCATCACCACCCAGCTCAAGGGCGAGCTGTCCACGCAGGTCTCCAGCCGGGTCGATGTCTCCTCGATCCGCCAGTCGCTCGGTGTCGTCGCGGGCATCACCCCGTTCAATTTCCCGGCCATGGTGCCGATGTGGATGTTCCCGCTCGCCATCGCCTGCGGAAACACGTTTGTGCTCAAGCCCAGCGAGAAGGACCCGTCGACCGCCAACCGGCTGGCCGAGCTGGCAGCCGAGGCCGGTCTGCCGGACGGCGTGCTGAACGTCCTGCACGGTGACAAGGTTGCCGTCGACGGCCTGCTGGCCCACCCCGACGTGGCCGCGGTCTCCTTCGTGGGCTCCACCCCGATCGCCCGCTACATCCACGCCACCGCCTCCGCCAACGGCAAGCGCGTCCAGGCGCTCGGCGGTGCGAAGAACCACATGCTGGTGCTGCCGGACGCGGACCTCGACGCCGCTGCCGACGCCGCCGTCTCCGCCGCCTACGGCTCGGCCGGTGAGCGCTGCATGGCGATCTCCGCGGTCGTCGCGGTCGGCTCCATCGCCGACGGGCTCGTCGCCAAGATCAAGGAGCGCGCCGAGAAGATCAAGATCGGCCCCGGCAACGACCCGACGTCCGAGATGGGCCCGCTGATCACCGCCGCCCACCGCGACAAGGTCGCCTCGTACGTCACGGGCGCCGCCGCCCAGGGCGCCGACGTCGTCCTCGACGGCACCGGCTTCACCGTCGAGGGCTTCGAGGACGGCCACTGGATCGGCCTCTCCCTCCTCGACAACGTGTCCACCGACTCGGACGCGTACAAGGACGAGATCTTCGGCCCGGTCCTGTGTGTCCTGCGCACCGAGACGTACGAAGAGGGCGTCGCCCTCATGAACGCCTCGCCGTACGGTAACGGCACCGCGATCTTCACCCGCGACGGTGGCGCCGCCCGCCGCTTCCAGATGGAGATCGAGGCCGGCATGGTCGGCGTCAACGTGCCGATCCCGGTGCCGGTCGGCTACCACTCCTTCGGTGGCTGGAAGGACTCCCTCTTCGGCGACCACCACATCTACGGCAACGACGGCGTGCACTTCTACACCCGCGGCAAGGTCGTCACCACGCGCTGGCCGGACCCGGCCGACGCCCCGGCGGGCGTGGACCTGGGCTTCCCGCGCAACAACTGATCCACAACAACTGATCCGCGAGCACTGATCCGCGAGCAGCGATTCGTAACCGCTGATCCGCAGGACCGCCTGACGGCCCGTACGGAAGTCGTATCCGTACGGGCCGTCGTCATGTCCGCGGCCCCCGCGTTCTCACATGCGCCGCAGGCCCACGTACTGGAGCCCGCCCATGGCCGCCACGACCAGGCCCTGGAACACGATCCACCCGTTGCCGATTCCCGTCGCGGTCAGTGCGTCCACGACGACCGTCGCGACGCCGGCCACGGCCCAGGCCACGTTCAGCGTGATGATGAAGCCGACCGAGCCGCGGCTGATGTTCTCCTGACGGGAGACGACCAGCACCCACAGGGCGTACACGGTGAGGAACACGCCCACCGGGTACTGCACCGAGACGGGTACGCCGAGGAACGAGTCCAGGACCGTGGCGAGTACGAGGTATCCGATGCCGTTCGCACCGGTGAGGACCACGTCCGCCACAAGGGCGAATCGGAGAAGGCTGTCGGAACGGGCGGCGGCCGTCGCCGGGACCGTACCCGCGTTCTGGGACGACATCATGAGGTCTTCCTTTCGCTGTCGGTGCGCGGGTGGCAGCTCGAGCGCCATACGGGGACGGTAATGACCGGCGCCGGGCTGCCTCAATTACCTCCCGGGTAATCGTCGTCGGCGGAAATCGGGTCGTCGGCCGTCGGGGAGCCGGTGGATGTGATGCGCGCGCCGCGGTCGCGTCCACGCAGTGGGTGATGACTCGTCGGGCGTCCGTGCGATGTCAGGACGTCGCGGACGCGGTCGCAGCGTTCGTGGGGCGCATCCAATCCCGACGCTCCGATGTGCCCGACATTCCGATCCCCCCTCGCGATCCCCTCGCGTCGATTACTACGTGCTCATTCTTTATTGCGGTGAGTGAATAGGGCTTCTTCAATGTGAGGCGGACCACGTGATTGGCGTCACTCTTGTGGCGATTTGAGGCATTTGCCGTGTGGGGTGGGCCACGTGAGCGGCGTCACTATGTAATCGAATAGTAGATCCGCTGCGCCCCGTGTCCCGGCAGTCGCGGCACTTCCCCGGCCATTTCCCTCGCCCGGTACGAATCCCAATAGTAAGCAGGGGGCATTGACCTGAATTTCTTCCTCGATTAACAATTCTTGGCATCACCCCACGACGGAAGAGGAATTTCCGAATGCAGATCACCGCGATGCCCAAGAAGTTCGCCCGCATGACCAGGGCCAAGAAGATGTCGCTGGGCATGACCGCAGCCGGCGCAGCCATCGTGGCCGGCATGTTCGCCGGAGCCCCGGCCGCCTCGGCCGCCACCCCCGCCCATTCCGGCGGCGGCAACGTCGACTCCTGGATCAACCAGGCGCTGGAGGTCATGCGTGCGAAGGGCATCCCCGGCACCTACGAGGGCATCCACCGCAACCTGATGCGCGAGTCCTCCGGCAACCCCAATGCCATCAACGGCTGGGACTCCAACGCCGCCAAGGGCATCCCGTCCAAGGGCCTGCTCCAGGTCATCGACCCCACCTTCAACAGCTATCACGTGAGCGGCACCTCCAAGAACATCTACGACCCCGTCGCCAACATCACGGCCGCCGCCAACTACGCCGCCCACCGCTACGGCTCCATCGACAACGTCAACTCGGCCTACTGACCTGGACGTTACGATCGTGCAACCGCGCCCGGTGGATTCTGAAGCCGAAGTGGGGAGCCGTGACGGCTCCCCACGCGGAGCACACCCGTAACTCGCTCGCCGTACCCGCCCGGCCAGTGCTGTGATGGGGCGATGACCGACCTGGCCAACCCGCAGCACGAGATCCGCGCCCAGTACACGGATACGACCGTCACCGTCTATCAGGCGTACGCCCCGTTCATCGGCCTTCCCGCTGTCCGCGACGGACGCTTCCCGGACGTCTGGAAGCGCGACCGCATGACCTGGATCAAGCCGAGCTTCCTGTGGATGATGTACCGCTGCGGCTGGGCCACGAAGGACGGTCAGGAGACCGTCCTGGCTGTCGAGATCACCCGTGAGGGCTTCGACTGGGCCCTGGCCAACTCCGAACTCTCCCACTATGTGAGGGGAGTTCACCCCGACCGCGCCACCTGGCAGCGCAATCTGCGCCGGAGCCCGGCCCGCGTCCAGTGGGATCCCGAGCGTGACCTCCGCCTGGACCGGCTTCCGTACCGCTCCCTCCAGCTCGGACTCTCCGGTGAGGCGGCGCGGCGATACGCGGACGAGTGGACGGTGTCGATCCGTGACGTCACTCCGCTGGCCCGGCAGATCCACGAACTCGTCGCGGCCGGTCGGCTCGACGACGCGGCGGCACTCCTGCCGCGGGAGTCGCCGTACCCATCGAAGGAGGCAGGAGTCCGGTCCTGACGGTGCACGGCGGGCTCGCCGTCATCGGCCGCGGCGGTCCATTCGGTGCGCAAGCGGCGTCCTGCCGACGTACCTGATCGCAATGATCACGGTCTGGAACGCAACCTTCACGCGCGTCCATCGGTCTGAGATTGCACAGTGCCAGTGCAGTGAGGGTGTTTCGCACATTCCCGGAAACACCCCGTGCACCCCACGCCCAATCCCTGATCGAAGGAGTCCACGTGGCATCCCGTGCCCTCGGAACCAGCGTGGTTCTCGCCATCACCGTGGCGGCCGCCGTGATCACCTTTCCCAGCGCTCAGGCATCGACGCCCGCCCCGGCCCCCGCCACGGCCTCGGCGTCCACCACCGGCGCCGCGCCCGCCCCGGCCCCGCGCCGCGACGACTTCAACGGGGACGGCTTCCCGGACCTGGCCTTCACCGCGCCCGGTGCCACCGTCGGCGGCAAGGCCAAAGCCGGGTACGTGGGTGTGGTGTACGGCTCCAAGGACGGTCTGCAGACCTCCACCAGACAGGTCTTCACCCAGGACTCGCCCGGAATCCCGGACACCGCCGAGGCCGGTGACGCGTTCGGCAGCTCGACGGTCTCCGCCGACCTGGACAAGGACGGGTACAGCGACCTCGTGGTCGGCGCGGGGAACAAGACGGCCGGCACGTCCATGTCGGCCGGTTCGCTCACCGTGATCTGGGGCGGCGCGCACGGACTGTCCGGTGGGGCGACCCTCCTGACCGGCGACGAGCAGTACGACCGGATCGGCGGAAAGATCGCGGTCGGCGACTTCAACGGCGACGGAGCCATGGACATCGTCACCCTCGGGATGAGCGACCTTCATGTTCTGTCCGGCCCGTTCAAGCGCGACGGCAGCGCGGCGGCCCCCGTCGCAGTGATCCGCGACATGGACGACCTTCGCTACATGGAGCTCACCGCCGGTGACCTCAACGGCGACGGCCACGACGATCTGGCCGCCACCGTCCACGACGGCGACGAGTACGACGCCCGGCGCATCATCGTCCGCAACGGCAGCGCCACCGGCCTCAGCGAGGACTACACCATCGTCAAGGGGGCCAACGGGTCCCGCCTCCAGGCCGGCGAGACCATCACGGCAGGCCAGGTCAACGGTGACAAGTACGCCGACCTTGTCGTGGGCCGCCCGGTCGACGGCTACGACAGCGATGTGGACATACCGCTCGCCAACGGCGGCATGATCACCTATGTCCCGGGCAGCACCACCGGCCCGCGGGGCGACCGGGCCAAGTCCTTCAACCAGGACAGCGCCGGTGTCCCGGGTGCCGCCGAATCGGACGACGGGTTCGGGGCGTCGGTGTCGATCGGTGACATGAACGGTGACGGCTACGGCGACATCGCAGTCGGCGTCCCCTACGAGGACCTCGGCACGACGAAGAACGCGGGCTCCGTCCTGATCCTCCCCGGCACCGCATCAGGCCCCACCGGCACCGGCACGGTGGGCTTCAACCAGGACACGGTGAACGTCCCCGGTGCGGCCGAGACGAACGACGAGTTCGGCGGCGCCGCCAAGCTGGTCGATGCCAACCGCGACGGCCGCACCGAACTGGTCGTCGGCGCCCCCGGCGAGAACGCCGGCGCGGGCTCCCTGTGGGTCTTCCCGGCCACGGCCTCCGGTGTGACGGCCAAGGGATCGTTCACGTTCGGCCACGGGACGCTGGGCACGGTGGCGACGGGCGCGGAGCTGGGATCGTCGTTCAACCGCTGAAGAAGTCGGGGCGGCGGGCCATGCGGGACCGGGACCGGGAGGGTCCCGGTCCCGCATGGGACGGGAACCGGGCCCGAGCAGGGCTACGGGTCAGTGCAGACGTGACGTCAGATCGCCGATGAGGCCGTCCCTTTGCGGCACCAGGTAGAAGTGGTCGCCCTGCAGCACCTTCAGCTCGTAGCCCTTCGGAGCGATGCCGGCCCAGGCGCGCATCTCCTCCACGGCGACGTTGGGATCGCGGTCCCCGACGTAACCGATGACCGGGCAGCGCACGGGTACGGCGGGCCGGGGGCCGTTCTCGGCGTACCGCCCGACGACGGTGAAGTCGGCCTGGAGCGCAGGCATCACGAGTTCCCGGAGGTCGGGGTTCTCCAGCAGTGCGGCGTCGGTACCGCCGAGCCTGCGGACCTCGGCGAGGACGGACTCCTCACCGCCCAGGTGCGCGGTCCGCGGCTGCTGCCCGTGGGGCGGCTGCTGGCAGGAGACGAGGAGAACGCTCGGGTCGAAGCCGTGCTCCCGTTCCAGGCGGACCGCCACCTCGTAGGCGAGCGAAGCCCCCATGCTGTGGCCGAAGAGTGCCAGCGGCTTGTCCAGGAGGGGCAGGAGCGCGGCGGTCACCGCGTCGGCCATCTCCTCCATGCTCTCGATGCAGGGCTCGGCGATCCGCTCCTGGCGTCCCGGGTACCGGGCCACCAGAACCTCGACGTCGTCGCCGAAGGCGTTCCCCCAGGAGTGGAAGAAACTCGCCGAACCGCCGGCGTGCGGCAGGCAGAGCAGTCGCATACGGGTCGAGGCGGACGGGGCGTACCGCCGGAACCACGTTCCGTCGGTGGTGTTCTTCAGGGTGTTCATGGCGACCAGTCTTCTTGTGTAGGGGAGGCCCAGGCCGGCGGGGGCCACGCGGGCGTCCGGACCGTCCGCGGCGGCACGTGCCGTCACACGGTACGGGCTGTCCGGACCGTCAAGGGCTCTGCCCGCGAGCAGCATGGCCGTCACACGGCGGCGAGGCCGTGCAGGGCGCGGGGCCGTCCATGGCGGTCGCCTCGACGGCGGGGTCGATCCGGCGGATCGCAGTTCCCGCTGAAGCGCCGCCGGATCTGGCGCGGTTGTGGCATGGGCCACCGCGCGGACCCGCGCACGGGAGGGCGACCGCACGCACACGCGCGTAGCCCGACGAAGAAATTGAACATGTTCATTAGTGCTGACAGGATGACGGGCATGTGCTCGACGGCTGGTCGAACCGCAGTCGTTCGTGGTGCCGCGACGGGGGCGGATTGTGAAGACCAAGTCACCTGGCCTGGCAAGGTGCCGGGCGGTGAGTCTTGTTGCCTGCCTGCTCGCATTGGTGGGATGCAATCCACACATGTACGACGAGGTGCCCGCACTGCGTGACGCGAAGCGGGCGGACATTGCGGGTTCGTGGCTCTGCGTGGACCATACCGAGGTCACTCTCCAGCCTGATGGAAAGGCCGTCATCCACCTCCTGGACGGACAGGAATTCGACTTCGACGACAGGTGGCGACTGTCGGGTACGGGGACGTGGGAGTTGACCGACGAGCGCATGGGATGGAACGACGGTCAGCATGTCCGCGTGGCTCTCACCGCGCGCACGGCATCGGCCACTCGCGCGCCGGATCCGGCTGAGCCGCACGACGATCCGACCGAACGTGCCCCGGCTCCTGATGCCTATACGTGGACGTTCGAGTTGCGGCGCGACAACAGGGAAAGGTTGCAGCTCTACTTCTTCTTCGGCGACCCCGACTCCCGCAGTACATACGTCCTGCAGAAAAAGCGGCCATAGTGCGCCCCTGGAAGGGGAGACAGCCACGGATCGGCTCCGTCTGGGCACATCGCTTCCCGGAAGCTCCGCAGCACGACCTGTGCCGCAACCTCTATCGCATCCCGGCCCTGAACAACGTCCTCGGCGGCTGGCGCCTGCGACACACTGCGCGCCTTGGGCCGGAGCGAGATGGGAGGCGGCCGGGGCCGACAGGGACGTCGTCAGAACAGCCCCAGCCCAGTGCGCAGGACCAGGCTGGTGTCGAATCACCATTCAACGGATCCGACAACATGGCCAGGGAGCGGTCCGGGAATGAATCGGCCCTCTCCCCCCCCGGCTACCGGGTGGGGAAGAGGGCCGGTGTTGCTGCAGAAGCCGTTCGGTCACCCGCAGCGGCGGTGCCGGCGACGACCGTCAGGTGGTGGTGGCGAGCCATCCGATGGTCTCGGTGGTGTGTTTGCCGTCGCTCTTGACGTTGGCGTTCACGTTGACCTCGTTGAGACGGATCAGAAAGCCCCGCTCGGTCACGTCGTGGACGCGGATGCCCGGGGTCTCCGGGCCGTTGAAGGTCTGGGTCAGCGGAAGCACGATGACCTCGGCCCCCGCCGGGAACGGCGAGGGAAAAGTAACCCGAGTGAAGGTCGAGGTGTTGCCTCCGGCGGTCTCGATCGCGCTGTCCGAACGGAGGTCTACCTTGCCGGTCTGGATCATTGCCACGGAATACTCCGGTGTCGAGTGTCGAGGTTCTGAGCCGCCTGTCGACGACCTGAGCGTGGTCTATCCGGATGGATGCTCATTCATACCGACTTCCGCCTATTCAGTGATCGATATCCAGACACTGGGCGAGGCGCACAGGCAGGCCACCGGAAAACCTCGGCAGTCGTGAGGGTCTCGCTCGGGCCGTGGCTGCCCGCGGTGGCTCTTCGGCCGCCGATGCGGGCCGCCTCGCTCGTACCTGCCGAGGTTCTCCGAGATCGTCGAGCGGCAAGGTCCGCCGGTTGGTGGGCTCGGTGTTCCGGTGCTCAGTCGAGGGTCAGCTGCAGGTTGACCGTGCTGCCCGCTCGGAAGACGGTGATCGGAACGGCGGTGCCTGCGCGCCAGCCGGTGATCGCGTTGTTGACGGCCGCCGTATTGGAGGTGGCCTGGCCATTGACCGCTGTGATGATGTCACCGACCTGCAGGCCCGACTGAGCCGCGTTCGACCCGGGCAGGACGAAGTTGACGTAGGAGCCCCCGCCGTTGGGGGTGTCGGTGAGGAACGCCGAGATGGCGCCCTGCGTCCCTGGGGAGATGTTGACGGTCAGGGGCTGGGTGTCGCCGTCGAGGCTGAACGTGCCGGAGTACGTGCCTCCGGCCAGCGGGGCGTCGCCGTTGGCGGCGAGGCTGACGTGGAACGGGTAGATCCAGATCCAGTTGTTCGACGGGAAGTCGGCGTAGGCGCTCTTCCCGTCCGGGGCGATGGTGACCGGGCAGGTCCAACCGTCACAGTTCGGGTCGACGGCGGTGATCCGGGTGTTCGGCGGAGCCTGGACCGTGAGCCGGCTGAAGTGGCGACGGGTGATGCCGTCCGCCCCGTAGGTGACGCGCTGGGCAGGGCCGGGCGCGTCCAGAGTCGGCACGTTCTGCTGAGGCGTCACGGCTCGAACGGAGGGTGGCTGGGGCGCGGGGCTCGAAGCGAACGCGGCGGGCCCAGCCCCTGCGAGCAGAGCGGCGCCGATGGCGGCAGCCACCGCTGCCCGGGTACGTCGGAGCGCCATGAGCAGCTTCCTTTCAGGAGAGGGTGCGCAAATAGTGACATTTCGTATGCATTGCGTAACCGTTCGACACGGTCGAGTCGGCTCGCGGCATGCCAGAAGACCGCACAGCGGCTGGTTGGCCCGCTCCGCACATTGAGTACGACGTTGAAGCCAGCAGACCTGGGCTTCGGATGCTGGTGCTCGCGTTCGTGTCGCGGACTTTTCGGCGGCCGGATACGCGAAGCCACGCGGAGGTTCGCTTGATCTCGGAGAATTCGGCGGGCACCGGCAGGCGCCGCGAACGGTGTCCACTGGCGTCCGCGTCGTTGGCGTTCCCGGCGACAGTCACGGCCCAGGACTCTCGACTCAAGGGGGGCAACGCCGCTTGGGAGCTCGGATCGACCGACATCTCGCCGCCGACGGGGCGAGCACCGAGGTGCGCCCGGCCGGGAACAGCTGGCCGGGCGGCGCCTTCTCGGGGCCTGGCAGGTACGGCGCGGATGGTCGGCGGGGAACGACCGAGCGGCGGCCGTCGTCACCGAGGGGCGTCACGTGAACGCGCGTCACGAAAGCGGCTTCAGCCGAAACTTCGGGAAGCTTTCGGGAAAGGCACCCGGAGGCCGCCCCTGGCCAGTTTCAGTCGGACGGATCCAGCCGCCGGCGGCGGCTCGCACCACCCCCGGCCGAAAATCACCCCTGACCAGCAAAAGACCCTCCCGAAGGAGGGTCTGTCGATGTGCGCCCCCGGCAGGACTCGAACCTGCGGCCAAGCGCTTAGAAGGCGCCTGCTCTATCCACTGAGCTACGGGGGCCGGGTGGTGGCCTCGGCGGCCTGGAGCCCTGGGGCCGGGCAGGTCGGTGACCCGCCGGGACAAGGATAGGGCTCCGATCGCCTCGACCTGGTTGCTTCACCTGCGTGGCACGATGTGGAGGTTCGGTGAAGCGAACCGATAATCGCAGGTGGGCGGGATTTGCGCATCGCTTTTGACGCCTCGCGTCCCGGGTGTTGTGCACTCGTTATGCCTGCGCCCCACTCGTCCTCTCTGTCCTGACTCCGTCCCGGTGGGAGAACCGGCGCGCAGAGGTGGCTATACGCTTCAAAAAGGCTCCAAAATTGGGCATTCTTCGCATGTGGTGACCTTGGACGTACGGCCTCAGCTCATCGATGCACTTTCCGCCCTGCGCGACCGTGTCGCTGCCGTGCGTCTTCCGCTTCCGCTGCCGGGGGCTGCGCGCGCCCGCCAGACCCGTAGCGAGCTGCTCGCCCAGCTCGACGACTATCTGCTTCCCCGGCTCAGAGATCCTGAAGCACCCCTGCTCGCGGTCATCGGCGGCTCCACCGGCGCCGGGAAGTCGACGCTCGTCAATTCGCTGGTGGGGCGGCTGGTCAGCGAGGCCGGGGTGCTGCGCCCGACCACGCGGACACCCGTACTCGTCTGCCATCCGGATGATCACCACTGGTTCGCGGGGGTCCGCGTACTGCCACAGCTCACCAGGGTCTGGCTGCCGCCCGAGGAGAACGGGGATCCCGGCCGGTGCGACGGCAACGACGGGCTCGACGGGAGCGAGGAGGAGGACGGGACCACGTTGCGCGTCGAGACCGCCACCGGGCTGCCGCGCGGGCTGGCACTGCTCGACGCGCCCGATATCGACTCGCTCGTGGTACGGAACCGGGTCCTGGCAGCCGAGCTGATCTGCGCCGCGGACGTGTGGGTGATGGTGACCACGGCTTCCCGGTACGCGGACGCCGTGCCGTGGCACCTGCTGCGTACCGCCAAGGAGTACGACGCCTCGCTCGTCACCGTCCTGGACCGGGTGCCGCACCAGGTGATCGACGAGGTGGACCGGCAGTACGGGGCGCTGCTCACCAAGGCGGGCCTCGGTGAGGTGCCGCGCTTCACCATTCCCGAGCTGCCCGAATCGGCCGGTGGCGGCAGTGGGCTGCTGCCCACCACCGCGGTCGCCCCGTTGCGGGCCTGGCTCAGCCACCGCGCCCAGGACCCGGCGGCCCGACAGCAGGCGGCCGGGCGTACGGCGGCCGGGGTCATCGACTCGCTGGACGTACGGATGCCTGCGCTGGCCGGTGCCGTCGCGGCGCAGTACGCGGCGGCCGTTCGGCTGACCGGTGTGGTCGAGGACGCGTACCGCACGGAAGGCGCCCGGGTCCGGCAGCGGCTGCGCAACGGCGGCGTACTCGCCGGGGACGCCCGGACCCGGTGGCGTGGATACCCGACGTACAGCTCCTCCGAGGAACTCCTCGAAGCGCTGGTGGAGAGCCTCGCCGCACTTCTGCAGTGCGCCGTGGCAGCCGCCGACGAAAAGATCCGCACGACCTGGCAGCGCGAGCCCGCGGCCGGGGTGTTCGGCTTCGAGGATGTCGGCCGGGAGGCCGGGGGATGGGGGCACGCCGAGGACATCCGGGGCCGGATCGCCATGGCTGCGCGGCGGTGGTGGCGGGTGCTGGAGGAACTGGCCGAGGAAGAGGTGCGCCAGCTCGAACGCAACGCCGCACCCGACGCCGGGACAGTGGTGGCGCTCGTGGCCGCCGCACTGCTCGGCGGTCGCCGCACCCGCGGCGCCGGCGAACAGCTCGCCCAACGGATCGGCGCCCAGGGTGCGCTGCGGCTGCGCGACAAGGGGGGCGCACTGCTCACCAACTGCCTCGACCGGGTGCTGGACGGCGAGCGCGACCGGCGGCTCGCACCGCTCGACGCACTCGGCGTGGCCCCGGAGCCGCAGGCCGAACTGATCGCCGCGCTGTCCGTACTGCAGAAGGAGAGGTGGCAGCGATGACTGCCGTCATTGAAGAGGGGCCCGGCCGGGGCGAGAGTCCCGCTTCTCACGAGGACGGGAACCAGAACCACCGGAACCTGCGCCGGACGCCCGACGACGGGCGCGCAACTGTGCCGGAGGCGGCCGGTGGCTGGAACGACGGGCTCATCGCACGGCGCGCGGCCGCCAAGGCGGCGGACGCCGAGTCCCAGGCCGCCCCGAACGACGACGTACGGCCGCCCCGGGTCGATGCGTACGAACCGTCGGGCGGTCCGCTCCGGCCGCGGCTCGACGCGCTGCGTGAACTCGTCGGGCTGTCCAGGGCCAGGCTGGACCGGGCCACCCTCGCCGAAGCGGGACGCGTGCTCGACGAAGCGGCAGCCCGCCGGCGGCTCTCCTCCCGGCACACCGTCGTCGCCATCGCCGGAGCGACCGGCAGCGGCAAATCGACCCTCTTCAATTCCCTCGCGGGAGTCCAGATCTCCGACACCGGGCTGCGCAGGCCGACCACCGCAGCCCCCATCGCCTGCTCCTGGACCGACGGGGCCGCCGGGCTGCTGGACCGGCTCGCCATTCCGGGACGGCTCAGGCGCAGGCCGCAGCAGAGCGGTACGGACGCCGACGAGGCGCTCCAGGGGCTCGTCCTCGTCGACCTGCCCGACCACGACTCGGCGGCGACCGGACACCGTGATCAGGTCGACCGGGTGCTTGCGCTGGTTGACGCGGTGATCTGGGTCGTCGACCCGGAGAAGTACGCGGACGCGGCCCTGCACGAGTGCTACCTGCGGCCCCTCGCCGGGCACGCCGAGATCACGTTCGTCGTGCTCAACCAGATCGACCGGCTGCCCGGCGACGCCGCCGACCAGGTCCTCGACGATCTGCGCCGGCTGCTCGACGAGGACGGCATGGCGCTCGGCGAACACGGTGAACCGGGCGCCACCGTCATGTCCCTGTCCGCACTCACGGGCGAAGGCGTGGGTGAACTGCGCGAGATGCTCGGCCGGTTCGTCCAGGAGCGCACTGCGGCTGCGCGCCGACTGTCCGCGGATGTGGACGCCGCCGCGGCCAGGCTCCGTCCGGTGTATGTCGCCGAGGGGCGGCCCGGTCTCGGTGAAGGGGCCCGCAAGGAGTTCGCCCACCGACTCGCGGAGGCCGTCGGAGCGGCCGCGGCGGGCCAGGCGGCCGAACGCGAGTGGCGAAGGAACGCCGGCCGGGCGTGCGGCACGCCGTGGCTGCGGCTGTGGCGCTGGTACGGGTCCACCCGGCGGCCGGGAGGCCTGGAGTGCCCGTCGCAGCCCGCACCCCCCGAGGAGCAGCTCACGGCCCGGCAACGCGTCGAACAGGCGGTGCGGACGGTGGCGGACGAGGCCGCCGACGGGCTGCCCGGCCCCTGGGCGCAAGCGGTCCGCGAGGCCGCGGTGAACGGTGCGCAAGGGCTGCCGGAGGCGCTCGACGAACTGACGGAAAGGGACGGCACCGCGGACGGGCGGGGACGGGCGGTGAGCTGCTCCCCGGACGGCGTGGCAGGCGGTGCACTCAGTACGGGCGGTCCGGGCGGTTCGACGGTCATGGCCGCCGGGGTGGCCGGGGCCTTGGGCGTGGCGCGCAGCGGTCGCGCGGGCGGGAAGCCGCCGCGGCCCAGGTGGTGGCCCGCCGCCGTGCTGGCACAGGCATCGATGACGGTGCTGCAGATCTTCGGCGGTCTCTGGCTGGTCGGCCAGATCGTCGGCGTACTCGAACCGGGATTTCTCACGCCCGCCCTGGTGATGCTGGCCGGGGTCATCGGCGGCCCCCTGGTGCAGTGGTCGTGCGCGGCCGCGGCACGGGGTCCCGCGCGACGGTACGGGCAGGAGGCCGAGCGTCAGCTGCGCGAGGCGGCGGCGGCCTGTGGGCGGGCACGGGTGCTCGATCCGGTGGCGGCGGAGCTCGTGCGCTACCGCGAGGTGCGGGAGCGGTACGTGGCGGTGACGGAGTTTTCCACAACTGTTCGGTAGCCCACAGGTATCAGCAGGATTTCCGCCTTCCCTTCAACCTGGGATCAGTGACCGCGCGGGTGTGGTCGCTGGAGCCGAAAGCCGAAGGGGAGGCGGAGTCATGAACGACACCTTGGTGACACTGGTGGGCAACGCGGCGACGGGCGTGGAGTTCCGGGAGACCGCGACCGGCGGAATGGCGCGATTCCGTTTCGCGGTGACGCCGCGCCGTTGGGACCGCGAGAAACAGGCTTGGACAGACGGGCACACCAGCTTCTACACCGTATGGGCCTGGCGGACTCTGGCGTCGAACCTGTCCGGTTCCGTCTCCGTCGGCGAACCACTTGTCGTGCATGGCAGGTTGAAGGTGCGCGAGGAGGAACGGGAGGGCCGGCACAGGACGTTCGTGGACATCGAGGCAGTCGCGGTAGGACACGATCTGACCCGGGGGACGGCTGCGTTCCGACGGGTGATGAGGGGTGATCCGGGGTTGATGACGCGCTCGGGGAGCGTGGACAGACTGGGGGACTCGGGCGGGACGGGTGACTCGGACGGATCGGGACGATCGGGCGGTTCGTACGGCGTGTCACGAGCCGAACGGGTCGAACGGGCCGGGCGAGACAATCTGGAGGAAAGGAGTGAATGCGAGGAAGGGGGTAAACAGGGTGAAGTGAGCGAACGGGTCGGGCGGCAGCGGGCCAAGCGGACGACAGGGCGTCAGAAAGGTGACCAGGAGCTGGCTTCGGTTCCGTGACCGGACCTGGGCAGACCTGGGCTGACCTGGGCGGATCGGGGCGGGCCGAGGGGCGCGGAGTCGCGCGATAGGCGATAACGATTCCGATTCGGAATGGTTGTACGACGGTATGACGGGGGACTGTTCATCGCTTCGTCTTTAGGATTCCCCAGTACTCACGGGCACTTGAGTCGACTGGCGGGACAACCCCCACACGCGCATCAGGCGCGGAGGGTCTCGCCTGGAGGGGAATTCTGTGTTTTCTGCTTCTTCAGCGACCGATTTGTCGTTCACCGAGACGGCCAATTCTCCACGGCGGCGGGGTATAGCCCGGCTGGCCGCTTCGGTGGTGGCATCGGGTCTGGTCATGGCAGGCGCCCTTGTCGGCGCGGGGAGTGCGGTCGCCGACGAGGCGCCGCAGCATCAAGGTGGCGCGGCCGCGGTCCTGGACGGGTTGAAGACCTACGACCGCGCTGTGCTCCACACGGACGGCCGGAACCAGGAGCTGCCCGCCGGGCTCTTCGAGATGACCGTCGACGGCGGCGGCAAGCTCAAGACGTACTGCATCGACATTCACAACCCCACCCAGGACCGGGCGAAGTATCTGGAGACCCCCTGGAACCAGACCTCGCTCGGCAGCAATAAGAACGCGGGCAAGATCCGCTGGATTCTGGAGCACTCCTACCCGCAGGTCGACGACCTCGCGGCGCTCGCCGAGCAGGCCGGCACCGGGCCGCTCACCGAGAAGACCGCGGCGGCGGGCACCCAGGTCGCCATCTGGCGCTACTCGGACAACGTCGATATCGACGCAATCGACGGCCAGGCCGAGAAGCTCGCCGACTGGCTGGAGCGCAACGCCGTCGACCAGGCCGAGCCCAAGCCGTCCCTCGTCCTGGACCCGGCCGCGGTCTCCGGCAAGTCCGGTGAGCGGCTCGGGCCGGTCACTGTCCGTACCAATGCGGGCCAGGTCTCCGTGACCCCGCCCGCCGACGCCGCCAGCGGTGTCAAGGTCACCGACAAGAGCGGCAAGCCCGTGACGGCCGCGGCCAATGGTGCTGAGCTCTACTTCGACGTACCGGCGGGCGCCGCCGACGGTTCCGCCTCGCTTTCCGTCCAGGCCACCACGTCGGTGCCGGTCGGCCGGGCCTTCGCCGGGGTGACCAAGAGCCAGACCATGATCCTGGCCGGCTCCAGCGAGTCCACGGTCTCCGCGGCCGCCACCGCGACCTGGGCCAAGCAGGGCGCGATCCCGGCGGTCTCGGCGAAGAAGAACTGCGCCAAGGGCGGCGTGGACGTCACCGCGAGCAACAAGGGCGACGAGGCGTTCACCTTCGAGCTGGCCGGGGCGAAGCACACCATCGAGGCGGGCAAGTCCGAGACGGTGACCGTCCCGGTCGCCGAGGACCAGGCGTACGACTTCACGATCACCGGACCCGGTGGCTTCTCGCAGACGTTCAAGGGCGTCCTGGACTGCAAGACCAGCGGCAGCGGCACCGGCGGCCTCGACACGCAGACCCAGGCCCAGCCCACCCCGGCCACGGTCGGCGGCAGCTCGACCGGGTCCACGGGCGACCTCGCCGAGACCGGCGGCTCCAGCGCCACTCCGATCATCGCGGGGATCGCGATCGCCCTCGTTGTCGTCGGCGGCGGCGCGGTCTTCCTCCTCCGCAAGCGCAACACGCAGTCCTCCGCCCAGTAACCACGGAGTGACGAACCGTAGGCAATCTGTCACGTTTGCCTGATGGTGGCCCCGGTACGCGTCCGCGTACCAGGGCCACCGCATGCCGGAAGGCGGCGCAGGGTGTTCCGCGGACCGGACTGGTTTCCATCCTTGGACGGCCGTCAGGCAAGATGGGGTGTATCTGCCCACACATCGATAGCCGGACGGTTTCTCTTGGCTGAGTACATCTACACCATGCGCAAGACGCGCAAAGCGCACGGCGACAAGGTGATCCTCGATGACGTCACCCTGAACTTCCTGCCCGGCGCGAAGATCGGTGTCGTGGGCCCCAACGGCGCCGGTAAGTCCACGGTGCTGAAGATCATGGCGGGTCTGGAGCAGCCGTCCAACGGTGACGCGTTCCTGTCGCCCGGTTTCAGCGTCGGCATCCTCATGCAGGAGCCGAAGCTCGACGAGGCGAAGACGGTCCTGGAGAACGTCCAGGACGGCGCCGCCGAGATCATGGGCAAGCTCAAGCGCTTCAACGAGGTCGCCGAGCTCATGGCGACCGACTACTCCGACGCGCTGATGGAGGAGATGGGCAAGCTCCAGGAGGACCTGGACCACGCCAACGCGTGGGACCTGGACGCGCAGCTGGAGCAGGCCATGGACGCCCTGGGCTGCCCGCCCGGCGACTGGCCGGTCGTCAACCTCTCCGGTGGCGAGAAGCGCCGTGTCGCGCTCTGCAAGCTGCTGATCGAGGCCCCCGACCTGCTGCTCCTCGACGAGCCCACCAACCACCTCGACGCCGAGTCGGTGAACTGGCTGGAGCAGCACCTCTCGAAGTACACGGGTGCCGTGGTCGCAGTCACCCACGACCGTTACTTCCTGAACAACGTCGCCGAGTGGATCCTCGAACTCGACCGCGGCCGCGCGCTGCCGTACGAGGGCAACTACTCCACGTACCTCGACAAGAAGGCCGCCCGCCTCAAGGTCGAGGGCCGCAAGGACGAGAAGCGCGCCAAGCGGCTCAAGGAAGAGCTGGAGTGGGTCCGCTCCAACGCCAAGGGCCGGCAGACCAAGTCCAAGGCACGTCTGGCTCGTTACGAGGAGATGGCGGCCGAGGCGGAGAAGATGCGGAAGCTGGACTTCGAGGAGATCCAGATTCCGCCGGGCCCGCGGCTCGGTTCCATCGTCGTCGAGGTCGAGAACCTCTCGAAGGCCTTCGGCGACAAGGTCCTGATCGACGACCTGTCGTTCACGCTGCCGCGCAACGGCATCGTCGGCGTCATCGGTCCGAACGGCGCGGGCAAGACCACGCTGTTCAAGATGATCCAGGGCCTGGAGACCCCGGACACCGGCTCCATCAAGATCGGCGACACGGTCAAGATCTCCTACGTCGACCAGTCCCGCGCCAACATCGACCCGAAGAAGACGCTCTGGGCCGTCGTCTCGGACGAGCTGGACTACATCAACGTCGGCCAGGTCGAGATGCCCTCGCGGGCGTATGTCTCCGCGTTCGGCTTCAAGGGCCCGGACCAGCAGAAGCCGGCCGGTGTGCTCTCCGGTGGTGAGCGCAACCGCCTGAACCTGGCGCTGACGCTCAAGGAGGGCGGCAACCTGCTGCTTCTCGACGAGCCCACCAACGACCTCGACGTCGAGACCCTGTCCTCGCTGGAGAACGCCCTGCTGGAGTTCCCGGGCGCCGCTGTGGTCATCTCCCACGACCGCTGGTTCCTGGACCGCGTCGCCACGCACATCCTGGCGTACGAGGGCGACTCCAAGTGGTACTGGTTCGAGGGCAACTTCGAGTCGTACGAGAAGAACAAGGTCGACCGCCTCGGCGCGGAAGCGGCCCGCCCGCACCGTGCCACGTACAAGAAGCTCACGCGAGGCTGATCGTCTTGGCACGTCACATCTACAACTGCCCGCTGCGCTGGTCGGACATGGATGCCTTCGGCCACGTCAACAACGTGGTCTTCCTCCGCTATCTGGAGGAGGCGCGCATCGACTTCATGTTCCGGCTGGCGCCGGGGGACGGTTCGCCGTCCTTCTCGGGCGGGTCCGTCGTGGCGCGGCACGAGATCGACTACGTACGGCCGCTGGTCCACCGGCACGAGCCGGTGACCGTCGAGTCGTGGGTCACGAAGATCGGTGCCGCGTCGCTGACGATCGCGTACGAGATCAAGGACCCGGACCAGGTCTATGTACGGGCCTCGACCGTCGTCGTGCCGTACGACCTGGCTCAGGCGCGGCCCCGGCGGATCTCCGCCGAGGAGAACTTCTTCCTCCGGCAGTTCCTGGCCGAGGAGCCTGCCGCAGTATGACGGTGCCCGTGCGGTCGCTGGAGTTCGCCGACCCGAGGGAGGCCGCGGATCTCGCGGCCTTCCTCGGCCGGCTGCTCCACTACGACCGGGCCGCCGCGGTGCGGATGCAGGCGGGCGGCAGTGCGCTGGCCGTGTTCGGCAGGCCGCCGTCGTTCGAGGTCCTGGCGGTCCGGGCGGCGCGGCTGGCCGGCCCGCACGACTTGGACGTCACGGTGTCCGCCGGTGAACTCCTCGAAACCCTCGGCGTCGAGGGCACGGCAGCCGGTTCGGGCGCCCTGCCCGCACCCGTCACCGGGCCGCCGTGGACGGGTGTCCTCCCGCCCCGCGGCGGCTGGCACGAACTGCCGGGCCTGCCCGACCCGGTCTCCCTGCGCACAGCAGTCACCGCCGCGGTGGCGGAGTTCCGCTCCCGCGACGAGGCCCTGCCCGAGGAGCGCCGTACCCGGGCGGAGCGGGACCTGATCGGGCGCGAGATCTGGTCGCGCACGGTCGCGGGCACCGAACTTCCGCTGCGTGCCGTCCACGCCGCCCAGTCCCTGGGCTTCCTCCGCCCGGCGCCGGACTTCCCGGTCGCCCTGCTCGCGGCCGGTTCCTGGCTGCGGCTGCGCACCCCGTTCGGCTCGATCGCCCTGCGCGGCCCGGGCAGCGGACTCGGCACGCTCGCGGTAACGGTGGGCGCGCGCTGAGCAACGGCACGACGCCAGTGACGCGGGAACATCGGGCCACCCGGTCGAAGCGGCCCGGTGCCGGCACCACCGACACCCGTTACGGGTGCGGCTGGTCGTCCGCCCAGACGCCGATGTGGTCCTGCTCCAGCTCCAGCATCACGCGGTGCTCCATTCCGAGCGCCTCCGTGTATTCGGCGGGCAGTTGCAGCCGGCCCGCGCGGTCGAGCATTGCGTACTCGCGGGCCACCTGGGACTCCAGGCCCGTCGCCGCGTCGACCTCGGTGCGGCGCAGCACCTCGAAGGACGTACGGCCGTCGCGGATGGCGACCGTGCGGCGGACCTCGTTCGCCACCGCCTGGTCGTGGGTGACGATCACGATCGTGGTGCCGAGCTCCTCGTTGGCGCGGCGGAACGCGGCGAACACCTGCTCGCCGGTGGCGGAGTCGAGTTCGCCGGTCGGTTCGTCGGCGAGCAGCACCGACGGGCTGTTGGCGAGCGCGACGGCGATCGCCACCCGCTGCTGCTGGCCGCCGGAGAGCTGCTGCGGGCGCCGGTCGCGGACTTCCTCCAGGCCCAGCATCCGGAGCAACGACTCGGCGCGCGCGGTCCGTTCACGGTTCCGGCCCCGGCCGCTCAGCTGCATCGGCAGGGTGATGTTCTGGACGGCGCTGAGGTACGGGAGCAGATTGCGGGCGGTCTGCTGCCAGACGAAGCCGACGACGTCCCGGCGGTAGCGGAGCCGTTCCTTCGCTCCCATCGACAGCAGATCGGACCCTGCTACCTTCGCCGACCCGGCTGTGGGCACGTCGAGGCCCGCCAGGATGTTCATCAGGGTCGACTTGCCGCTGCCGGACGCACCGACCAGGGCCATCAACTCGCCCTCGGCGACCAGCAGATCGAGGCCCTGGAGGGCCTGCACCTCCACCCCGTCCGTGGAAAAGATGCGGACCAGACGGTCGCAGGCGATCACCGCGTCGTGCCCGTAGGAGGGCCGGTCGCGGCGTGCGGCGGCCCGCTGTTCGAGCTCGGCCAGGGTGGTGGGGGTCGACGGCGACGTCATCGGGGGTCTCCTGCCCTGAGTTCGGTGATCGGTCCGCGGCGGCCGGCCCACCAGGCCTGGACGGCGGCCACGGCGGCGGCGAGGACGACCACGCCGAGCGCCGGAAGCGTCAGCGACCACGGGTCGGCCCGCAGCAGAACGGTGTCGGTCGCGCCGGAGCGCGGCCCGGCAAAGAGCGCGAGGCTCACCAGGTCGACGCCCGGCGCCAGCAGGGCGGTCGTCGCCCATCCGACGAACAGCCCGCCGACGGCGGCCAGCAGCACCTGCGGCATCGCTTCGAGGCCGAGGAGCCGTCTGCCCTGCCGGGGGGTGAGGCCCATGGTCCGCAGCCGGGCCAGCAGGGCGGTGCGTTCCGGTGCGGTCTGCAGCAGCGACAGCAGGACGGCGAGCAGGGCGTAGCCCGCGCCGGCCGCGACCGCCGCCGTGTAGATCCCCTCGGCGCCGCGCTGCATGGGGGTGTCGACGAAGGCCTGGCGTTCCTCGGAGCGCAGCCGCAGGGAGAAGTCCTTGCCCGCGTGGTGCGTCGCCGTGCGCAGCGCCTTCGCGTCCAGGGAGCCGCCGGTCACCAGCAGGGTGGTGGTCTGCCGGCGGGAGAGCGATGAGGCGTCGACGATCACGAAGTCGCTGTCGGAGACGGCGGGGGTGCGCAGGACGGTACCCGCCACCCGCACCTTGAAGTTCCCGGCCGCCGTGGAGAGGTCGCGTGGTCCGTCGCCGAGCCGCTCGGCGACGGACGGCGAGACGATGACGGGCAGCTCCCGGTCCCTGGACGGCGCCGTCCCCTTCGGAGCCGCGGGACCGGAAGCCTTCAACCGGTCGGCGGAGAACGGCCCGAGGCCGGTCGCGCGGGCCAGCCGCGCATACGTTGCCGGGTCGACGCCCACCAGGGTGGCGTTCTTGGTGCGCTGGGCCCCGGACCCGTCGGCCGGCAGCGGAACGTCGTACTCGATCCGCACCCCCGTCACATCCTGTACGCCGCCCGCTTCCCGCACCTCCCGGATCAGGCGGTCCGGCAGCGGCACGGAGATGCCCGGGCCGTCGATCCGGGCGTCCGCGCCCGTCGCGCGCACCGCCGCGTCGTCCCGCGCGTCGGCGACGCCCGCGAGCACCGAGCCGCCGAACGCCGCCGTGCTCAGCGCGATCAGCAGCGCGAGCAGCGGCAGCGTGCCGCCCGCCGAGGTGCGCCCGGCGCGGGCCAGCGACAGGAAGCCGACCGCACCGCGCCGCCGGGCGACGGAGCGCGAGGCGAGACGCAGCGGCAGCGGAAGGAGACGTACGAGGACCAGGGCGGCGATCAGCCCGACGAGTACGGGGGCGGCGCTGATCAGCAGGTCGCCACCGCCGTCGCCCCCGGTACCGCGTCGGCGCAGGGCGACGACCGCGCCCACGGCCAGCATCAGCAGGGTGAGTTCGGCGACCGTGCGCCGCCGTGAGGGGCGGGCGCTCATCAGGTCGTCGCGGGCTCCGTGCAGCTGCGGCCTGCGGTGCTGCAGCGTCGTACGCAGCGGCAGGGCGGCGCAGACCAGTACGGCGACGGCGGCCGCGCCTGCGGCCGAGGGCCACAGCCGGGCCTGCCCGACGGTCGCCACGGCGATCAGCAGCCCCAGCGCCGCCGCGGGCACCACGGTGACCGCCGTCTCGGCGAGCAGCCGCCCGCCGATGCCGCGCAGCGACCCGCCGCGTGAGCGCAGCAGCGCCAGTTCGCTGCGGCGCCGTACCCCGATCAGCCCGCCGGTCATCAGCAGGACTACGGCGGCGACGGCTCCGATGCCCACGGCGGCGACCGTCACGATCGGGCCGATCGCCGTACGCAAGGTGTCGTACCGGGTGACGATCTCGTCCATGTCCGTCGAGAGCTCGGCGTTTTCGTCGACCGCCGCACGCAGCTTCACCAGCCCGGGACCGCCTTCCAGCGAGGCGATCGACGAGCGCAGTTCCGGCACGTCGGAGGCGGTGAGGCGGGAGCTGTCCGGCGCGAACCGCCAGAACGCCTCCGGGGCACCCGTGGTGGCGAGCAGTGCGGGCGCGGCATCCGGCGGCAGCAGGACAGCCGCGGCCCAGTGGTATCGCGGAGGTTCCAGATCCGGTTCGGGAAGCAGGGCCGGGGTCCGGAGCAGTGGCTGGGCCGACCAGTAGGCCGCCTCGGGGCGCTCGGGGGTGACGATGCCAGTGATCCGTACGGTCAGCGGTGTCCTGCCGCCGGTCGGCAGGGAGATGGCCGAACCGGCCTTGATCCGCAGGGCTTTCGCCGTCTCCTCGGTGACCGCGCCCTCCACCTCCGGCGTGTCCGAGGAGACCTCGCCGTGGACGGCGGGCCACTTCCCGGAGTGCAGGGTGGCGTGGTCCGGGAGGGCCGGCAGAGTCGAGTAGGTCAGCTCGGGGTCGATGCGGTCCGGCCGGGACAGCCAGCTCTCCTGCGCGGCGATCGGCTTCCCGGTGCGGAAGCCGTACGAGGACTGGGCGGTGTCGGTACGCACCACGTCGGGCAGCGCGGACAGTGCCGCCCGATAGGCGGACGCCAGCCCCGCCTCACGCACCTCTGCCTCGCGCTCTGCCTGGGGTATTTGGAGGTCGGGCTGCGGCGCGCCGAGCTCCAGAACACTGTGCCGGGGGTCCGCGACGGCGATGTCATGGCGCAGCCCCTCGTTCTCGTAACGTTCGACGGCGCGCGGGAAGGCGGCGGCGAGGAACGACGTCAGCAGCACCAGCAGCCCCAGCGCCCAAGCCGCGCCGGGAGCGCTGCGCAACCGGGTACGGACCCAGGGCGCACAGGCGACGGGGACGCTGCGGTCTCGAACGGAACGCGGAGCCATGTCAGTTGTCTCCCTGGAGGCGCAGCGAGGACGCGGGGTCGGGGCCGCGCAGGGCGAGGGACACGATGACCACCAGCGGAAGCGCGGCGACGCCCGCCAGCAACGCCGCGATCTGCCCGGCCGGCAACTGCACCAGCACCTCGGGCACCGGCATGGTGGCCTGCGCGGTCAGCACGATGAGCGGCACGACGGCGCGGTTCAGTACGGCCCCGAGCACGGTCCCGGCCAGCAGCGCGATCGCGATCAGCACGCCCTGTTCGGCGGCGATCATCCTGGTCAGCCGTCGGCGTGGCGTACCCAGCGCCCGCAGGACCGCGAACTCCGCGTTCCTTTCCCGCTGCGCGCCGACGGCGCTCACCGCGAAGCCGACCGCGGCCAGGGCCGCGGCGACGACCGCCACCGCGGGCAGCGCGGACTGCGGCCCGGCGCCCAGCGGATCGCTGACCAGTTCCCGGGCGATCTCGTCACGCACCTGGACCTGTGCCGGATCGATGTCGGGCTGTGCGCGCAGCGCGGCCGCGACCTTTCCAGCCTGTCCGGGGGCGGTGCTCAGCCACCACTCGTTGGCGTTGAACACAGCGCCCGGGCGCTGTGTCAAGACCTGGGCGACGGCCCTGAAGTCGAGCAGCAGGGCTCCGCCGTCCCGGTCCCGGCCGAGGCCGGTAGCGGAGGCATCGGAGCCGGTGCCGGGGCCAGTGGTCGGCAGCCTGCGCACCACATCCACGATCTTCACCCGGACCGTCTCGCCGGCCAGCGTGATGTCGACGCTCTGCCCCTTCCTCGCTCCGGCGGCCTTCAGATACGCGTCGGTGACGATGGCGTTCGGCATCGGCGCGTCGGGACGGGGCGCGGTGGCCCGCACGGAGAAGGCGCGCGGCGCTTCCCACGGGTCCGCGGCCGAGCCGGGGTCGTATCCGATGGCCAGTGGGCTCTTCGCGGAGGCCGTCGCGTCCACCGGAACGCCGGGGCGCGCCTCACCGGATCCGGTGTCGGTCAGTTCGGCGGTCCAGTCGGTCTGTTCGGCGTTCCAGCGGAACCCTTCGGGGACCGGGACCGCCTGCTCGGCTCCGTCGGCCGTCACGGTCCTGAGGGCGCCGATGTCCAGCCGGTGCGACTCGCCCGGACCGTCCGGAGGGTTGCCGTCCAGCTCGAACCCGGTCACGGCGAGGTCACCCGTGGACGCCACCGCGAAGGCCAACGGATGCGTCCTGCCGTCGACGGGTACGGCTCCGGCCTGCACCCGGTACGGAAGGCCGTAACGATCCTCCAGCAGCACGGTGAGGAGCGGCGCGGTGGCGTCCGGCGACGGCCGCCCGTGCGCCCCGGCCGCCGTGATCCGCACATCGAACCGGACCTGTTCGCTGTTCTTCGGCAGCGGCAGCCCGGCCCGTGCGGCCCTCGGCGGGGCGAGCGGGTCGAACAGATGCTCCCGCGGCCGGTCGACGAGGTCGTCGCGGATCAGCATCCGCTCGGAGGCGTGCGCGGTGTCCAGGGCGAGGACCTCGGCGGTGCGTTGACCGGTGAGCTCCGTGGTCGTACGGAACGCGGGCGCCGCCTCCCGTACGCCCGACAGCCGCGCGTACCTGCCCGCCTCCTCCGGGTCGTCGTCGGCACTGGCCAGGACGCGCAGCGACGCACCGGCCCTGAAGTCCGCCTGGTCGTCCTGCGAACGGTCCCAGGACGCGCCCTGCCCGATGGCCAGCATGCCCATCGCCACTGCCAGGATCAGCAGCAGCACCGGTCCGGCATGACGCAGCGGGCGCCGGCTGAACTGCCAGCCGGCCAGGGCCGCGATCAGCCCCCGGCCGCCGGACGCACCGCGTTCCGCGAGCCTGGCCGCGGGCGGCAGCAGCCGCAGTGTCAGTACGGTGCCCGCGAGCAGCAACAGCGCGGGAGCCGCGACCAGCAGCGGGTCGACACCGAGTTCCCCCTGCCGGTCTCCGCTCAGCGCACCGCCGCCGAACCCCGTGGTCCGGCGGTCGAGCTGCCAGTACGCCACCGCCGCGATCACCAGCAGGCCGATGTCGGCACCCGCCCGGAGCGGCGCGGGAAGCGCCGCGGCACGGCCGGCCCGACGGTCCCCGGCACCGGCCGCCAGCGCGGGCGCCACGACGGCCAGCGCGCAGGTGAGCGCGGCGACGGCGGCGACCAGCCATACGGTGGCGGTGGCGCCCGCTTCGAGCCGCAGCCCGATCCGGGACAGTGCGCCGCGGTCCGCGAGCAGCCGGGTCAGCGGCCCGGCGAGCAGCGGGGCGACGAGCGCGGCGGGCAACGCCAGCAGCAGTGCCTCGATCGCTGCGAACGTGGTGATGCGGCCGCGCGATCCGCCGCGGGCCCGCAGCAGCCGGGTCTCGCCGTCGCGCTCACTGCTCAGCAGCCGGGCCACCAGCAGCAGCGCGTAACCGGCGAGCAGCACCAGCTGGACGGCCACGATCATCAGCGTCGAACGGGACACCAGCAGCGCCCGGTCGATCTGCTCCAGCACTCGGGGGAGCGAGGTCTGCACAGTGGCGCCGGTCCTGAACTCGGGGGCGGCCTGCAGCTTCTTCGGAGCAGCCAGGGCAGCACTGTGCAGTGCGTCCATCCGGTCCGTGGTGGCCGTGCGGAAATCGGCGGTTGCCAGCCAGGACATGTTGCCGGAGCTGACCCGTCCGGAACCGGTCACGGCAGGGTCGGTGAGCAGCGGACCGTACGTCGTGAAAGCGACCTTGCGGATACCGCGCCCGCCGAGCTCGTCCAACTGCCAGTACGGGTCTGTCCGGTCGGATGCCGCGTAGACCCCGGTGACCAGGACGCGCAACGGCTTGTCGTCCAGCCGGTCCGTGAGGGTGAGCCGCGAGCCGGGCCGCAGCTTCAGGTCCCGGGCGGCGGCGTGGGGCAGAGCGACCTGGACGGGATCACCGGCCTTCCCGTTCCCGGCCGCCGGCATGCGGCCCGCGGTGAGCCGGATGCGGCTGCGGTCGAGCGAGGCGAAGCGGGTGAGATCCGGATCGCCGCCCCGGACGTCCGGAGCCCGAAGGCCGCGCGGCAGCGCGTACGTCCCCGACGTCTCCAGCGTCCGGACGGTCACGGGAAGGCCGTCGAAGGTGTCGCGGGCGGTTTTCCGGGCGATCGCGTCGGCCGCGTCCCGCTGCGCCGGCACCACCTGCGCGGACATCACGAGAGAGGCGGCGCTCGCCGACCGATGGGTGAGGGAGTGACGCAGCGCCGCGTCACCGATGGAGCCGGAGAAGGCGGTGAGCGCGGCCAGTACCGAGGTGGTGAGCACAACGGCCAGGACAGCGGCGGCGAGCAGGAGCCGATAGGCCCTCACCCGAAGTAAGACGAACCCCGTCACACGTGCCCCCCTGGACCCTCACCGCACACCCGCCCCCCGACGTTGTACGGATGCTTCCAGCACGTACGCATCGTTGGGAACCGCTTGTGTACAGCTTGATGGGATCGTGACCGTTAATCGGATACGGAGGAACGCATTCCGTACCTGTGGCGGGGACTCCGCACCTGTGGCGGGGGACAGGGACGCGTGCTCAGCCCTCGGTGTTCACCATCGAGGCGGCGGCATAGGTGAGGTAGTCCCACAGCTGCCGCTCGTGCTCCGGCGCCAGCCCGAGCTCGTCGAGGGCGGCCCGCATATGGCCCAGCCACGCATCATGAGCTGCCCGGTCCACCCGGAACGGAACGTGCCGCACCCGCAGCCGGGGATGTCCGCGCTGCTCACTGTAGATACGGGGCCCACCCCAGTACTGCATCAGGAACAGCCTGAACCGCTCCTCGGCCGGACCCAGATCCTCCTCCGGATACATCGGCCGGAGCAGCGGGTCCTCGGCGACTCCCTGGTAGAAGCGGTGCACCAGGCGTCGGAAGGTCTCCTCGCCGCCGACCTGTTCGTAGAAGGTCTGCTCCTGAAGGGTGTCGCGCGGAATCTCTGTCACCCGTCCATCGTCGCAGACGCACCGGCCGAGGACCGGGGTCCTAGGTCCTGTCTCGTCGAACTGCCGTCCGCCGCGCGACGTCTGGCACGGCAGGACCCGCCCCGGCCCGGTTCCTGGCCCCCGGGGCCCCGGCGCAGGAAGGTGGAGGTATGGACGACGCGTGCCCGGATCAGTTCGCCGCGGCCGCCGCCGAGGAGCGGTGGGCGATGGTGCGCGGGATCGTGGCCGGTGGGGAGCTGGGTGATCCGCAATGGCTGGCCGCGTTCGAGGAGGTGCCGCGGCATCTCTTCGTGCCGTACTACTTCGTGGGCGGTGGATTCGACCGCCTGTGGTGCGAGGACCCCGACCCGGTCAGGCGGGCCCAGTGGCTGCGCGGGGCGTACGCGGACGTGGCGCTGGCCACCCGGATCCGGGACGGTGAGCTGATCTCGTCGAGCAGCCAGCCGTCGCTGATGGCCCGGATGCTCGAAGAGCTGGACGTACAGGAAGGGCAGCGGGTCCTGGAGATCGGCGCGGGCAGCGGCTACAACGCGGCGCTGCTCGCGCACCGGCTCGGTGACGACGCCGTGACCACCGTCGACCTCGACCCGGAGATCACCGAGTCGGCCCGCCGGCATCTGGCGGCGGCCGGATACCACCCGGCGGTGATCACCGGGGACGGGGCGCGGGGCTGGCCCCCGCGCGGCCCGTACGACCGGATCATCGCGACCTGCACCCTGACGTGCGTACCGCAGGCCTGGCTGGACCAGTGCACGCCCGGCGCACGGATTCTGGCACCGTTCGCCACCGGACTGATCGCGCTGCGGGTACGGGAAGGGGCGCAAGGGAAGTACGCCGAGGGCCGGTTTCTGCACACGCCCGCGTACTTCGTACCGCTGCGCGGCACGCAGCCGCAGCCCGTACGGCGCCCGCACGCCGGCGCACTGCCGAGGCGCGTCAGCCAGAACGAGCTCTTCCGGTTCCTGCTCACGCTGACCGAGGCCACCCTCGACCCGCGCGAGGCCCTCTCCCTCTGGCAGCGCGAGAGACGCCCCGAGCGGGAGAGGTTCGGCATCACGGTCCGGGACGGGCGGCAGTGGGCCTGGCTGGACGACCCCGAGGGGCCGTACGCCTGGCCACTGCCCAGCGGGTAGCGCGGGTCAGAGGCTGTCGGGTGACGGCCCGGTCAGAGGTCACCCGACAGCCTCTCAGCCCCGGCGGATCGTGATCGTCGTCCACGCCCCGACGTGCACCCTGTCGCCGTCCTGGAGCGGGACGGGGACATAGGGCTGGATCGGGTCCTCGGCGCCGTTGAGCGTGGTGCCGTTGGTGGAGTTCTGGTCGACCACGGCCCAGCTGCCGTCGGGCTGCTGCACCAGCACCGCGTGCTGGTGCGAGACGCCCGGGTCCTCCGGCGGCACGGACAGATCGATGTCGGGGGACTCCCCGGTGCTGTTCCTGCGGCGACCGATGGTGATCTGGCTGCCGGTCAGCGGAAGCTGCTGCTCCGGGGAGTACGCGGGCAGGTTGAGCCCGGCCGCCTCGGGACCGCTGCGCTGCATCATCGCCAGGAAGTACTCACGGTCCGGGGCGGCGACCGCGGTCCAGGTCGCGGGCGGCTGGTTCTGGTTCCGACCCGGGGACGGCGGTTGCTGCTGCGGCGGGGCCGACGGCTGCGGGGCCTGCGTTCGGGACGGCGGCGACAGCATCCAGTCGTCGTCATCGCCGGACTGCGGAGCCTGCGCCGCCTGGGGCGGGGCCGGTGGCTGGGGCGTCGGCGGCTGGGGGGCCTGCGGGGCGGGCGGACCGGGCCGCTGGAACGCGGGCGGCGCCGACTGCTGCTGGAACGGCGGGGGCGGCGCGGTCTTCTGCGGGAAGGACGGCGGCGGCCCCTGCTGCTGGAACGGCTGCGGCGGCTGTGGCGACTGCGGCCCCGGCGATTGGGGACCCGGCGAATGCGGCCCCGGTGCCGGGGGCCCGGGCCGGCTTCCCTGGTCGGGGGAGAGCGGCTCGGCCGGGCGGTTCACCTGTGAGGGCCGCGAGCCCTGGTACTCGAACGGATCGCGCTGCTGCTGAGGGCCCGGCGGCTGCTGTGCCTGGAAGCCGGGCGGCAGGTTGAGACCGGGCGGAGGGCCGGGAATGCTGTGGGACGGCGCCAGCGGCGTGTACGACGTCGCTGTGCTCGTGAGGAAGTTCCAGCGGCACTCCTCGCAGAACGGCGCCATCGCCTCACGCGGCGTGCGGCACTGCGGGCAGAGCTCGGCCTGCCGGGTCGCTTCGGGGCCGGGGCCCTGCGGAAAGCCGTAACCGGGAGCGGGCGGCGGGGGAGGCGGCGGGGGAACTGCACCCGCGGGCGCGCCCGCACCCGCCATGCGATGGCCGCAGACCTCGCACCAGTCGTCGGAACCCGACTGGTGTCCGTTCGGGCAGGTCGGCATGTCGGCGCTTCCTCCTCTCCTCGTCCGGCCCCGGGGGCCGTCATTTCTGTTGCTCTTCGCCACCCGGCGGATCGCTCCGGCCGGGCGGCCCGACCGCGCGGCTGTGCGGCTATTTCTTGACGCGAACGGTCTTGGTGGAGCGTGTTTCGAGTGTCATCGAGTCGGCCTCCGCGACCTTCGCCTTCAGTCGCACAGTACCGGTCGCGGCATCGACGACGTCCACCACCTTCGAAAGAAGTTTCGCGGTGTCCTCGTTCCCGGAGGCCGTTGCCAGCTGCACCGCACGGCCCAGTTTCGCGGTCGCGCCGCCGAAGTCTCCCGACTTGCGGGCATCGAGCCCCTGCTGGATGACTTGTGCCAGTTCCGCCTGGCCCGTGTAGTGCGCGACCTGCGGGTTGATCGAGGTGGACGCCGCCATGTCCTGCGTCCACACCGCCCGTACCAGACCCTGCGAAAGGGTCTGCGGGGCCCCGCCCGACGGGTCGGGGAGGATCAGCGAGACCCGGGACGCCAGCATCTCCTGCCCGATCCCGGCCTCCGGCACCCGTACGCACAGGTGGTAGTCGCGGGATTCGTCCCCCCAGGAACCCGTGGGATAGTCCCCGGCGCGGGGGCCCGCCTCGGTGCGGCGGCCGGTCAGATCGACGACGGACGGTGCGACCTGCTTCACGAACTTGATCTCGACCCCGACGGGCGTCCAGAACCGCAGCGCGACATCCGCGACCTCCTTGCCCATCGCGTTCTCCATCATCTGCGTGAAGTCCGCGGCCAGCCCCGCCGGGTCGGCGACGATGTCGGCCGTGCCGAGCAGCGCGGAGGCCACGGCCGTGACCTCTTTCACCTCCCAGTCGGTGCCGACACCCCGGGCGTCACAGGTGAAGCGGCCCGCGCAGGATTCGAGCGCGGCCCGCAGATCCTCCGGCGCCTCGTGCTCGTTGCGCCCGTCGGTGAGGAGGATGCCGTGCCGGATCTCCACATCGGCGGCGCCGAGCAGCCGGTCGGTCAGCCGCAGCCAGGTGCCGATCGCCGTACCGCCACCGGCGCTGAGCGCGCGCAGGGCCTCCTTCGCCCGGGCCCTGGTCCGCGCATCGGCGACTGCGAGCCTCCCGTTGCCCGGGTAGACCTCCTTGGCGACGTGCGTACCGCCGACCACGGCGAACGAGGTGCCGTCGCGCAGGGTGTCGATGGCCGCGGCCGTCGCATCGCGGGCGTTGCGCATCTTCGTCGGCGGATAGTCCATGGAACCGGAGCAGTCGACCATGATCACCACGGCGGCTTTCGGAGCCTGCCCCGGTACGTGCGCGGGCGTGGCAGCCGCACCGGACAGCGGGACGCCGCCGGTGGTGCCTCCTCCGGTCGAGGTGACCGTGACGATCGCGTTGACCTCGCGACCGCCCTCCGGCAGATATTCGTTCTGGTACACCTCGACGGAGAAGCGCGGCACGTTCGACTTGGAGAAGTTGGCCATCCGATCGGCTCCTTGAGGCTCCAGGTGTCAGATGAAAGACAGCTGTGAGGGCAGAAATGCAGCTGAAAGCGGGCGAACGCGAGTGAAATCGTCAGGTGTGGAGTGGGCGGACGGAAACGGAACCAAGCGCTGTGGAACGGGGCTCATGTGGTGCCGCAGGCCGATCCTGCCCCCTGCGTCGCTACGGCGAACGGCATCAGGGCCACTGTTACGTTGTCGTGGCCCCCACCGTCGAGTGCATGACCCACCAGCACCTGGGCGCCGTGCAACGGCCGCAGCTGCGCGTCGGCCGGCACCGCCGCGGCCATCTCGGCAGCCGACTCCGCGTAGTTCCAGAGGCCGTCCGTGCACACCACCACGAGACCGGACCGGTCCGGTCTGAAGGACGCGGTGTGCGGCTCCAGTTCGTACGCGTCGGCGCCGAGCCACCCCGTGATGGCGTGGGCGCGCACGTCCGCGTACGCCTCGGCCTCGTTCATCAGGCCCGCCGCCACCATCTGCGCGGCCCAGGAGTCGTCCTCGGTCAGCCGGGCGGGCGGCTTGGTGCGGTCGTCCGGCACCCAGTAGACGCGGCTGTCGCCGACCCAGCCGACGACCAGCAGACCACCCGCCGCCACCGCGCCGACCAAGGTGCACGCCGGGGCGTTCTGGTGGCGGCGGGTGTCGTGCTCCATGGCCTGACCGGGCTCCTCGGCCAGGGAGTTGACCGACTCGGCGGCTGCGACGATCGCCTCGTGCATCGCCTGCTGCGGATGGATACCGCGCGGCAGCGACTCCAGAAGCGATTCGTTGGCGGCGCTCGCGGCGGCCGCAGACGCCTCGTCGGGGCGGCTTGCCGAAGAGACGCCGTCACAGACGATCGCGACGACGGCCGGTGAACCGTCGGGCAGAGCGGTGGTCGACACCGCGAACGAGTCCTCGTTGCGGTGGTGGCGCAGGCCCCGGTCGCTGACGGCGGCCACCGAACCGAGCTCCTGCTCCATGTGGTCGCGCTCGCGCGGCTGTGCGTGACCGCAGTTCTCGCAGTAGCCGTCGGTGTCGACACGGCCGGCGCGGCAGGCCACACACCGTTTGCTGCCGGCCGGTGGTGTGGAGGGCGGCTTCGCGGCAGAGGTACGGGGGTCGGGCGCAGACACCTCCGCGGACGGCGTGGATGCGGGTGCGGCCCCGGGCGCGGCCGGCTCGAAGTCGCCGGATCCGCCCGGCTCGTCGAAGCGGACCGCTGCCGGGCGATGCGCCGGAGTGCGGGCGGCGGCCGCGCCGTTCTCCGCCGGCAGGGCCGTGGCGATCGTCGGGTGGTCCTGCGGCGGTCCGGGCACGGCCGACAGGTCGTACCCGCATGCACCGCAGAACAGGTCCGCCGGCTCCAGCGGCTCTTCGCAGCCGGGGCACTTCGACGGGGCCGTCTCCTGGGGCTTCTGCGACATTTTCACACCCACGTCCGGGGGCGGAAACGGTTGGCCCGCTCCACCAGTTCGATCCTCTCGTCGCCGGGCTCTGCAAGCCGGGCGAGCATCCGGTACGAACGCTCCAGCCCGAAACGCAGGCCGCGCTCGTCCAGCTCACTGCCGAGCAGTGTTCTCGGCCCGGGCGACCCGGCAGGCGGGTACGGCTGGGGGGCCGAGGACCGAGCCGTCGGACTACCGGAGAGTACCCAGTCGAGCGCCGTCCCCAGCACCTCTGTCGACAACTGCTCGCGGCGTACCGCGTCCAGACCGAAACCGGCCAGCCCCGAGACCTGGGCCGAGGCGGCCATCAGATCGTCGATCAGCGGCTCGTCCGGTGCCCGTTCACGCAGCCGGGCGCGCACCGCGGCGACCCGGGCCGCCGTGTAGTGGATCGACGCCTCCGGCACGGACTCCAGCGCCCTGACCGCCCCGGCCCGGTCCCCGGCGGCGAGCTGCACCCGGGCCAGGCCGAACGCCGCGCTGACGAAGCTCGGGTCGGTCGTCCACACCAGCCGGTAGTACTCGGCGGCGTTGTCCAGCTGGCCCAGGACCTCGGCACAGATACCCAGCGCCAGCTTGGGCGCCGGCTCACCGGGGAACGCGTCGTACACCGCGTCGAAGGAGAGCGCCGCGTTCTCGTTGTCACCGGTCACCAGCGAGGTGACGCCGCGGTACCAGACGACCCGCCAGTCGTCCGGGTACTGGCTCTCCAGCGCCGTCAGCGTCTGCCCGGCCGCACCGAGTTCGTTCATCTCCAGGCGGGCGCGCAGCTCACGCAGCCGGGTCTCCAGCGAGGCCGCGGACACGGCGTTCAGCGCGGCGATCAGTTCGGAGGGGGCGGTGGTCATCAGTCCGGCGAGGAAGCCCGCGTTGGGGTCGCTCGCGTCGACCCGGGGCACGGGCAGCGCGAGCGAGGTGGACCGCGCGTCGAACCAGGCCAGCCGGGGGCCGTTCAGGGCATAAGGCCCCGACGGCGCACCGGGACCGGGGGCGGCCGGAACGCGGGGAGCCGGAATCACGGCCCGGGCCGGCGCGTACGAGCCGGCCCTCGCCCCGTTCCGCCGCCGCCCGAAGCGCCCGGACGGCGCCGACGCGGCAGCCCGTGCCCCCAGCCGCGATACGTCGTCCGTCAGCTCGGCGAACAACTGCGTGTCCATGACCCGTACTTCTGAACCGAACAGCGTCGACAGCGCGGGACGCGGACGCCCCGTCTGCAGCGACACCACCTCGCGCAGCACACCCGTCAGCTGCTCCGCCATCTCCGCCGCCGAGGCGAACCGCCGCGCCGGATCCGGGTCGGTGGCCCGCACCAGCAGCCGGTAGAACGACTCATAGGTCCGGAACACCTCGATGTTGTCCGGGTCCGGCAGCGAGTCCACGAAGACGTTGGTGTAGCCCTGGAAGTCGAAGGTGAGCACCGCGAGCGTCCGCGCGACCGTGTACAGGTCGGAGGCGATCGACGGGCCGACCTCCGCGACCTCCGGCGCCTGGTACCCGACCGTGCCGTAGATGGCCGACTCGTCGTCGTCCATTCTGCGGACCGCGCCCATGTCGATCAGCTTCAGCTGGTCCTCGGTCTGGATCGCGTTGTCGACCTTGAAGTCGCAGTACAGCAGGTTGCGGCTGTGCAGATGGCCGAGCGCCTCCAGCGCCTCGATGCCGTACGCGCACGCCTGCTCGACGGGCAGCGGATCGCGCCTCCCGGCCGGGGTCCGGCGCTCGTTCGCGATCTCCTTGAGCGACTTGCCGCCGACGTACTCCATCACGATGTAGCCGTCGAGCGAGCCGGTGCGCTGGTCGAGATGCTCGACGAAGTTGTAGATCCGGACGATGTTGGAGTGCTCGATCTCGGCGAGGAAGCGGCGCTCCGAGATGGCGGCCGCCATGGCGTCCTGGTCGCCCGTGTCGAGCAGGCCCTTGAGGACCACCCAGCGGTCGGACACCGCACGGTCGACCGCGAGATAGACCCAGCCGAGCCCGCCGTGCGCCAGGCAGCCCGCGACCTCGTACTGGCCGTGCACGACGTCGCCCTCGCGGAGCTTGGGCACGAAGGAGTACGGGTGGCCGCACTTGGTGCAGAACCCCTCCGTGCGGCCCGCCCGTTCGCCGCGGGCCCGGCCCACCGGGGCCCCGCAGTCCGAACGTGAACAGAAACGCTTCCGTTCCGGCACCTGCGGGTTCCGCATCACCGCGGAACGCGGGTCGGGACGCGGCACGTCAGGCACCTGTACCAGGCCCGCGCCCAGCCTCCCCCGGCCGGACGACGCGCCCGTGGGCGAACCGGAGGAACGCACCGACACCGAACGGGCCGTGGTGCCACCGGACAGCGAGCGCGAGAGCCGCCCCGAAACGGAACGCCGCGAGGTCGACGAGCGGGACGAGGTGGGCGAGGACGCCCGGGACGAGGCCCGCGAACCGCTGCCGCCCCGGCTGCCCATGCTGCTCGCGCCACCGCCGACCGCGATCCCGGTGGGCGGCGAACTCACCATGCCCGTCGGCGAGACGACCGGAGCCAGACCGCAGGTGTCGCAGTACAGCTCACCGCCGCCCACATCCTCGTAACCGCCCTCGCACGCAGGGCGCTGGCACTGCGTACTCATGGTCCGTCCCCCTGTTCGCCCCGCCGCAGCAGCGGCCCTTCCACCTTGCACACACCCGCACTCATCGCCGGTCCTCCGGTCCCGAGGCCCGGTCCGGGGACAGCAGTTCGGCCGCCGCCTCCTGGTAGCGCAGCACCGCCTGCGTGGCGACCCGCAGATCGCACGGTGCGCTCCACAGCATCCGGCGCGCCGCGTCGTACCGCTCGATCAGCAGCGGATCCTCGGCCAGCCCGTGCCGGGCGACCTTCGCCTTGTACGCGTCGAGCCTGCCGCGCAGCTCCGCCCGTACGGCCAGCGGAGCCGTGACCGCGGTCAGCGACTCACGGGCCCGCAGCAGCTCCTCCTCGGCCTCCCGCTCCAGCGTCTCCAGGAGGGGGGAGAGCCGGTGCCACTGCGCATGCCTGCGGTACTCCGAAGCGGCGGCCAGCCGCTCCTGGAGTGCGGTCGCCGGGCCGCTGACCGCGGGCACCTCGGAGGCGGCGATCTTCGCCAGCACCTCGCCGCGCGCCGACCGGGCCTCGGTCAGGGTGCGGTCCGCGCGGGAGAGGACATCACGTAGGTGGACCAGACGCTGCTCGGCGTCCTTCCGGACCGAGAGCACCGCCTCGATCTCGCGGCGTACGTCGTCCAGGGCGCGGGCTGCCCGGTCGTAGCGCGTCGTGTCGGGGCGGCCGCCGCCGGGCGCCGAACTGCCGGGGCCCGACAACCAGAACGCGAGCGGATCGGAGATCACCTGGACCCGCAGTGTGATGAGTTCACGGGTGATCGCCTCCAGGTCGTCGCCCGCCGGGTGCTCACCCGGCCGTACGCCGACCGAGTGCGCCAGCGAGCGGGTGCGGTGCAGCTCGGCGGCGAGGAGATCTATCCGGGCGGGCAGCGCGGACCACACGGAGTCGGAGGCGACGACCATGTCCAGCGAGCGGGCGTACAGGTCGTTCATCCGGGTGACCAGCTCCTCCAGCGTGAACCGCTCGGAGAGCTTGGCCGGGCCCGTGACCGACGGATCGGGCCGGCCGGCCGCATGGGCCACGGTGACACTCCGGCCGCGCAGCAGTTCGGTGAGGGCCACCAGGTCGTCCCGGTTGGGGTGGCGCCGGCGGGCCCGCACCTCGCGGGCCTCGGCCAGCGCCGCCGCGTAGGCGTCGAAATACCCCCACAGCAGCGTGATCGAGTGCTCGGTGGAGGCCCAGCGTTCCTTGGTGACGCCGGTCAGATCGGCGCCCTCCAGGAGCCGACGTCCCGCGTGATCCTGCAGGGCGAGGAGCGAGGTCTCGATCGCCTCGTGCTCCGCGCCCAGCCGGGCCAGTGCACGGTCCGCCTCGTCCCGGTCCATGACCGGGCCGGAGGACCTCCCCGCATAGCCGGGGAAGGAGCCCGCGACGCCCATCGATCACCTCTCCGCTCTTCCTGCCGGGACGGGCCCGGCAGGATCAGTGCCACCGCCTCGCCGGCCCGGTCCGCGCCCGCGCGCACACCTGGCCGGCCGGCGCTAGTTGCTCCGGTACTTGGGGGCCGGCGGCGCCGGTATGCCCGGCAGACCGGCCTCCAGCCACTTCCGGTACGACAGCATCCAGGGGCTGTTCGCACCACCGCTGCGGTAGTCGACCAGCACCTGGTTGACCCGGGCCACCAGATCGTCCGCGCCGCGCTTCGCCGCCACGCCGTAGTACTCGGTGGTGAACGGTTTGTCGCCCTTGAGCTCGACCGCCGGGTCCTGGGCGGCCTGGCCGGCCGCCAGCGCGTTGTCCGTGACCACCGCGTCGACCTCACCCAGCTGGAGCCGCACCAGGCAGTCCAGCTGGTTGGGGACGGTGAGCCGGTCCTCGTCCGTGTCGGCGCCGTCGTGCTCGTCCTTGAAGACCGCGCCGAACGACTGCTTCTCCAGCGCCTCGTACGCGGTGGAGCCCTCGGCGGTGCAGACCCGCTTCCCGGCCAGGGACTTGTCGAACCCGGTGATCGGTGAGTCCTTCGGCGCCAGGACCTGCTGCCCGGCCTGGAAATAGGCGGTGGAGAACGAGACCTGCTCCAGCCTGGCGCAGTTGATCGTCATTGTCCGGACGACGACATCGACCTTGTCGTTCTCCAGAGCGGCGATCCGCTGGTTGGTGGGGATGGCCCGGTAGATCACCGCGTCGGGATCGCCCAGGATGTTCTCGGCGATGGCCCGCACCAGATCGATGTCGAAGCCTTCGAGCCTGTCGGCCTCGGGATTGCGGTACCCCCAGCTGAAGCTGTTCTGGTCGACACCGGCGATCAGCTTTCCGCGGGCTTTGATCTTCGCGATGCTCGGGCCGTCGGCACTGGACGGCGGCAGGCTCGCCTCCGGGTCCGTGCAGTCGCCGGACCGGGTCTGCACGGCCTGCGCCGCACCCGGTCCCGCGGTGTCCGTGACGAAGGCGTCGGCGCGGCCGTGGGAGAGCGGCAGCAGGGTGAGCGTGGCCGTCACCGCACAGGCCACGGCCATGCCCGTCACCCCGCCCCAGCCGCGCAGCCTGCCGCGGACGGACCCCGTGCGCTTCCTGGTCATCGTTCCCCCTCTCACCGGTACTCCGAGAGCCTGCGGTTGACCCCGACGATCGCGGCGACGGCACCCAGCGCGGCCAGCGCCGCCGCCCCGACCGGCAGCCCGCCCAGTGCCCCGCGTCCGTCCTTCGCGGCCCGGGTGAACTCGCCCTGCTCATGGGCGAGCGCGTGCTTCAGCGCCTCGTCCACCCGGTTGAAGGACTCACCCGTCGAGTTCTTCGGCCCGATGATCTGCTTCAGCGCACCCTTGTAGTCGCCGTTGTCGTCGGTCGCGCGGGCGGTCCGGTGGCGGCCCTGCCACTCGGAGACACCGTTGACGGCGTTCACCACCGGCCCGCTCCCCCGGGAGTCGTCGGCGAGCTTCCTGGCCTTCCTCAGCTCTTCACCGAGGGCCTTCATGCCCGTGTTGTAGTCGGTCTCGTACTTGTCGTTCCTGCCGTCCGGTGTGAGTACCGCGCCGCGGGCGACAAGGGTGAGGTTCTCATTGGCGCGTGCCTTCAGCGAGTCGATCCGCGCATGGTTGAGAACATCGAGGGACCGCTGGCCGTGCACATCGGCGTCCAGCAGCTCGGACCGCGCCACCGTGTGCCCCACGGCCAGCCACAGCAGCACCACGGTGGACGCGGCGGTCGCGACGAGCAGCCCGTGGTTGAAGACCCGGTTCGTCCTGCGGTAGTTGCGCCGCTGCGCCCACAACAGTGCGGCCAGTGCTACGGCACCGAGCCCGAGCGAGAGGAACGGCCGGGCCCTGGCCGAGTCGATGTCACGGTCGAGCCGCCCGGTCTCCGCCGTGTACAGCCGCTCGGCGGCAGGCAGCAGTTCGTTGGTCATCTTCTGGTTCGCGTAGCGGAGATACGCACCGCCCAGCGGCAGTCCCTGCCGGTTGTTGGCGCGGGCCCGCTCGATCAGACCCGTGTACCGGGGGAGTTCCTCGCCGAGCGTGGTGATCTCGTGCCCGGAGGCCGTCGACGCGTCCGTGTTGGCCGCGGCCTTCACCAGCAGCCGGGATGCCTCCTTGATGTCCTTGTCGTACCGGTCATGGACATCGCGCGGCTCCTGCGCCCCGGCCAGGAAGCCGCTCGCCGCCGCGGTGTCGGCATCGGCCAGCGAGCGGTAGATGGCCGCCGCGTCGGCGCTCAGCGGCTGGCTGCGGCTCACCACGTCGTCGGCTGCGGCCGCCCGGTCGGCGATCTCGAACGCCGTCACGGCCCCGAACGCGACGACGAGCAGGGCCAGTACGGCCCCGATGATCTGCAGCCTGCCCGGTTCGGTCGTCGCCGTGGCCCGCAACCGATCCGCCGTCGCGGACCGGGCCCCGCGCTGCGGCGGAGCGGGTACGGTCGCGGGCACGGGCGGCTGCGCCCGCGCGTGTTCCGGCGCCGTGCGCACATTCGGCGGGTATGTCACTTGACCTCCCCCTCGGTCACTGACGGTGGCCCGGCCCCGGCGGATCGGGGACTGGTACCCGGCCAGCAGTATGGCCGCAGGGACCGACATCCACACCCAGAACGCCCGGATCCTGCATCGGTCCACGGATGCGATCACAGGCATTCGATCAAGGCCTGTGCCGCCGATCAAGACGATCGGCGGACCAATCCCCGAAGCGAACCGATCTTCCCCCACTCATGAACACGTCCGGGACAACTGAACGGTTCCCGTGCGCAAGGGGCGTCCCGCGGCGTGAAACACCGTGGGACGCCCCTTGGGAGAGACCACTCGACGAGCCCTCAGCCGTACTGCGTACGCAGCCTCTCGTGCACCTCGCCGGACACCCCCACGTGATCCAGACCGAGCAGCGCGGCCCCCAGGACCGGACGCTCCGTCACCACCCGGACCAGCGCCTTCGGGGCACGAACCGCGAGGAGCCCGGCGATCCTGTCGTCCAGCTGCGGGTGGCGGGCCGCCAGCACGCCGCCGCCCAGCACCACCGGCGCCTCCTCGTCCAGCAGACCGAGCCTGCTCAGCGCCACCGACGCCATCGCGACGACCTCCTCCGCCAGCCGGTCCACCAGCGCACCCGCCACCGGGTCCCCGGCCGCCGCGGTCGCGAAGAGCACCGGAGTCAGCTCGTGCCGGCGCTCGAACTCGACCCGGCCCAGATGCAGCGCCTCGATCAGCGCGTACATCGAGTCGAGCCCGAAATGCCCGGGCAGCGCACGGGCCAGTTCGGTCGGCTCACCGCGTCCGTCCTCCGCCCGCGAGGCGAACCACATCGCCTCCTCGGCCAGACCCGAACCGCCGCCCCAGTCACCGGATATCCGGCCAATGGCGGGAAAGCGCGCGGTCCGTCCGTCCGGCACCATGCCGACACAGTTGATCCCCGCACCGCACACGACGGCCACACCCCGCGGCTCGTCCACCCCCGCACGCAGAATCGCGAAGGTGTCGTTGCGCACCTCGACCGTGGATCCCCAGCCACGGGCGCGCAGCGCCGCCGCCAACTGCTCCTCCTCCACCGGAAGATCGGCGTTGGCGAGACAGGCCGACACATGTGCGACGGAGCCGACCGGTGTGCCGGACAGCTCCAGCGCCCGGCCGACGGCCGCACCGAGAACGTCCACGGCCGCCTCGATCCCCACGACCGGCGGCTGGAAGCCACCGCCGCGGGCCGCCGACAGCACCGTTCCGTCCACACCGATCAGTGCCACATCGGTCTTGCTGTTCCCCGCATCGATCGCGAGGACCAAAGCGTTCACGCCCACGCCAGGTGCTCCCGGTTGTGCGCGATCAGTTTGTCGGTGAGTGCCTCGGCGTACTCGAACTGACCGATCAACGGGTGCGCGAGCAGCGCCTTGAACACTGCGTCTCTCCCACCCGCCCGCCCGGTGGCTCGGCCTCCGCGAAGCGCGGCCTCCAGGGCGAGGTCCTCGTACGCCGTCACATGGGCGATCAGACCGGCGTACAGCGGGTCCAGCTCCGGTACGGCGAGCGGGGTGGCACCCGCTGCGTCGACCCTCGCCTGCACCTCGATCACCGCGTCGTCCGGCAGGAACGGCAACGTCCCCCTGTTGTACGTGTTGACCACCTGCACAGCGGCGCCGCCCGAGCCGAGCAGGCAGGACGCCAGGTCCACGGCCGCCTCCGAGTAGAAGGCGCCGCCGCGCTTGGCGAGCAGTGCGGGCTTCTCGTCCAGCGCCGGGTCGCCGTACATGGCGAGGAGTTCCTTCTCCATCGCGGCGACCTCGGCCGCCCGGGACGGCTTGGTGCCGAGCTCCCGTACCACCTCGTCGTGCGCGTAGAAGTAGCGCAGGTAGTAGGAGGGGACGACGCCGAGCCGGTCGACGATTGCCCGTGGCATGCGCAGATCGCCGGCGATCGCGTCGCCGTGCTCGGCGAGCAGCTTCGGCAGGATGTTCTCGCCGTCCGGGCCGCCGAGGCGGACCCCGAGCTCCCAGGTCAGGTGGTTGAGCCCGACATGGTCGAGGTGCACCTCACCGGGTGCGACATCGAGGAGCCTGGCGAACTTCCGCTGGAAGCCGATCGCCACGTTGCACAGGCCGATGGCCTTGTGCCCGGCCTGGAGCAGCGCCCGGGTGACGATGCCGACCGGATTGGTGAAGTCGATGATCCAGGCGTTCGGGTTGGTACGGCGGACCCGCTCGGCGATGTCCAGGACGACGGGGACGGTGCGCAGCGCCTTGGCGAGGCCGCCGGCCCCGGTGGTCTCCTGGCCGATGCAGCCGCACTCCAGCGGCCATGTCTCGTCCTGGTTGCGGGCGGCCTGGCCGCCGACGCGCAGCTGGAGCAGGACCGCATCGGCGTCGGCGACGCCCGCGTCGAGGTCCGAGGTGGTGACGATCCGCCCCGGGTGTCCTTGCTTGGCGAAGATCCGCCGGGCGAGGCCGCCGACGAGTTCGAGGCGGTCGGCCGCCGGGTCGACGAGCACCAGCTCCTCGATGGGCAGCGTGTCCCGCAGACGGGCGAAGCCGTCGATCAGTTCAGGTGTGTAGGTGGACCCGCCACCAACTACTGCGAGCTTCATGGGTCAGCCCTTTACTCCGGTCAGTGTGACGCCCTCGACAAAAGCCTTCTGAGCGAAGAAGAAGACGAGGATCACAGGGGCCATGACCAGTACGGTCGCGGCCATGGTCAGGTTCCAGTCGGTGTGGTGCGCGCCCTTGAACGATTCCAGGCCGTAACTGAGCGTCCAGGCGGCCGGGTTCTCTGAGGCGTAGATCTGCGGGCCGAAATAGTCGTTCCAGGCGTAGAAGAACTGGAAGAGCGCGACGGCGGCGATGCCCGGCTTGGCCATCGGTACGACGACCTTCAGCAGGGTGCGCAGCTCACCGCAGCCGTCGACCTTCGCCGCGTCGAGGTACTCGTTCGGGATGGTCAGCAGGAACTGCCGCAGCAGGAAGATGGAGAACGCGTCACCGAAGGCCATCGGGATGATCAGCGGCCAGAGCGTGCCGGACATGTCCAGCTGCTTCGCCCAGAACAGATACATCGGGATGACGACGACCTGCGGCGGCAGCATCATCATCGAGATGACGAGCATCAGCGAAAGATGACGCCCGCGGAAGCGGAACTTGGCGAGCGCGTACGCCACGGGCACCGACGAGACGACCGTGAGTACGGTGCCGAGCCCCGCGTACAGCAGGGTGTTCTTCCACCAGGTCAGAAAGCCCGGGGTGTCGAACACCTTCTTGTAGTTGCTCCACTCGAAGGGGTGCGGCCACAGATCGCGGGTCAGCGCCTGCTGGTCGCTCATCAGCGAGGTGAGCAGGAGGAAGACGAACGGCAGCACGAAGAAGAGCGCGGCAGCGACGCCGAGCGAGTGCACGGCGATCCAGTTCAGCAGCGCCTTGCGGCGTGCCGCGCGTTCGGCCGGGTTGACCGGGTCGGTCGCCCGGTCGGCTGTCTTGCGGGTGTCGAGAGCCTGCGCCACGTCACTCACCTGCCTGGATCAGTCCGCTGCGGCGCCGCATCAGCAGTGCGGTGAACGCCATGGCGAGTACGAAGAGAACGAGTGCGACCACGCAGGCGGAGCCGTAGTCGAAGCGCTGGAAACCGAGGTTGTAGACGAGCTGCGGAAGCGTCAGCGTCGACTTGTCGGGATAGCCCGGCTCGAACGGCTGCCCGGATCCGCCGATCACCCCCGAGGCGACCTTCCCCGCTACCAGTGGCTGGGTGTAGTACTGCATCGTCTGGATGATCCCGGTGACCACGGCGAACATGATGATCGGCGAGATGTTCGGCAGGGTGACGAAGCGGAACCGCTGGTACGCGGACGCCCCGTCCAACTCCGCCGCCTCGTACTGCTCCTTCGGTACGTCGAGCAGCGCGGCCATGAAGATCACCATCAGGTCGCCCACTCCCCACACCGCGAGCGCGGTCAGGGCCGGCTTGGACCAGGTGGCGTCGGTGAACCAGCCCGGCGTGGGCAGCCCCAGATCGCCGAGGATCGAATTGACGGGCCCCGTACCCGGGTTGAGCAGGAAGACGAAGCCGAGTGTCGCCGCGACCGGCGGGGCCAGATACGGCAGGTAGAACAGGGTGCGGAAGACTCCGGCACCTGTCTTGATCCTGGTGATCAGCAGCCCGACGCCGAGACCGAACACCACCCGGCAGGTGACCATGACCACGACCAGCCAGAGCGTGTTGCGCAGCGCGGGCCAGAACAGCGGGTATTCATTGAAGACGTACGACCAGTTCTTCAGCCCGCTGAATTCCGGGGCCGCGAAACCGTCGTAGCTGGTGAAGGAGAAATAGAGCGTGGAGATCAGCGGGTAGGCGAAGAAGAAGCAGAACCCGATCAGCCACGGCGACATGAAGGCCGCCGTCCGCAGCGCCGTTCTTCTGCGCTTCGAACGGAGTGTGTACGTGCCCGTGCTCGTACGTTTACTCGTGCTCATCGCAGTGCTACTTCGCCTGTGCGATCGCTGCGTCGATTTCCTCGGCGGTCTTCTCCAGACCCGCCTTGATGTCCTTCTGCTTGCCCTTCTCGATGTCGAATCCGAGGTTCTGCAGGGACATCAGGTAGGCGCCGCCGTTCACCGAGGGCGGGGTGGTGGTGCTGTTCGGGTTCGCGGCGATGTCCAGGAACGTCTTGAACCGCGGGTCGTATTTCAGCTTCGGCGACTTCAGCGCGTCCAGCGTGGACGGCACGTTGTGGATCGCATTGGCGAAGTTCACCACCGCGTCGGTGTCGGTCGTCATGTACTTCACCAGCTCCCAGGCCGCGTTCTGCTTCTGCGAGGTGGCGGCGATACCGGCGACGGTCCCGGTCAGATAGCCCTTGCCGTAGGTGTCGCGCTCGTCGTCGGCGACGGGCATCGGGGCCACCCCGATCTCGAACTCCGGCTTGCTCTCCTCGGCCATCCCGAGCCGCCACTCGCCGTCCAGCTGCATGGCCACCTGACCCGTGTGGAACGGGTGCTTGGCACCCCACTCGTCACCGAACGACGTACGGTACTTCTCCAGCTTCTCGTAGCCGCCCAGGTCGTCGACCAGCTTCTTCTGGGTGGTGAGCATGTCGGCGAACGCGGGGTCCTTGGCGATGTTCGACTTGCCGTCCGCGTCGAAGTACTCCGGGTCCCAGCCACCGAGGTAGTGCTCGGTCGTCGACTCGTAGCCGTGGTAGTTCGGCATGAAGCCGAGCTGCTCGTACGAATCGCCCTTGGTCTTCGTCAGCTTCTTCGCGGCCGCGGCCAGTTCGGACCAGGTCTTCGGCGGGTTCGCGATGCCGGCGGCCTTGAACGCGTCCTTGTTGTAGTAGAGCCCGTACGCGTCACCGAGCAGTGGCACGGTGCAGCGCACACCGTCGAACTGCGTGTACTCGTTCATCGCCTTGGGGAAGGTCTTGGCCGCGTCGATCCCGTCCTTCTTCAGGAAGGGGTTCAGATCGACGAACGCCTTCGACGAACAGAATTTGCCGACATTGTTCGTGGTGAACGACGAGACGACGTCCGGGGCCGTCGAACCGCCCGCCCGCAGCGCCTGGTTGATCTTGTCGTCGGTCATATTGCCGACGACCTTCACATGGATATTGGGGTGCGCCTTCTCGAAGGCGTCGACCGTGGCCTGAATTCCCTTGACCTCGTTCGGGGCGCTCCAGCCGTGCCAGAAGTTGATGGTCGTCTCCTTGGACGCGTCATCACTGGCACCGGAGTTGCTCTGGCCCGTACAGGCGGAGGCGAACAGCGATATTGCGGCGGTCGCGGCGAGCGCGGCAGCCGTCTTCCTGCGGTGTCCGGACATGGCGGTCTCCCGATGAAGGATGGGCGGAGAAGGGCGATGACTGAAGGCGAGGGGACGGCAAGGGGTTCAGCGCGAGGTGTCGAAGACCTCGTCACGGGTGGTGGCGAGTGCGCTCTCCAGCGCGCCGCGCAGGACGGGGCGATGCGTCACGGCACCGGCGATCAGCCGGGGCCGGGAGGCCGCCAGTTCGACGAGCTCGGACTCCACCCGGCCGCGCAGCGGTTCCCCGCCGGCCGCGATCAGCTCGCCGGACAGCACGACGACTTCCGGGTCCAGTACGGCGATCATGGAGGCGAGACCGGTCGCGAGGCCGGTGGCGAACAGATCGAGGAGCCGGGGGTACGGGCCGTCCTCACCCGCCTTGGCGGCCTCGGCGGCCCGGGCGATCAGGCCGGCCGCGACCTCGTGATGGGTACCCGAGCCGCGGACCGGCGCGTCGTCGATGCCGAGCTCCCGGGCCAGCCGGGACAACACCTGCGCGCCCGCCAGCTCCTGGAAGCCGCCCGCGTTCACCTTGGTGACCTGGCGGACCAGCGGGACGCCCGGCACCGGCAGGAAACCGACCTCACCGGCGCCACCGGTGAAGCCGCGGTGCAGCCGTCCGTTGATGACGAGGGCGGCACCGAGCCCCTCCTCGTTCCACAACAGGACGAAGTCGTCGTGCCCGCGCGCCGCGCCGAGCCGCTGCTCGGCCACCGCGACCAGGTTCACATCGTTCTCGTACTCGACCGGCATCGGCAGAAAGGCGGCCAGCTCGTCCAGCAGGGTGGGGGAGTGCCAGCCGGGCAGATGCGAGGCATACCGCAGCCGTCCGGTGCCCGGGTCGAAGGCGCCCGGGGTGCCGATGACGACCCGGTGCACCTCGGAGCGGGTGAGCCCGGCGTCCTTGACCGCTCCGTCGAGCGCATCCGCCACCTGCCGCACCACACTGTCGGCACGCCGCCCCGGGGTGCGCAGCTCGAATTCCCCGACCGTCTCACCGGTCACATCGGCAACGGCGGCAACGATCCGGCGGGCGTTCACATCCAGGCCCGCGACATGCGCGGCCCGCGCGTTCACCGCGTACAGCTGGGCGTTGGGCCCCGGCCGCCCCGCCGTGGTCCCGGTGGCGACGACCAGGCCGGCGGCCTCCAGCCGCGCGAGCAGCTGCGACGCGGTGGGCTTGGAGAGCCCCGTCAGCTTCCCGATCCTGGTCCGGGAGAGGGGCCCGTGCTCCAGCAGCAGATCGAGGGCGGCCCGGTCGTTCATGGCCCGCAGTACGCGGGGGGTACCCGGTGTGGTTCCGGCCATGAGCACTGCACCTGCCCTCTGTTAGGAAAGTTTCCTATTCGGTGAGAGGACGTTATGCGCACGCCACCGGGCCGTCAATGGTCAGAACCCCGGTGGCTACCAAAGCGTTACTCGAGACTGTGAAAGCACGGCGGGTCATCCCCCGCTGTCCGTAGAGACATGGAGGCACTCACGCTTCGCACCGCCCTGCCGGCTGCGCCGCCCGGATACATGCGGCGGGCGCTGCCCAAGGGCTGCCGCTACTTCGAGACGTTCGCCGGCGGGGGGATCGGTGTCGTGGCCAGGGACTGCGGCGAGGTCGTCGACGCGTACGCCGAGGGGGCGGCCATGCCGGCCGTCGGGTCGGCCGGCGAGGGCTCGTCCGGCTGGGCCGGGATGCCGCCGGCCATGCGGATGCCCACCTCGTCGAAGGACCGCTTGATCCGCCAGCGCAGCTCGCGCTCCACGCTCAGCGCCTTGCCCGGCATCGTCTTCGCGGTCACCCGGACCGTCATCGAGTCCAGGAGCACGGAGTCCAGGCCCAGGATCTCCACGGGGCCCCACAGCCGCTCGTTCCACGGGTCTTCCTTGGCCATCGCCGCGGCGGCCTCGGAGATCACCGTACCGACCCTGTCGAGGTTCTCCGTGGGGCGCACCGGCACATCGACACCGGCCGTCGCCCAGCCCTGGCTGAGGTTGCCGATTCGTTTCACCTCGCCGTTGCGGACGTACCAGATCTCGCCGTTGTCGCCGCGCAGCTTGGTGACCCTCAGGCCGACCTCGATGACCTCGCCGGAGGCGACGCCCGCGTCGATGGTGTCGCCGACGCCGTACTGGTCCTCCAGGATCATGAAGACACCGGAGAGGAAGTCGGTGACGAGGTTGCGCGCACCGAAACCGAGCGCCACACCGGCCACCCCGGCGGAGGCCAGCAGCGGCGCCACATCGATCTGGAACGCGTCCAGGATCATCAGGGCGGCAGTGCCCAGGATCAGGAACGACGCGACCGAGCGGAGTACGGAACCGATCGCCTCGGAGCGCTGACGGCGGCGTTCCGTATTGACCAGCAGCCCGCCGAGGGCGGTGCCCTCCACCGCCTGGGCGCTGCGGTTCATCCGGTCGATGAGCTTGGTGAGAGCACGACGGATCGCGACGCGCAACACGATCGCGATCGCGACGATGAGCAGAATGCGCAGACCGGTGCTCAGCCAGGTGGACCAATTCTCTTCCACCCAGCTCGCGGCGTTTCCGGCCTGTTCGGCGGCCTCGTCCAGCGAGCCACCGGGCCCGGGGGACGGGGCTGCGGCCAACAGGGCGGACGGGAACACGGTGGAACCTCCAGATGGGCGACGGCGGGCCAACCACACTAACGGGGGATCGCGAGTGTTCCATTGCCACGATCGGGGGGAGAGCGCATCACACAGGGGGCGCGCAGGCGGCGTGTGGCCGATCGCACATCCGTGCGCGGCCACTGCGGCGGCGGCCCCGAAGCGCCTGTTCCGGCGTGCGGCGACGGCGCGGGAAGCAGGCAGCGGAGAAAAAATCCTCCCGGCCCGTTACCCGCACGTGGTGGCGCTTTGACCAGGCGTGAGTAGAGACTGAGATCGGATCGTCCCGGCGCGAGCCACGCGCCGCCGGCGTACAAGGAGGCATCCACCGTGCCGCATGTCCTGGTTCTCAACGCGTCGTACGAGCCGCTCGGCGTCGTACCGCTCCGCCGCGCGCTCGTCCTCGTGCTCGAAAACAAGGCCGTCTGCCTCGAGGAATCCGGCGCCTTCATGCACAGTGCCACCCGGGCCGTCCCGGCCCCCAGTGTCGTCCGCCTGAAGCGGTTCGTACGGGTTCCCTACCGGGGGCCCGTGCCACTGACCCGCAGGGCGCTGTTCGCCCGGGACGGGGGCCGCTGCATGTACTGCGGCGCCACCGCGACCAGCGTCGACCATGTCATTCCGCGCAGCCGCGGCGGAAAGCATGCCTGGGACAACGTGGTGGCCGCCTGCCGCCGCTGCAACCACGTCAAGGCGGACCGGCACCTGCCGGAGCTCGGCTGGCGGCTGCACCAGCAGCCCGCCCCGCCGACGGGTCTCGCCTGGCGCATCATCGGGACGGGACACCGCGACCCGCGCTGGTTGCCGTACTTGCAACCGTTCGGCGCGGACGACGCGATGGCCCGGATCGACGGCATCTCAGCTTGACGATCCGGGCTTCTGCGTGTCGGGAGGACGGTTTCGCGGAGCGCCGCGCGCACCGCGGCTCAGCGGGCAATACGCCCGGGCCTGATGTCGGGGACCTCAGGCCCGGGCGCCGCAGCCGCGCAGCAGGGCTGTGTATGCGCCCTCGGCCGCACGGCCCTCGACGGTGCCGGGCGGGGTGAGGGCGAGGAAGGAGCTGGTGTCACCGTGGTGGACGATCTTGCCGTCGTAGACGACGGTGACGTGGTCGGCCTCCTCGGCGAGGTCGGCGACGTCGTGCGTGGACAGCAGCACCCGGATGTCGCCGGTGAGCCCCGAGAGCATGTCCCTGAAGACACGCCGCTGGTACGGGTCGAGCCCCGCGGTCGGCTCGTCGAGCAGCAGAACACGGGCACCGTGCACCAGCGCGCCTGCCACCCCGACCCGCCGCAACTGGCCCCCGGAAAGGCGGTCGCTGCGCTCGTCCATCCGGTCGGCGAGGTCGACCTGGGCGAGGGACTTCCGGGCCCGTTTCCAGGCCTCGGGACGGCTCATGCCCTTGAGCCAGCCGATGTACGCGACGTACTCGCGTGCGGTGAGCCCGGGCATGGGGGTGATGTCCTGCGGCATCCACGCCACGTCCTGCCGGTACTGCTTTGTTCCCGCCGGGAGCCCATCGAGGTGGACGCTGCCCCGCTGTGGGGTGGCGACCGAGGCCGCGAGTTTCAGCAAGGTCGACTTTCCCGCGCCGTTGGGCCCCAGGAGGATGGAGAGCCCTTCGGGGAGCGCGTAGTCGAAGTCCTGCAGGACAGGCTGCCGCCGACGCCGGTAGCGATAGGTGCAGCGGGTGAGTTCGAGGGTCACGGTGCCTTCCTCGGAGCGAAGATCAGGGCGGTCACGCCGACGATGAACACCAGCAGGGAGACGACGGCCGCGGGAACGTCGTAGGCGGACTGCGGTACGACGGTCCACAGGCGTGGCACATTGCCACGAAAGCCGATGCCGACGACAAGAACGAGCCAGGCCACGGGCACCAGGACCGCGGCCGGACCGACGACGGCGCGCCCCAGGAGCATCAGACCGGCCAGAAAGAGCACATTGCGGCCCGAGGCGGCGGCCTCCTGTGTACCCCCCCAGGCGGCGACCAGCAGGGCGCACCCGAGCGTCCCCGCGGCCAGCACGGCGACGAGCGCGGCGTCGTACCGGCCCATCGGCCGCACCCCGGAGTCCTCGGGGGCGGGGAGGCGCGATTCGAGGATGTGCATGAGGCAGGCGAGGACCGGTACGGGGACGAAAAGGGTGAGGGCGACCTGAGGAGAACCGACGAGCGAAGGCAGGGCGACCCGGACGTTCTGCACCGCGAACAGGGGCAGCAGGAAACCGGCCAGCGCCAGCGGCATCATTGCATTCGCCCGCCGGGCGCCGATCCACCACCTCATGTGCTGCTCGCTGTACAGGGGGAGTTGAGGGTGCTGCGGATCCACTGGGTCTGCTCGGCGGGCGCCCGGCCGAGAACGTAACGGACCTGGGCGCCGACTTCGCTCTCGATCTGCCGGCTCTGGGGGGTCACGGCTTCGCGCCTGCGGCGGTCCTGGTACGCCTCGACCTGTCCGGTACGGGTGGCGGCCCACAGCCACACGGAGTGAGCCCGGACGACGGGAACCTGCGCGCAGCGGAACTTCAGTGCCCGGACCATGACCTGATAGCCGGCCTCGTGCGGCTGGTCGGCCGACATGAGACTCATCCTCCACACCCGGTCGCCGGACCCGGCCGAGGCCGTCCCGGTGAGCAGGTCCTCGATCCGTGTGGGGGCGGTGCCGGGGACTCCGGCGGCATGCAAGGTGCGCAGTACGTCGGACGCTTCGCGCTGGGCCTGTGCCAGGTGTCCGGAGGCCACTTGCGGCATGCACACCCGGGGCTGTTCCCCCGTGCAGTCCACGGCGGCCAGGCCGGTGGCCATGGGAGGCGTGTGCGGCCAGCCCCGGGTGATGTGGTGAGCACCGAGGACACCGGCCAGGGCGACACCGAGCGCGAGAACACCGCGCAGTGCCCGGGGGCCGTACGGCAGCCAGAGAAGCATCAGGCCGATGGCGATGCCCCCTGCCAGTAGGACAGGCGCGGACACGGACACCAGCCGGGGTACTTCACCGAAGCCGATGTCGGAGAACTGCCCGGACACATGGCGGAGCCAGTAGGGCTGTGTGGCCCGGGTGAAGGCGACTGCAATCCAGTCCACCACGGCAACCACAGGGGTGGCGATCAGTTGCGGTAGAACGGAGCCGAGGGCAAATCCAACAATCGCGTGGGCAACAGATATCACCATGCCCATCAAAGGCAGCCGCAGGGAGTCGAGGCTCGGGACAGTGCCGCTGCGAACGAGGGACACGGCCGGCGGCAGCAACAATACGAGCCAGGACAAAATCACCACGGGCAACAGCGCATTGGCCGCGACCCGATATCGGCTACGGGAGGGCAGTAATTCCCAGATATGAGCTTTCCGTAACCGCCCGCTTTCCCATACCCCAAGGGCGGCAGAAACCGCATAGGCGAGCGCGTAAAGAACCATGAGTGGAGCCGACACAATGGCCGGAGCCCAGTGATGATATTGACTGGGAGGTGCGACTTCTCCCGTCAGGTAATAAAGGGCAGTCAGCAGGAGAACAACGGGGCCGGCCCAGCGCACGCTGCTACTACGCAGTGCGGTGGTGAATTTCATCGCGACTCACAGAGTTTAAGGGGCCGCCCCGGGGCCGCCGTGACGGCCCCGGGGCGGATGTTCGGTCAGCCGTCAGCTTTGGTGGTGTCGACACTGACACTGTTGACACTGAGCTGCGGGCCGAAGGTCGTGCCGCCGATCTTCATGATCTGGAAGTAGACGTTCTTCATACCCGAGCCCAGGTCGGTCCACTCGCCGTTGCTCGTACCACTGCCGAAGCAGGCGGTAAAGGTCTTGGTGTCGTACGAGTCGTCGGGCTGGAAGGGGATATCGCGCCACATCTGCACATCGGTGCTCTTCGTTATACCGGAGTCGGTGTGACAACCGGTGAACTGGATCTGCGAGTACAACTCGTCGGACCAGCGGCGGGACTCGAAGCCCACGCTTGCCGCTGTAATGCTGCTTGACCAGTTGGCTTCAGCGGAAGTGGCGAAAACGAGAGTGATGACCGCGGCCGTTCCGGCCGTCGTTGCCAGGCGTGCGCCAAGTTTCACGGATTTCCCATTCTGGATGCAATCCGGCACGAGAGGTGAAAGCTTTCGCATGCCCCCCGTGCATGCGAAGATTCCCCCCCCGCACCGTCCAGACGGTAACACCTGAGTGAATCTCGGGCAACGCTTTTCCTGGCTGCGGGAGGCGCGTCCTCCAGTCGTAGAGGGATCCCGCAGGTGATATTTGGGCGGTGCCCCGTTGTGCGACATTTCGGCATGTCCGCACACAGTGAGCCGGATCGCATTTGTTCCCATACATGCAGATTTCACAGGTCATCATATTCTGACGTTTTCCTGGAACAATCTGGCCTCGATTCTTCAACGGGATTCGGCCACTGGTCGGTTCGATTCATCCGTCATGTTCTCGTGCTGTGCGAGGCGGGTCGTCGGAGGGGCGGCCGCCATCCGCACGGGGCATGCCACCTGCGCAGGTCGATCTGCCCTGCTCGCAACCCGTTCGGCGCGGACGACGCGATGGCTCGGACCGATGGCATATCGGCCTGATTTCCCGGGCCTTTGCCGTCCCCGGGCCGGCAAAGGCGGGGAAGGTCAGTTGTCCTGCCCAGCCACCGCGTACGCCTCCACCGACCAGAGCGAGTAGCCGAACTCGGTGCCCCTGGCATCGCCTTGCACCCTGAGGAAGCGGGTGCCCTTCGCGTCCATCCGGACCGACTCGCGCCCGCCCCTGCCATCCCGTACGGTCGCCGCCGTGCGCCAGTTGCGGCCGTCCGCGGAGACCTGGACGCGATAGCGGGAGGCGTACGCGTCCTGCCAGTGCAGCACCACCTGGCCGACCCGGGCCGGCTGCGGCAGTTCCGCCTGCCACCAGGCGCCGTCCTCTGCCGGCGAGGACCAACGGGTGTCCGGATCGCCGTCGGAGGCGGCCGTCGCCGGGAAGTCCGGCGTCTCGTCGCCGGACGAGGAGACGGTGGCGGTACGCACCAGGTCGGGTCCCGCGGTGCGCGGGTACGCCCGGACGGTCAGCGTGCTGCGTTCGTCGCCGAAGCCGATCGGCACCTCGTAATCGCCCGCCGGGGTGCCCGCCGGGACGGTGATCTCGACGGGGACGTCGGTACGCGAACCGCGCGGCACCCTCGTCTGCTTCGGGACGCTCACCTCGATGCCCTCGGGGGCCTGCGCGGTGAGGGTGCCCCGTACCTCGGCAGGGCGCCGAGCGGCCAGCCGCGCCTCGACCCGCTGCGGCTTGCCGCCGATCTCGGCATCCGTCTCGCCGCGTACGAGATCGAGCCGGGCGGCGGGCTCGTCACCGAACCACGGCACGAGCGCGCGCACCTGCGGAGCCCGGCCCCGCGCACTTGTGGAGGAGCCGGCTGTGAGGCTGCTTCCCATCCGGCTTCCCGGGACGATCGGCGGCAGCGTGCCGGTGATGACCGGGGGCGTCGACGGACCGCCGGTGGGCCAGCTGATCCGGATCGCGTCGGTCCGCAGCTTCTTGGCCGGCGTCTGGGTCCAGCCGGTCGCCGACACCGGGCCGAGGCTGCGCCAGCCCTTGTCGGGCACATGGGCCTCCAGCGTCGCACCGGCCACCGTGCCGCGGCCGGGTACGGTCATCGCCGTCACGGTCTCCACCGGGCGGGAGCGGTTCAGCCGGACCGTATAGCTGCCCGGGGCCTCGGTCACCGTACCGGCGTCGCGGTCCGCGCCGGTCCAGGCGTCCGCCTCTCGGCGCACCCGGTCCAGGAACGGACCGAGAACACCCTTGCCGACCGTCGCATCGCTCGCCTTCGTGGCCTTGTGCACCGGCTCCAGCGCCAGCGACGCCTGCCACGCGGCAGCCCCGTCACCGCGCGACTGGGCCTGCAGCAGATCGACGGCCAGCTCGCCCGCCCGGCCGTACCGGGACAACTGCTCCGTCCACGGCCGCACTTCGTCGTCCAGGCGCCCGCCGTCCAGACCCTTGAGCCGCTGCGGGGTCTCCCGCATCACGGTGAACGCCTCCCGCAGCCTGCGCGCCGCATCGGCCTGCGCCGTGGCGTCGGTCGTCGTACGGGACTGCCAGAACGCGGTCAGCAGCGGCTGAAGATACGCCGACTCGTCACCGCCCAGCACGGACGTCGCACTGTTCCCGGCCAGCGCGCGCAGCGCGTCCCTGGCGCGGGCGTCGCCGCCCGCCAGATCGTCGATCGCCGCCTGCCAGGACTCCTGCGGCCGGTAGTCCTTCGGGTTCCAGGCGAAGTCGGCGGCCGTGAACAGCGGAATGCGGGACGCGGACGGCTGCTCCATCGCATTGGCGAGCAGCGCCGCGGAACCCATCGCCACCGCCGGGTCCCGGCCGGTGTACGGGCCGAGGAAGATGCGGTCCTGCGCGTAGTCGTTGACCGGGTAGTTGTCGATCGTGACCAGCGGATGCCGCAACGCGGCGCGGGCACCGGCCAGTTCCCCGCCGGTGATGGTCCTCGGTACGACCCCGACACCGGTCCAGGCGATCTGGACCCGGTCGTCCAGCTCCTCGGCGAGCGCTTTGCGGTAGTCGGTCGCCCCGTCCTGGTAGAACTCCGTCGGCATGACCGACAGCGGCTCCGCGCCCGGATGGCGGTCCGCGAGATGCTGCGCCACCATGCTCGCCACCCGCGCCTGCGCCCTGGCCGCCGCCTCGGGGCCGCTGCCGAAGGTGTCGGCGTCGCTGTCGCAGTGCCACTCGCTGTAGCTGACGTCCTGGAACTGCAACTGGAAGACGCGCACGCCCAGCGCCCACATCGCGTCGAGCTTCTTCGTCAGCGCCTTCACATCGCTGTCCGACGACATGCACATGGCCTGGCCGGGGGCGACGGCCCAGCCGAGCGTCACATGCTCGGCGCGGGCCCGCTCGGCCAGCGCCCGGAAGTCGGCACGCCGGTCGGCGGGGTACGGGTCGCGCCAACGGGCCTGCCGGTACGGGTCGTCGCCCGCCGCGTACAGATACCTGTTCTGCTTCGTACGCCCCATGAAGTCGATCTGCGCCAGCCGCTGCGCACGGGTCCACGGCTGCCCGTAGAAGCCCTCGGTCATCCCGCGTACGGCGGTGCCCGGCCAGTCCCTGACGGTGACCCCGGCGATGCTCTTGTCCCGGATCAGCTGACGCAGTGTCTGCACGCCGTGAAAGAGTCCGTCCTCGCCGACGCCGTCCACGGCGACGGTGTCCCGGCCCGCGACCCGGCCGACCGCGATCCGGTAGCCACCGGACGGCAGATCGCCGCGGTCGGGGGCGTGCAGCGAGCGCAGGGCGTCCTGGGCGCCGTTGCCGCCGAGCCGGATGACGGGTCCGCGGCCCGGCAACGCCTCGTGGACGGTCCGCACGCCCGCGTCCCGCAGGAGCTTCCTCAGTGCGTCGACGGCATACGGATCCGCGTGCGCGTCGGCCACGAGGGTGACCTCGGCAGAGAGCGGTACGGACGGCCCGGAGGCCTTGATGGACTGGGGCCGCGGCCACACGGCGGGCAGGCCGCCGTCGTCCGTGCGGTCGGGGGTGGCGACGGCGGAGGGGCCGGGCGCCGAAGGGGCCGCGACGGCGGCCGTCGTCCCTGCGGAGAGCAGCCCGCCGAGCACGGCGACCGTGATGGCCGTTGCCTGCTTTCTGCGCCTGAGCCGCATCGCTCTTCTCCCTCGCTCTCCCCGGTGGGCTCCGAGCCCACCACCCAACGCGCGAAGGTGTCAATGCGGGTGGCTGGTGTGCCGCAAATGCCCGATGTGGTGAGCGGGGTGACGGGTGTTCGGCTGTTTACGGGCGACGCCAAGGGTGACGCCGAATGGCCGAAAACAGCGGATATGGCCGACCGGTCTTACGGCGAACCGGCCCCCGAGGAACGGAATGTGACCCAGAGCACGTTGAAGTCGTTGTGATGACGCCTACGTCTGCGGCCGAGCCCGCTGGGTAGGTCCGCTGAGTCCTGTCCCTCCACGGCCGGGAGGCCGCCATGCCCGCTGCCGCGCCGCTCCTGCTCTCCGCCCTCGCCGAACAGACACCCGGTCCCGCCCCGCTGCCCGGTGGGTTCCCGGCCACCGCACCCGGCACCGGTCCGCTGACGAGCGAGCCGCCGCTCGCCGATGCGATACCTCTCACCAGCGAGCCGCCGCTCGCCGACGCCACACCCCTGACCAGCGAAGCCCCGCTCGCCGCCAACGCCGCGCTGACCAGCGAGCCGGCCACCTCCGGCGGCGCGTGGGGCATGGAGTCCCCAGGAGTCTGAATGGGCTTGTCCCGGCTCGCCCGCCTGCACCGGCTGATGGAGGTCCTCCGCTCCCGCGAGGACCGCCCACGGGCCAACCTGGATCCTCACCCGGGAATCCACCGGGAATTCCGCCCGTGACCTCGTACGGCACCCCGGGCGCGCGCCCTTCCCGGGCATTCGCTACGTTTGTTTCGTGGACAAGAAGAACGCTATGCGCGCCGGCGCCGTCGCGGCCGGAACGACGCTGATGATGCTGCTCATGTCGTCCCCTGCGCTCGCGCTCACCCGCGACGACGGTGACGACCCCGGTCCGGGACTGAGTGCGATGGACACCATCCTCCAGTTCGTCGTGGCCCCCATCGTCCTGTTCGTGGTCATCGCGGGCCTGGTCATGATCTTCGACAAGTCCAAGAAGAAGGTCTAGCACCTACTGAGACCGACCGGGTCGGTCTTGCTTCCCGAGTGCGCCGCAGGTACCCCGGTACCGCGCGGCGCACACGCATGTCCGGACCCGGGTGCCAGGCCTGTCATCGGCTCCGCCACCACGCTTCGACGGCGGTGCGGAGTCCCGGCACAGTGGCGCACCGTGACGAACGTCGAGCTTGTGACCGCCGCGGATGTACAGCTCATGCAGGGTCTGGCGTCGGCGTGTCACCGCCGCCCGCGGCGAAGAGAAGCAAGAGAAGGGGCACCCCCGACCGCGGGGCGCCCCTCACCGCTTCACCGCTCGGCCGTTACGCCGTGGCAGCCGCCGCGTCCGCGGCCTGGGCCTTCAGCGCGCGCTCCACACCCGAACGCGATTCGGACATCAGCCGGCGCAGAGCCGCGTTCGGCTCCGCCGAGGACAGCCAGGCGTCCGTGGTGTCCAGGGTGGCCTGCGAGATCTGGACGGCCGGGTACAGGCCGACGGCGATCTGCTGCGCAATCTCGTGGCTGCGCGACTCCCAGATACCCTTGATCGCTGCGAAGAACTTCTCCGTGTACGGGGCCAGCAGTTCGCGCTGGTCGGTCTGGACGAAACCGGCGATGACCGCCTCCTGGACGGCGTTCGGCAGCTTGTCGGACCCGACGACCGAGGCCCACGCCTCCGCCTTCGCCTCCTCGGTGGGGCGGGCCGCGCGAGCGGTCGCCGCGTGGCGCTCGCCCGCCGCCGTCTTGTCGCGCTCGTACTCGGCGGCGATCTCGTCCTCTTCGAACAGACCGGTCGCGGCCAGCCGCTCGACGAATGCCCAGCGCAGCTCCGTGTCGACGGCCAGGCCCTCGACCGTCTCCTTGCCGTCGAGCAGCGACTGCAGCAGGTCCAGCTGCTGCGGGTTGCGGGCCGTCGCCGCGAAGGCGCGGGCCCAGGCCAGCTGGTGGTCGCTGCCCGGCTCCGCCGCGCGCAGGTGCGCGAGCGTGGCCTCGGTCCACTGCGTCAGCCCGGCCTCGCGCCACTCCGGCGCCGCGTACAGGTCCAGCGCCAGCTTCACCTGACGGTGCAGCGACTGGACGACGCCGATGTCCGACTCCTTGCCGATGCCCGAGAGCACCAGGGAGAGGTAGTCCCGGGTCGCCAGCTCGCCGTCGCGGGTCATGTCCCAGGCGGAGGCCCAGCACAGGGCGCGGGGGAGGGACTCGGTGAAGTCGCCGAGGTGTTCGGTGACGACGCGCAGCGACTCCTCGTCGAGACGGACCTTCGCGTACGAGAGGTCGTCGTCGTTGAGCAGGATCACGGCGGGGCGGGCGGTGCCGGCCGGGAACGGCACGGTCGTGCGCGCGCCGTCGACGTCCAGCTCGATCCGGTTCGTACGGACCAGCTTGCCGGAGTCGGCGGTGTCGATGGCATAGCAGCCGATGGCGATGCGGTGGGGGCGCAGCGTCGACTCGCCCTTCGCGCCGGCGGGGAGGGCCGGGGCCTCCTGGAGGACCGTGAAGGACGTGACGTGGCCGTTCTCGTCCGTGGCGATCTCCGGGCGCAGGATGTTGATGCCCGCCGTCTCCAGCCATGCCTTCGACCAGGTCTTCAGGTCGCGGCCGGAGGTCTTCTCCAGCGCGCCCAGCAGGTCGGGCAGACGGGTGTTGCCGAACGCGTGCGCCTTGAAGTACGCCTGGACGCCCTTGAAGAACTCGTCCATGCCGACGTACGCCACCAGCTGCTTCAGGACCGAGGCGCCCTTGGCGTACGTGATCCCGTCGAAGTTGACCATCACGTCGTCCAGGTCACGGATGTCCGCCATGATCGGGTGCGTGGAGGGCAGCTGGTCCTGGCGGTAGGCCCAGGTCTTCTCGGAGTTGGCGAACGTAGTCCAGGAATTCGGCCACTTCGAGCCCTGCGCGTATGCCTGGCAGGCGACCGAGGTGTACGTGGCGAACGACTCGTTCAGCCACAGGTCGTTCCACCACTCCATGGTGACGAGGTCGCCGAACCACATGTGTGCCAGCTCGTGCAGGATGGTCTCCGCGCGCCGCTCGTACGCCGCGTCCGTCACCTTCGAGCGGAACACGTACTGGTCGCGGATGGTGACGGCGCCCGCGTTCTCCATCGCGCCCGCGTTGAACTCCGGGACGAACAGCTGGTCGTACTTGGCGAACGGGTAGTCGTAGTCGAACTTCTCCTGGAACCAGTCGAAGCCCTGCCGCGTCACGTCGAAGATCGCGTCCGCGTCGAGGAACTCGGCCAGCGACGGGCGGCAGTAGATGCCGAGCGGAACGGACTGGCCGTCCCTCTCGTAGCTGCTGTGCACCGAGTGGTACGGGCCGACGATCAGGGCCGTGATGTACGTCGAGATGCGCGGCGTCGGCTCGAAGGACCAGACATCGTCCTGCGGCTGGGGTGTCGGCGAGTTCGAGATGACGGTCCAGCCGTGCGGCGCCTTCACCGTGAACCGGAACGTCGCCTTGAGGTCGGGCTGTTCGAAGCTCGCGAAGACGCGGCGCGCGTCCGGCACCTCGAACTGGGTGTAGAGGTACGCCTGCTGGTCGACCGGGTCGACGAAGCGGTGCAGGCCCTCGCCCGTGTTGGTGTACGAGCAGTCGGCGACGACCTTCAGCTCGTTGGAGCCCGCGACCAGATGCGGAAGCGTGATACGCGAGTCGCGGAACACGGCCGCGACGTCCAGCGACTTGCCGTTCAGCTCGACCTCGTGCACGGCCGGGGCGACCAGGTCGATGAAGGTCTCCGCACCGGCCTCGGCGGAGTCGAAGCGCACGGTGGTCACGGACCGGTAGGTTCCGCCCTCCTGCGCTCCGGAGAGGTCGAGATCGATCTCGTACGCGTCCACGGTCAGCAGGCGCGCCCGCTCCTGTGCCTCTTCGCGGGTCAGATTGGTGCCAGGCACGCGGTCATCTCCTTGGTATGTGACGTTTTCGGTCATCCTTCCACGTCGCGCCCGGAGACGGAGTAGCTATAGATAAGCTACCGCGGTAGCATCAACAGTATGAAGATCAGTGTGAGCTTGCCGCAGGAGGATGTCGCCTTCGTCGACGAGTACGCCAAGAAGACCGAGGCGGATTCCCGGTCCGCGGTGATACACGCCGCCATCGAGCTGCTGCGTGCCTCGAATCTGGAGGCTGACTACGAGGCGGCATTCGCGGAATGGGACGCGAGCGAGGATGCCGCGTTCTGGGACAAGTTCTCGGGTGACGGGCTGAGCGATGAAGCGCGGTGACATCTACCTGGTCGAGTACGAGCCGGTGCGGGGCAGCGAGGCCATTAAGGCCCGTCCGTCGGTGATCGTCTCGAACGACGGGGCCAACGCCGTTGTCTCGCGGATGGGGCGTGGTGTGATCACCGTGGTGCCACTGACATCGAACACCGCCCGGGTCTATCCCTTCCAGGTGCTGCTTCCCGCGGCGGAGTGCGGCCTGCCGAAGGACTCCAAGGTGCAGTGCGAGCAGGTGCGCGCCTTGGCCGAGGAGCGGTTCCTGCGGCACGTCGGCACTGTCCCGCGCCGGCGCATGGCCGAGATCGACGCCGCCCTGCGACGGCATCTCGCCCTCTGACGGACACGAAAGGGCGGCCACCGCACTGCGGTGGCCGCCCATTTTGTGCGTACAGGCGTCAGCCGTTCAGCTCCGCCGCCACCAGCTCCGCGATCTGTACCGCGTTCAGTGCTGCGCCCTTGCGCAGGTTGTCGTTGGAGACGAAGAGCGCGAGGCCGTTCTCCGCGGTCTCGTCGACCCGGATCCGGCCGACGAACGAGGCGTCCTTGCCGGCCGCCTGCAGCGGGGTGGGGATCTCGGAGATCTCGACGCCCGGGGCGTCCTTCAGCAGCTCGTATGCGCGCTCGACGCTGACCGGACGGGCGAAACGTGCGTTGATCTGGAGCGAGTGGCCGGAGAAGACCGGCACCCGGACGCAGGTGCCGGACACCTTCAGCTCCGGGATCTCCAGGATCTTGCGGGACTCGTTGCGGAGCTTCTGCTCCTCGTCGGTCTCGAAGGAGCCGTCGTCGACGATCGAGCCGGCCAGCGGCAGCACATTGAAGGCGATCGGACGCTTGTAGACGCCCGGCTCGGGGAAGTCGACGGCCTCGCCGTCGTGGGTGAGCTTGTCGGCGTCGGCGACGACCTTGGACGCCTGGCCGTGCAGCTCGGCGACACCGGCCAGACCGGAGCCGGACACCGCCTGGTAGGTGGCGACGGTCAGCGCCTGGAGGCCGGCCTCGTCGTGCAGCGGGCGCAGCACGGGCATGGCGGCCATCGTGGTGCAGTTCGGGTTGGCGATGATGCCCTTGGGCCGGTTCGCGATCGCGTGCGCGTTGACCTCGGAGACGACCAGCGGGACCTCGGGGTCCTTGCGCCAGGCGGAGGAGTTGTCGATCACGACGGCACCCTGCGAGGCGACCTTCTCGGCGAGCGCCTTCGACGTCGCGCCACCGGCCGAGAACAGCACGATGTCCAGCCCGGAGTAATCGGCCGTCGAGGCGTCCTCGACGGTGATCTCCCGGCCCTGCCACTCGATCGTGGAACCCGCCGAGCGCGCGGACGCGAACAGCCGCAGCTCGTCGGCCGGGAACTTCCGCTCGGCCAGGATCCTGCGCATGACTGTGCCGACCTGACCGGTGGCGCCGACGATTCCGACCTTCACAGGGACTCCTTCAAACATACGAGCTGGCGCGGTTGCCGCTCCATGATGCGTATGTGAACGGCTTCCTTGTCCAATCCATTGTCCGCGCTGTGGACACTGCCCACCCGGCCGGACCGGCAGAGCAGTGGGGCGGGGCTCCACAGAGCCCCGCCCCACTGTCGTACGGATCACATGCATGGACCACATGGATCACGCGGCGACCGAGGCCGCCGCGACGGCGTGAACCGCTACGGCGTGACCTTCTCGATCACGACGCTGCCGGTGCCCGCCGCGGTCCCGCGGCTGTTCACCAGGTGGACCTCGCCGAAGAACTGCCGGCCCTCGGGGGCCGCCCCGGCGACCGAGACCTCGGCACCGATCTGGGCCGAGGCGCCGCTGGCCAGGTTCACGGCCTTCGACTCGTCGACCTTGATCGTGCCGAGCGACGGCGCGTAGTACACGTCGCGGTAGTCGTACGTGGTGGTCCCGGCGGGGACGGAGTAGCCGTCGATCACGACGGTGTACGTGCCGGCGGCGGGCTTCGCCAGGCTGACCGACTCCTCGGACCCGGCCGTGGTGGACTTGCCGACCGTGGCGTTGCCCTTGAAGACGTACAGGTCCAGGTCCGCGTTGGCGTCCGACGTTCCGCCGATGGCGACGTCCAGCTTCTCGACGCCCTCACCGATGGTGACCGTGTACTCCTGCTCGTCGCCCGTCTTGATCGACGGCCTGGCGACCTTGGCCGAGCCCAGCGAGCCGCCCTTGAGCGTGCCCTCCAGGTCGCCGGCGTTGTTGGTGACCTGCCAGTTCACCGCGGCCGGCGTGCCGATCTTCGCCTCGGCGATGGTCTGCACCGCCGGGTCGAAGGTGGCGCCGAGCAGCGAGACATCCAGCTTGTACGGGTTGTCCAGCAGCGGCGACGTGCGCCGTGCCTCGACCTCGATCTCCCAGACGCCCGGCTGCGGGTCCTTGTAGGAGCGCACGTCGGGGCGGCAGGTGTTGGCCGGGTTCTCGTAGTTCGGGTAGCAGAAGATCGTGGAGCTGTTCTCCATCTGCACCCCGTACGGGTGGATGGAGATGAAGCGGGTCTGGCTGCCCGAGCGCAGCCCGCTCATCGCGACCTCAAGGGTCTTGGCGCCCTCCGGCACGTTCACGAAGTACGACGTGCTGCTGTTGCGCTGCACCGAGCCGGACGCCTTGAACGCGTAGGCGGGCTTCACGAGCGGCGTGGAGACGACGACCGTGGAGAGGATCTGCTGGTCCACGCCGACGGTCTTGCGGTCGTCCACGAGCAGGATCGCGCTGTGCACGCCCGCGCTGCCCGGCTGCGCCTGGACCTTGACAGTGACCGGCTCGCCGAGCGGCAGGGAGACCGTGCTCGGGCCGGTCAGCTTGAAGGTGCCGTCGTTGTTCTTCCACGACAGCCGGTGCTTGACGGCCTTGTCCGGACCCGTGGTGCGGGTGATCGTGACGTCGTACGACTTCTTCTGGCCGGCCTTCAGACCGCCCTCGCGGTCGTACAGACCGGTACCGAAGCCGGGGGTCTTCAGCGCGAAGTCGATCGCGGTGTCGACCGGGGCCTTCACCGAGTACTCGTGCGCCGGGGCACCCTGCTTCTCGATCTGCTTCCAGGCACCGACGATGTCGATCAGACCGGAGCCCTGGGCGTGCGCGGGCACACCCTTGATGTGGGTGGCGGTGCTGGTCAGCGCCGTACGCAGATCGGCCGGCGGCAGCTCGATGTGCTTCTGCTTCGCGGCCGACAGCAGCAGCGCGGTCGCGCCCGCGGCCTGCGGCGAGGACATCGAGGTGCCCTGCAGCATGGAGTAACCCGCCGGCAGGCTGTAGCCCGCCTCCTTGACCGGGCCGCCGGGCAGCCAGGTCTGGGTGGTGTTGATGGACGCACCCGGGGCCGTCAGGATCGGCGCGAAGCCGCCGTCCTCACGCGGGCCGCGTGAGGAGAAGGGCAGCATGTCGTACTTCTTGGTGACGTTCGAGCCGTAGTTGGCCGCCCACGTCTCCTTGGAGATGGACGCACCGACGGAGATGACGTGGTCGGCGAGGCCGGGGTCACCGATGGTGTTCACACCCGGGCCGTCGTTTCCGGCCGAGATGACCAGCTGGACGCCGTAGGTGTCGATGAGCCGCTTGTAGAGCCTGGAGCGGGCGTTGTTGCCGTCGTTGAGCGGCGGCAGGCCACCGATCGACATGTTGACGACATCGACACCCCGGTTCACGACGAGGTCGATCATGCCCTCGGTGAGCGCGATGTTGGTGCAGCCGCCGGACCAGGTGCAGGCACGCGAGGAGACGATCTTGGCACCGGGCGCGGCACCGTTCATCTTGCCGCCGAACAGACTGTTCGCGGCGGTGATGCCCGCGACATGGGTACCGTGCTCGGACTCGATGACACCGATGCTGACGTAGTCGGCCTTGTCGCCGGCCGCGTTGTGGACGACGTTCTTGCGCGTCTCGATGGTGAACGGGATGCGCTCGGCGACATCGGTCCGCGGGTCGTCCTTGCCGAAGTAGGAGATCTGGTGCTTCTCCTTGTACGGCTTCAGGGCGGTGTCGTTGGTGAAGTCGCCGTCGTTGTTCAGGTCGACGTGCGTGGTGCCGGTGACCGGTTCGTAGAGCACGGCCCACACGTCGGTGGTGTCACCGTCGCGGTTCAGGTCGCCCGCCATGTCGCCGCCCTTGGTGGCGTCCTCGGCGAACAGCTCGATCTTGTAGTCGCCCTCGGACGCCTTGTACGTACGGCCCTCGTACGTGAACGTCGGGCCGGACACGGCGTCCGTCATCCTCAGCCAGGTGCCGTCACCGTCGTTGACCGGGTCCGTGGCCGTCACCCAGTCGACGATCTTGCGCTCACCGGTGGTGGTCTTCTGCAGCGCCGGGTGACCGACGTCCACACCCGAGTCCAGGACGCCGATGGTCACGCCCCGGCCGTCGGCCTTCGGGTGCTGCTCGACGAAGTCGACCGCGCCCGTCTCGAAGGACGGGTTGTACGGGTTCTTCGCCGGCGTCTTCCTGCCGGGCGCCGGGTAGGTGCCCGTGGACTTCGCCGTCGCCCCGGCGGCCCGGTCGCCCGCGGGCGTCGGGTCGTCCAGCTTGATCTCCTGCTTGAGATCGATGCCCTGGACGGACGACAGCTTGGAGGCCGCCTCGATGGTCGCCTCGGCGGACGCGGTGGGCACGGTGGCCCGTACGTAGCCGAGCTTGTCGTAGGCACGTCCCAGCACGGACCCCTTGACGGCGTCCAGTTGCTTGGTGACCTGCTCGGTCGCACCGGGAGCGGTGGCGACCATCATCGTGACGTTCTTCTCGCCCTTCGCCTTGGCCTTGGCCAGAAGGTCGGCATCGGCCGCGCCGAGCTTGTCGGCCGTTGCGCCGTCGGCGGCGGATTTGACGGGCGCGGGGTCATCGGCGGCGAAGACCGGGGCGGCGCCGGTGGCGGCCAGCGCGGCCACCAGACCGGCGGCAGCCGCGATTCGGGCCGCGCGTCTCGCCCCGGGTATGGAACTGGGGTACGTGCGATCGGCGGTCATCAGCATCCCTGAAGTGAAAGAGAGAGTCCGGAATTCGGTACCGGATGACCGCTCACCCTTTCGTAAATGCCAGGGCTTGTGGAGAGTTGAGAGGGGCGAGATATGGACATGGCGGAATTCCGCCAGTGGAGCTGATGCGCCATCAGGGACGAAACGGCGAATATGGCCGACCGGCACATGGCTTCCGCGGCCCGTCCTCAACGGGGCAGGAGCATCACATACGCGGCCGGTTCACGATCGGCCGCCTCCATCAGTGCCGCATGCACCACGATCGCCTGCTGCCCCGCCGCGTCGCGGAGCTTCTTCGGGGAGAGGTGGATGACGGTGACGCCGAGTCGCTCCAGGTGCTCCCGCTTGGCGGCGTACGCGGACCACTGCGCGTCGTGCTCCTCCTGGCGCCGGTCGTCGTCGAGCCTGCTGTGCCGGGGTGCTCTGGTGTCGAGCACCACGGCGACCGCCTGCTCGGGCCAGTAGGCGTCCACTCCGCCGAGGTGCGGGCCGCCGGGGAGCCGCAGGTCCACATTCCAGAGCGGTTCCGGCAGGCCGTGCGACCGCACCATGTCGTACAGCCGGTTCTCCGCCAGCGCCCGCCCCTCGGCGAGCAACGCGTCGACGGCGTCCACCAGTTGGGGGCAGTCCAGCAGTTCGGCCCGGCTCAGCTCGCGTGCGAGGGCGGCCGGCTCGCAATGCTCGCCGCGGACCGCCTCGGTGAGCAGATGGCGTACGGTCGAGGCGTCCTCGAGCCCGGCGACCGCGTCCGCGAGAGCCCGCTCCACCGGGGCCACGGGCAGGCCCCGCACCTGCTCGGGGCAGGGCGGTTCGGAGGCCCGCACCAGATGTACGTACCCGACCGACCGCAGTCGCCGGGTACGCGGCACCAGCACATCGATCTGGGCCGGCGAGGCCGCCGCGAACCCGTGCAGGACCAGTGCGGCAAGCCCGGTGACCATGGCCTCGCCGTACTCGGGCTCCGTGTCCGGTCCCGGTTGCGCGGGCACGCCCCGACGGCCGGACGCCGGTGGCCGGCCCGCGTACAGCAGGGCGGACCGCAGCCGTTCCTCGTCGGTGACCGGTCCCGGGTGCAGGACATACACGCCGGGCAGCGGCTGCTGCCACGGCCCGCCGGTCCTGCACTGCGCGGCGGCCTCCGCGGCGGACACACTGTGCGCCTTCAACTGTGCTGCGGACAGCACGCGTTGACGGACATCGTCGGTGATACGGAGGTGACTGGGGGAGAGTGGCGTGTTCTGGGTCATGTTCCGGGGTATCCCGCAAGCGGACGTGGCACTAACCCCTGTTACATGCCCGTCGACAATTCAGGACAACACCGTCCTGAAGCAGGCATGTTCGACAACCGGAACGGACCGTCGCGGCGGCGTTCGGCCCGCCCGGGGCGGGCGCCCCCACGGGCCCCACCCCGGACGGGCCGGAAAACCGAGCCCGTCCGGCGAGTGAGAACAAAGCCTGGGCACCCGGCCCCGGCGTCCGTCAGACCCCAGGCTCCGCTGCCGCCGCCGCGTCGCACCCCTGCGCCCGCAACGCCCGAGCCAGATCGTCCCGCGCCTCCAGCACCAGCCTGCGCAGCGCCGGCGCCGCATCCGCATGGGCGGTCAGCCACGCATCCGTGGCCGCCAGCGTCGACGGGTCGTCCTGCAGGGCCGGGAACAGGCCCCTCACCACAGCCATCCCGATCTGGATCGACCGCTCGGCCCACACCCGCTCGATCGCGGCGAAGTACTTCTCCGCGTACGGCGCCAGCAACTCCCGCTGCGACGACTGCTCGAACCCGGTGATCGTCGCCTCCACCAGCGCGTTGGACAACGCCTGGGACTCCACGACATCCGCCCAGGCCTGCTCCTTGACCGCGGCCGAGGGCCGCGAGGCCAGGCACCGTACCTGGTGCCGCTTCCCGGACGCCGTGTCGTCGCGGGCCAGTTCGGCATCGATCACCGACTCGTCGGCCACCCCGTGCGCGGCCAGCGGGGACAGGAATGCCCACCGCAGCTCCTGGTCGACGTCCAGCCCGTCGATCCGGGCCGAATCGAGCAGCCCGGACAGCAGCTGGAAGTCCGCGTCCGAGTCGGCGACCGACGCGAAGAACCGCGCCCACGCCAACTGGTGCTCGCTGCCCGGCTCGGCGATCCGCAGCTCCCGCAGCGCACCATCGGCCAGCGCCCGGCCGCCCTCCTCACGCCACTCGGGCGCCGCGTAGTGCACAAGTGCGGTCCGGGTCCAGGCATGCAGCATCTGCAGGACGCCGATGTCCGACTCCCGGCCGGAGAAGGCCAGCACGAGGGAGACGAAGTCGCGGGACGGCATCAGCCCGTCCCGGGTCAGGTTCCACAGCGCGGACCAGCACAGCGCCCGTGCCAGGGGATCGGTCATGTCACCGAGATGCGCCCGCAGCGTCGCCAGGGACACCTCGTCGAAGCGGACCTTGCAGTACGTGAGGTCGTCGTCGTTGACCAGGATCAGCTCAGGCCGCTCCGCTCCGGCCAGCTCCCCGACCACCGTGCGCGGCCCCGCCACATCGACCTCGGCGCGCGCGTACCGCACCAGGTCGCCGTCGGCGGTTCGCCGGTACAGGCCGACCGCGACCCGGTGCGGCCGCAGCTCCGGGTGGGAAGCGGCCGCCTCCTGGAGGACCGCCAGCTCCGTGATCCGGTCCGCCGAGTCGTACGTCACCTCCGGGGTCAGCGAGTTGACGCCCGCGGTCTGCAGCCACGACCGGGACCAGGCGGTCATGTCACGCCCGGACGTCTCGGCCAGGACGGACAGCAGATCACCCAGCTGCGTATTGCCGTAGGCGTGCTTCTTGAAGTAGCGCCGGGCGCCCTCCAGGAACGCGTCCCGCCCCACGTACGCCACCAACTGCTTCAGCACCGAGGCGCCCTTGGCGTACGTGATGCCGTCGAAGTTGAGCTTGGCGTCCTCCAGGTCACGGATGTCGGCCGTGATCGGGTGCGTGGACGGCAGCTGGTCGGCGCGGTACGCCCAGGACTTGCGGTTGTTGGCGAAGGTGATCCAGCCGTCCTTGAAGCGGGTCGACTCGACCATGGCGAAGACGCCCATGAAGTCGGCGAACGACTCCTTCAGCCACAGGTCGTCCCACCACTGCATGGTGACGAGGTCGCCGAACCACATGTGCGCCATCTCGTGCAGGATGACGTTGGCGCGGCTCTCGTACGACGCCTGCGTCACCTTGCCGCGGAAGATGTACTCCTCGCGGAACGTGACACAGCCCGGGTTCTCCATCGCGCCGAGGTTGTACTCGGGCACGAACGCCTGGTCGTACTTCCCGAACGGGTACGGGTAGTCGAAGTTGTCGTGGAAGAAGTCCAGGCCCTGCTTGGTGACGAGGAAGATGTCGTCCGCGTCGAAGTGCCGGGCGAGCCCCTTGCGGCACATCGCGCCGAGCGGGATCTCCAGCTCCGTACCGTCGTCGAACGTACGGCGGTAGGAGTCGGTGACGTAGTGGTACGGACCGGCCACGATCGCCGTGATGTACGTCGAGATCGGCTTCGTCTCGGCGAACCGCCACACCTCGCCGTCCCGCGACTCCTCGGCCCCATTGCTCCAGACCGTCCAGCCCTCGGGCGCCGTCACCTCGAAGCGGAAGGGAGCCTTCAGGTCGGGCTGCTCGAAGTTCGCGAAGACCCGCCGCGAGTCGGCCGGCTCGTACTGCGTGTAGAGGTAGACCTCGCCGTCCTCCGGGTCGACGAACCGGTGCATTCCCTCGCCGGTCCGGCTGTACGCGCACTGCGCGTCGACCACCAGGACGTTGTCGCCCTCCGGCAGCTCCTCCAGCGCCACCCGCGTCCCGTCGAAGACGACGGCGGGGTCGAGCGGCTGCCCGTTCAGCGTCACCGCGTTCACGCTCGGCGCCACCAGATCCGCGAAGGTCGACGCTCCCGCGCGCGCGGTGCGGAACCGGATCGTGGTCACCGAGCGGAAGGTCCGCGGACCGGAGGAGGCCCCGTCGCCGTCCCCGTCGGACCCACCGACGGCGGAACGCAGATCGAGACCGACCTCGTAGCCGTCGACCGTCAGCAGCTCGGCCCGCACACGGGCCTCGTCGCGGGACAGGTTCTCACCGGGCACGGCACACTCCTTTGTGTCACGTTCGAATCGTTTGATCCTCCCATGTCGCCACTCGGCCCGGCATACGGGAATGGCCGATGCGTCCCGAGGCGTTCTCGCGCACAGGTGCGAACGCCCTTACGAGGAGAAACATGTCTGACAACAGCACGGCGCCCGGCAAGACCCCTGCCGATTTCTGGTTCGACCCGCTCTGCCCCTGGGCCTGGATGACCTCCCGCTGGATGCTGGAGGTGGAGAAGGTCCGCGACGTCGAGGTCCGCTGGCACGTGATGAGCCTTGCCGTACTCAACGAGGACAAGCTCGACGAGCTGTCGGAGGAGTACCGCGACCTGCTGGAGAAGGCCTGGGGCCCGGTCCGCGTCGTCGTCGCGGCCCAGCAGAAGCACGGCGACGACATCGTCGGCCCCCTGTACACCGCGCTCGGCACCCGCTTCCACAACCAGGGCGAGGGCCCCACCCGCGAGGCGATCGTGGCCGCGCTCGGGGACGTCGGCCTGCCCGCCGAGCTGGCGGACTTCGCGGACTCCGACGCGTACGACGCCGAGCTGCGCGCCTCCCACAAGGAGGGCATCGACAAGGTCGGCCAGGACGTCGGCACCCCGGTCATCGCCGTCCCGGGCGCGGACGGCGAGCAGATCGCCTTCTTCGGCCCGGTCGTCACCCCCGCCCCGAAGGGCGAGGAAGCGGCGAAGCTGTGGGACGGCACGCTGCTGGTGGCGTCGATCCCCGGCTTCTACGAGATCAAGCGGACCCGTACGCAGGGCCCGGTCTTCGACTGAGCCGGACGACCGGGTGCGGGCCCGGCCGCCATCCGGCCCCGCACCATCCGGCCGACACCGAGCTGTAAACGGTCACGCCGCACTGACCTCCTGCCGAGGCCCGGGGTCCGTTTCGCCCCGCGCCTCGGCCCGCCGCCCCGCCGCGACGAGGGCCAGGGACATGGCGAGGGAGGCCGTCGCCATCACGGTCATCGCCGTCCCCGGTGAGGTCCGCTGGGCGACGGCGCCGGCGAGCGCGGCTGCGACGCCCTGCATGGTGAGCATGCCGGAGGAGTGCAGTCCGAGCGCCTGACCGGTGATCTCGTCCGGAGTCAGGGACATCAGCCGCTCCTGGAACAGCAGGCTCGCCGCGAACCCGACCGAGGCGAGCGTGGTCAGAGCGATGGCGAGCGGCAGCGCCGGACGCGTGACGAAGAACAGGTACGGCACGGCCAGTAACAGTTGCAACGGCGTCGCCAGCCGCGCCCGCCATTGCCGGGCGACGAACCGGCCCGCCACCGTGTCCCCGACGAGCATCCCCAGCGCGCCGAAAGCGAAGAGGAGCCCCGCGTGCTCCGGGGAGTACGGGACGAACAGCGACTCGCAGCCGACGATCAGCCCGTTCGGCACCCAGAGCGCGAGGTAGACCCGGCGGCGCGGACCGGAGGACCACAGCACGGCATTGATCCGCCACGTCTCGGCGACCGACGGCCGCCCGGCGGCGCGCGGTGGACGGCGGGCAAGCCCGAACCGGGCGACGGCCGCACCGGTCAGATACAGGGCGGCGGAGACCAGCAGCGTGCCGCGTGCGGACAGCGTCGTCACCAGAAGCCCACCGAGTGCGAACCCGCCGATCTGCATCAGGCCGGAGCACATGTTGAGCACCGAACGCCCCAGCAGATAACCGTCCTTGGGCAGCACCTCGTTGAGCAGGCCGTACCGTACCCCGCCGCCCACAGCGGCGATCACGCCCTCAATCAGGATGATCGCGAAGACGACGGGCAGCGGAAGCCCGGGGACGGCGAGGGTGGCGGTGGCCAGCCCGAAGGCGAGCGCCATGCCGGTCATGGCGGCCCGTGGCGGCAGCCGGTCGGCCGCCGACATCAGCACGGCCGCCCCGATCACCTGGGCGAGCGAAGAGCCGAACATGGACAGGGCGGCGAGCAGCGGCGAGTCGGTCGCGGCATAGACGAGGGTGCCGAGGGCCAGCCCGCCCATCGTCGATCCCGCGACCTGTACGGCACTGGTCGCGAAGAGCGGCCCGAACTGCGGGGCGCGGAAGAGTTCCCGGTAGGTGCGCATGCGGGGAGTCTCGGAGGGTGCCCACGCCGACCGTTACTTTTTCGCGTGGAGGCGAAACATCATGGGTCTGTGGCAGATCAACACGGATACGCTCGCGGGCAGCCGGTTCGTCGTCTCGCCGCTCGCCGAGACCATCTCCGCCCTGAACTCCCTGGAACGGGGCCGGCCCGATCACCCCGGCGAGCAGGCCTGGCTCGACGCCCATCTGCCCGCCTACCGGGCACGGCAGGCCGCCGACCCGGTCGCCGCCCTGCTCGTACCGGCGGCGCTCGGCGGCAGCTGGAACGCGGACTTCATCACTCCCACGCCTGAGGGCGAGGGCACACTGTCCTTCGATGAGGAACTGGCCCCCGTCCGGGCGACCACGCCCGAGCGTGCCCGCGTCGACCTGATGGTGTCCCTGGGCGGACGGCCCCTCCCGGAGCTCCTGGACCGCGACGACCTGGCGCAACGCGCCGCCGACGTACTGCACTGGGTCTGGCAGCACACGGTCCTGCCGGACTGGCCGCGCCGCCGCCGGATCATCGAGGCTGACGTTGTCGCCCGTACCGGGCAGCTGAGCCAGGGCGGCTGGGCCGCCGCACTGAGCGGTCTGCGCCCGGGCATGCGGTGGCTCGGCGGGAGCCGGCTCCAGATCAACGCGCACGACTACCCGCCGAAGCAACTGGCGGGTGTGCGGCTGCTGTTCGTGCCGGTCACCCAGCGCACCGGCTGGGTCTCCTGGGATGACGAAGCCCAGCGGTACGCGGTTGTCTACCCGTGCTCGGGCGCCCTGGCCGATGCGGGGCGGGCGCGGGTGCCCGACAGCCTTGGTCGCCTGCTCGGCCCCGCGCGGGCGGCGGTCCTTGTCCTCCTCTCCAGCCCGAAGAGCACCACTCAACTGGTGGCCCTGACCGGCCAGGGGCTGGGTTCGGTGGGCCGCCACCTCAAGATCCTGCTGGACTCCGGACTGGCCGACCGCCGCAGGGCAGGGCGTTCGGTGCTGTATTTCCGTACGGACTTGGGCGACGCCCTGGTGGGTGCCCGGCCAGACGGCTGAGTCGTCCGGGGCAGCGGGGCGGCGGGGTGAGGGGCGGGGCCGGTCGCGCGAGGAGGCGCCGACCGGGGGCCGGGGCGGCTTTGGGGCTCAAGCGCTCCGTCAGTCAGGGGCTGGGCATAGTCTGCGGGCAGACATCGAAGCCATACGGTGACGTATACCCGAGAGCCTTCCGACTCCCGGTGGAACAGACGTACGTGACGGGTAATGAGAAGACATCTCAATTGGTGAGGGCGCCTCGGCCGGGAGCCGGGTGCTGTTCCAACTCAGGTGCCATGACGTGACCGTGATGTGAGACTTGAAGCATGGATATGGGGCGTGAGTCGCGGTGGGAAAAGGACGCAATGACGGTAGAGATCGTTTTCGCCCTGGTGACTGCCGTCGCGCTGGCTGCAGCGGTCTTTGCCGTCGCTCTGGCTCTCACACTGGTTTTTGGCCTCTCTGGTTCAGCGGCCAAAGGCGTGCTGATGGGAGGTGCCTTGCTTGGAGCGATGGTCGGAATGTGGCGTCTGGTACGGGTGCTGTATCGGTTCGACGCGCAGCGCCGTAGAGGCCACTGACTGCGGGGCCCCTCCTTGCGGTCGGTAGCCTGCCAACGGGGCCGTCCGGGGCCACGGCTCACCGTCGGTTCGCCGAGCACACGTTCCTGCGGTCCACGGGCAACCTGACGCCGATGTTTTCTCGGGGGATCACCGACCGTGTCGTCGAGGCGCGCGCACGGCACGACGTGCGTCAACTGGCCGCCGAGGGCGGCGAGATCCGGTACGGCCACATCGAGATCGGCGGCACGTACCTGTACGTCAGGGATGCCGCCGAAGAGATCCCCTGGGACGAGGTCACCCGGGTGAGAGTGGACGACCACCAGGTCGGCATCACCGTTCCCCATCTGCGGCGCCGCTTGGAGGGCATCAAGCTCAGGGCGGACGGCCGCCGGGAGAACTACCGGGTCGGTGGGGACAACACCCAGTACATCGAGTCCAAGGACCTGAGCCCGTGCCGGAAGGCGATCATCTGGTCCGTCATGTCCCACATCGGGAAATCTCTCGGCAAGGGCAAGGAATCGTGGCGACCGTGCCCACGGGCAGGGCCCGCACGGGGCGCGCGCACCACTCGATCACGGAGGCCCGCGCGCGTGCGGTGTAGGTGTACGGCTCGCCGGCCTTGAGCCGTATCACGGCTTCCCACTGGCCGTGGTTCAGCCAGCGGAAGGTGCGTTCGCGGTCCTCCGCGTCGAAGCCGGAGAGCAGAGTCCGTACGGAGACCCGCATCCAGATCAACGCCCGCGCAGGGGTGTCGGCGTGCTCGGCCCGGACGAGGAGTCCGCCGGCGGCGGTCTCGCACCGCCAGACGGTCCTGAGGAGCTTGCGTCATGACACCATCGCCTGCTCGATGCCCAGGTGGACCCACACGGTCTTGCCGGGGTCGCGCGGCCGTACGCCCCACTTCGCGGCAAGGGCGTCGACAATGACCAGGCCCCGGCCGGAGAGGTCGTCGAGCGACGGGGTGCGGAGTTCAGGCATTCGCCACTGGTAGGAGTCGGACACCTCCAGTACGAGGATGCCGTTGCGACGACGTAACCCCAGCTCGAAGTAGTCGCCGGTGCCCTTGGCGTGGTTGATGGCGTTGGTGCTCAACTCACTGACGATCAGGGCGGTTTCGTCGATGAGACCGCCGAGTCGCCACTCGGTGAGGATGCTCTCGGCGTGGTGCCGGGCGGCGGGGACGGAGTCCCTGCGGGCCCGGAACCTCTTGATGTGCGTACGCCCGGACATGGGTCCCCCAAGGTCGTGGGTGGGCAGGCGAGATCGAGGTCACGGAGTGCGTTCATTGAGACGCGTTGCGTGATGCATCTCACGGTAGAGTGAGAATCTGTTGGAGCGCAACTGAGTGATAGCGAGAATTTGCATCTCACTCACGGTCTCAAGCGCCTGGCGTGTAGCGTCCGTTGGCGTGCAAACTGGTCACACGCGGTAAGAGGAGGGGACATGCCCGCAGGTGGACGCCCTACTGTGCGCAGTAGGCGGCTCGGTGCGGCGCTCAGGAGGTATCGCGAGGCGGCGAAGCTCGATCAGCAGCACGCCGCCGATCACATCGTGGGTTCGAAGGCCAAAATCAGCCGGATCGAGGCCGGTCAGGTGTCGGCCCGACCTGGCGATGTTCGGCTGCTTCTGGAGCTGTACGGGGTGGAAGACCATGCGGTGTACCAGCGCTTGGAGCAGTTGGCGCGTGACTCGAACAAGCGTGGATGGTGGCTCAACTTCAGCTGGGCGACCAGGGAAGCCGGGTTTGCCGACTTCATCACGCTGGAGACCGATGCCACCTTCATCCGGACGTGGCAACCGCTCTTCATCCCCGGTCTGCTTCAAACCGACGACTATCTGCGGACGTTGATGAGTTCGGACCTCACCGTTCATTCGGCCGAGTCGGTAGATGAGGCGCTTGCGATGAGGGCTGTGCGGAGAAGCCTCATTGGGAAGGACGGTGCACGATTCGCGGCGGTCATCTGGGAGCCAGCTCTCACGGCACCCATGCCCTCGCGGAAAGTGCACCGCGAGCAACTCGAACACATTCTGAATGTGGCCCAGCAGCAAAATGTACGTGTTCAGGTGCTCCCGCTGTCCGAGTGGCGGGCGGCTCACCTCTCGTCGCACTTCGTCATGCTCAGTTTCGGTCCCGAGCCGGCGTCAGAGGTTGTTGGCTACGACACGACAACCAGCACTGTGCTCCTCGAAGATCTGGAGGAGATGGCGGGCCATGCGCGGATCTTTGAGGCTCTGACTGCGGCGGCGCTGACCCCAAACCAGAGTCTTGCGTTTATCAGGAAGACTCTGCGTGACATCCCGGAGAGTGAGAAGGAAGAGGAATGAAGCGCCACGAGATCGTGACGGCATTCAAGAAAGCCAGTGCCTCCCAGAGTGCGGGCCAGGACTGCGTCGAGGTCGCCCAGACCGCCGACGGCGGCCGGGCCGTCAGGGACAGCAAGAACCGCGACGGCGGGCTCCAGTTCTACGCCCCCGAGGAGTGGGCGGCGTTCATCGACGGGGTGAAGGCCGGGGCCTTCGCGCGCTGAGCCACTCCGCGACCTCGACCACGTTCGATCGGTTCCCGGCCGCTCGTTCGCCCGGTATGGCCGGCGCGGATACGTCTGTGTCGGCACCGTCAATGCTGCCGCAGTCGACATCTGGCTGCGGCCGTGATCGGAGAGACGGAACGCGGCACCAAGAGTTGTCCCGTAAGCGATGGTCGAGGCAGGTAGGGCATGACCGTCCCGTATCCGCTGTAGCGAAGTTGCAGTGGCAAGATGACGGCTTCGACCATTCTGAGAGGTCATCCTCGTGCCCACGCCTGCCGACTACCTCGTACTGGCGCATGCCGAGAAGGACAGCTTTGTCCTGCAGCGTCTCGCGCGGTGTCCGTACCCGTTCGTCTGGCAAGCCCTGGCCGCCAATCCCTACACCCCGCCCGAAGCCCTCCAGGAACTGAGTACGGCCCGAGACAGCGTCTGGAACGACAACAGGCTTCTTCGCCTGCTGGCAGAACACCCCGGCGCGAACCCCGTCGTTCTTCGAGCTGTCCTCGAAGCCGTTGCAGCGAAGCTCGAGGAGGGCGAACGACCCTACGCCGCCGTACTCGCTCTCGCCGACCGGCTGGAACTTGAGGTGGACGAGGTGCGCAGGCTCGGAACCCTTCGTGGTGCCTCTGCTCGTCTACGCCACCGGCTCAACCTGCGGCTGAGCGTCCGCATCTGAGTCAACCCAACCCTCCGGCATGGTTGAGATGATCTCGGAATGACTGGTGTGATCACGTCGTCGGAGCCTTCCTTGATAGCTCCGTTCACCGGGCTTAGCCCGCGCTCCATCGGCAAGCTGGTGACCGCACTGCGCCGCGAGGGTGCGGGCCGGCCGCGCACTGGCCGTGCCGCCCGAGGGCCACACCGTCCGGATCAGCCAGTACACCGTGACCATCCGCCCGCAAGCCGGCCCACCCCGCACCGAGACCTTCCGGCTGGTCACCAGCCTGCTCGACCACCAACGCGCCCCGGCCCACCAGTTGGCCATGGCCTATCACCAGCGGTGGGAGATCGAAAACGGATTCGCCGAGTCGGAGAACCGTCTGCGCGGCGCCGGATTCATCCTGCGCTCCAAGGCACCAGAACTGATCTACCAGGAGGTCTACGCACTCCTCACCGTCTACCAGGCGTTGTGTGCACCGCAGATGTACGCGGCGGAACACAGCGGGGTCGATCCGGACCGGATCTCCTTCAGCGTCACCTTGCAGCTCGCCCGGCTGAAGGTCGCCGGCCAGGCCGCAGCGGACGCGATCACGTTGGACACCGCCCGCCGCGAGGTCGTGACGGAGATCCTGGCCGCCCTCCTCCCGGCCTGCCGCAACCGGCAGTGGCAGCGCATCAAGAAACCCATCAAGAACACCTTCGTGGTCAGGAAACGGGACCAGCCCCGCACTCCGAGTAACGTCCACTACACACTCAGAGTCACTCGATACCCCACCCGACCTGCGGAAACGCGGTAAGTCACCGGCACTGCAGCTCAGAAGACACTTTCACCTTTCCGCCCACGACTTGGACACTGCCGCAAGTGAAAAGCGCAGGTTAATGTTTGGGTAGCAATACCTACTTGTGGCTCGACTGTCGACGTGAGAGAGGTGCCCCTTGAGTAGACTGCTGGACACATATGAAACCGTGGTTAGTCCAAGTTACCGCCTGTTCGGGTTGGTTGATACAGTTGTCGACACGTATGGGCCAGATCCGGATAATGCGAATTGGCTGATTTCCGTCCCCGGCCTGGTTTATCTGCAGGTGCCATCCCAGGTTATTGAGGCGGTCGTTCGGTTGGAGAGCTGGTCCACCCTTCCTCCCGAAAAGGATGCCCATTGGTTCGGCCGAGAAGAGGTGGAGGTGAAACTTCCCGGAGGTGATCTTGGAATTCATACCATTGATGGCGGGGTGCAACAGATCCCTTTGATCCTTCCCTCACCCGGTCTGTACAAGATGCGATGGCAGTGGATGTTCAATGGTGAGAGGGGCCCTTTCATCTCTCCGATAGGAGGGGCGCGCACGTTGCAAATTCCTCCGGGGCAGAAAGATGAATTGGATGGTAAAGATCTATACTGCCTTGTGCAGATCTGGCGCATAGCCGCCGGTGTCAAAGCCGGGTGAAAAGACTGCGGGGCTGGCATGATGAGCCGGCCCCGCATTTTGACTACTCCCGAGCTGGTGTCTCGGTCAGTCGCCGATGACGAGTATGAAGGCGTCGTGGTTCAGGATCCGGTCGTTGTCGTACCAGCCGTTGAGGCGACGCCCAGCCTCTTGGTTCTCAACCCGGTCGATGTAGCGAACAGAGAATTCGTCCGTGTACTGAGCTCCTTCATAATCTGCGCGTGCCGCACCCTCATATGTAGAGGCCATAGGGAACTCGTCGCAGTCGAGTTCTTCATCCGGTCCGGGCCGACCCGGCATGGTGGGCTTGGCGCAGGCGGAATCTTTAGCCCTGCTATTGGCGTTGTAGCGGCTCAACTCAAGCGCCCCGGCCGCCTTCGCGAGGCGGTGCATCGGCTGCAATGCTTCTCCGCCGGGCAGGCTCTTGTCGGCCTTTGTCGGGAAGGTGCTGCCCGGGTTCTCGAGCGCGTCGCCGACATGGTCAGCGACCGCAGCCACTCCAAGGTACGGCTCTACAGGAGCAGCAGGATCGCTCGTGTCGCTTCTGTCGTAGCGAAGGGCGGGTGTGGCGTCGGGAAATACGGAACCCAGTTGGGCGCGCTGGTTGTAGGCAGCGCTGTCGAAACGAACTTCCCCTTCCTCACCCTCCGAAGGGAGGACCTGGTCGTAGCCGGGGATCTTGAACTTGAGGACCGGGGTGAACAGGCCCGTAGCGATCTGATCGCCATTGGCGACATCGGGAAGCTTTGGCGCCGATGACCAGAGGTCGAATTTTGTGTCGCCGTCGTACTTCCACTGGCTGGGTGGATCGCTACGGCCGGGGTAGATTCCGGTGTAGCAAGCTTCCTCGACCTTGGCTTCCGGCGGGGCTCCGGCAGCCCAACTTCCCTCGCATTCCAAGGCGGCTTCCAGCTTGGCGCCAACCTTATTGAAGTCTCCGCTGGAGACGAAGACATCCACGTTGAAGTCAAATTCGACGTACCGGGTGTACGAGCCGCCGTCCAGGCCGCCTATCTTACCCTGCCCGATAAGCGTATTTCGCGATATGAAGGTACCTTGCAGATAGCACCCCGGTGGCCACAGTCCACACTTGATGGCTGGCATTACCGTCAAGGTCTCCTGGCAGTAGGAGAAACGATTCTTTATGTACCCGGCCCTGTTGTCCGAATCGTCAGCGTTGACGCATTCGTCGACGTTGGCGATGTACTCGTACTTGTCAAGGCCTGAGTTCTCGGGCTTGCGGCCACGGATGAACCTTGTGCTGGGAACGGTGTAGGTGCGCTCCCAGACAGCCGCTGTTTCGGCAGCTTGCAGGGCGGAGGGGCCATTGCGCGGCTGCACACCGAGCGCTTCCAAGTTGCCGTCCCTGTTCAGGACTTCCTCCACCTTGGCGGGGTCGGCAATCAGCTCGGGGTCGTTGATCGTGTAGGAATCGCCGGGCTGAAGGGTGGTGGGCACGCCGGCGGCTGCAGTCTCCACGACGAACGTGCGCCACGGGGACCAGTTGAGGTTGTAGTGGGTGCCGTCGTAGGCGTTGGTACGGAACTTGTACATCTTGCCGTCCACGAGCTGCCCGGCCGGGACCTGTACAGTCGCCCACTCTCCGGGGGTGACGGAGTTGGAGACGAGCAGTCCTTCGCCTGCCGGCGTGGTGATCGGCGTGTTGGTTTCCGCGTCGTAGACCTGGAAGGTACCGCTCACCAGGTCGCCGTCCGCGTCCTCGAACTTGTCCCTCAGCGTCGGTGTAAGGGTGTTGACACCCCACACATCGTTGTAGGACCGGAACGGTGGGCCTGCTTGCTGGGCCGTGCCGTCCAGCGGCCGGTAGTTGTAGGTGACGCTGAGCCTCGGTTGGTTGGTCGCGTTGTTCGCGGAGTTGACACGCTTCCATGCCAGGGTGCTGTCGTTGGCCGCGCGCAGGCCCATGTGGCCGCGGGTCGCCTTGGCGGAGGCCCAGGTCTGCACCAGTGTGTCGACGTCGGCATTGATCCATCCGTCGGGTTGGCTGCTCGTGCAGCCCGGGTTACCAGCCGTCTGGGTGGAAGAGTGGTACTGGGTCCAGGTCGGCTGGTTCGTCCACCGTGACGAGGTCGATGGCGCGCTGGTGTTCCCGACGGTCCAGGTCTGTGCGGAGCAGTCGGTGTTTCCTGAGTGGAAGTTCCACAGCGCCAGGTTCGTGTCGACGATCAACGCGTCCTGGAAGGGGGTGGTGTTCCACGTGATGAAGGACCTCGCGGTGCGGGGTGTCCCGTCGGGGTTGGTGGTGCCGGGGTTGCCGAGGTCGAGTTCGACGTCGGTGGACCAGTCGACGGTCTCGCCCTGCTGCACGTAGGTGTCGAAGGTGTTCGCCAGTGCGGAGGTGGAGGGGTCAACCGTGACGGGGTACTGCGTCGCCGGGTCGGCGAGGAAGTCCGGGTCGGGGGTGACGACGAGGTCGATGTTCCCGTCCCCCTTGTCGAGGACCTCCATGTCGACGCGGGCCCGGTGGGTGTGTTCGCCGGACCGGTCGTCAGTGGCGGCGTCCCACATCACCGGGGCGGGCATCGTGGCCCGGACGTCGCCGGTCTCGGCGTCGGTGAATGTGACCGAGCCGTCCTTGTTCGCCTTCGCTTTCATGCCCTCTGCCTGTAGCGGCAGGGTGTACGTGAAGTCGGCGGCGGCAGGCTTCTCGGCGAGCTCGACGAACTGCTCGAAGCCCGTACGGGTCGCCTCGACGATCACGTCGGCGCCCGGGACGGCGTCGTGGTAGCGGGCGCGGGTCCCGTCGAGTTCGGGCTCAGGCAATGCACCCTTCCACTGGAGGGTCACGCTCCCGTCACCGCTTCCCAGCGTGACCAGGTCCCGCGCGGGGGAGTTCTGCGCGGCCTTGAGGGACTTCGCCTTGGTACCCCCCTTGCTGGCCAGGCGCAGCCCGTGGGGGTGCTCCTTCGAACGGACGGTGCCGTCCGTGTCCTTGGTAAGGGTGACGTCGACCTTCCGCCACTTGCCGGCCCGTCACACACGCTCCGGACCGGAGGTGAGCTCGGTGGTCAGTGTTCCGTCCGCGTTGGCGACGGTGTAGGAGGTCGCGGTGGTCTCGTCCGTGGCGACCACCTTCTCTCCCGTCTTCTTGGCCTCGGAAATGGCCCAGCCCTTGGACCCCTTGGGGTGCTTAGCGGCCTTGGCTGGTTCGGAGGACGAGCTTTTGGCCTCCGAGGACTCTTTCGCCGGAGGCGGCGTGGAAGCACTTGCCGTCCCCGCTGCGAACGTGACTTCCGCGACCAGCAGCAAGGCGGCCCCGACCGCGAGCCGAGCTCTGGTTCTCCCGTGCGAGCGGCGTATTCGTGAGTGCACGAACCACACACCCTTTCTTGATCGACAAGGTGTATGGGCACTGTAGGTGTGAAAAAGTGGCTATCGGGCTTGACAGAAAAAGATCGACTGGAATCAACTTTGCCGAAACATGGGAGAGTTGTGACCCGGGGTGTGTCCCTCTGTAAACGTTGCATTAATCACGCCACAGCGTGGCGATCATGGCCGAATGTCGATGTGGTTGCTGGTTGGTGTGTCACGCAGGACTTTGGCGTAGTCGGCTACCGCCCCGACCGCTTCGACATCATCAGAGCCCTGGTCTGCCTCGTCGGGACGGCGGTGATGGCGAGCGCGTGATCGGCCAGCCATCCGGCGAGGAACACGGCGCTGATGGCGAGGGGTTGGCGTGTGGCGGAGCCGGGCTAACAATACCGTTCAGTTAAGTGCTTCTACGGGTTCCGCCTCTGGCAGCGGGCCGCGGCCACAGGAGCGGATCTGCTCTGGCGAGTGAAAACGAACCTGCGGCCCAGGTATCTGGAAAGCCTGACCGACGGGTCCTGGCTGGCCCGGATCGTCCCGACATCGGGCACGAACCGGGCCACGACGGAGCCGCTCACGGTCAGAGTGATCGACTACACAGTCGATGACGGCCGGGGCAACGCCGAGGAGTACCGGCTGTTGACCACGATCCTCGACCCTGCCGAGGCCGGCGCCGAGGACCTCGCAACTGCTTACGCCCAACGGTGGGAGATCGAGACCACCTTCGACGAACTGAAAACCCACCAGCGCGGACCCCGCGCGGTACTGCGCTCGAAAGCCCCCGACCTTGTCCAGCAAGAAATCTGGGGACACCTGTGCTGCCACTACGCCATCCGCACCCTGATGGCTGACACTGCCGCACACGCCGGGTGCGCCCCCCGACAGAGTCTCGTTCGTCAAAGCCCTCCGCATCGCGCGCCGTTCAGTCGCGCAGAGCGCGTTTTCCCCCTCCGGGCACTGATCCAGCCGATGCGACCTGGCGTCACGCCGTCCGATGGCTCACCCAACACCTCAACCCAAAACGCCGAAAACGCTCACACCCCCGAGTCGTCAGGCGCAAAGTCCTGAAATGGGCCGCGAAACGCTCCCACCACACACACTGGCCCCAGCCCAAACACGGCCCCCACATCACCATCCAAACTACTAACTGAACGGTATTGGGGCTAGGTGCGACGGCCATAGACGAGGCCGCCAAGGAAGCTGCCGGCCGAGAACGCGGCCCGCACCGCAGTCCGCATCCGCCTGGGGGCGTTCGTGCCGGGCAGCCGCTTCCCGCTGGAGAAGGCGATGGTGCGGGGCCGGGTGGCCACGAGGCGAGGACATTGCTCCGGCTTCCCATGCATCGCGCCAGACGCCGCGGGCTGATCCACGAAGATCGGAGAGACGCGCCCCAGCGGGCCAGGGGTCAGCGGCGGGTTGGGGGCTTCACCGGCCGATCCGCTCCGCGACCTCGACCACGTCCCCGACGCTCACCACGCCCCCGCGCACCACCGCGTTCTTCGCGCCGAAGCTGACCTTGTTCTTGTACTCCGGTTCGCGCCGGTACGTCGACAGGGTCCGGATCGGCTCCGGGCCCGCGCGCCGGCCGGTCCTCTGGTCGACCATGGGGACGGCGCATCGCGTGGCCCGTACCGAATGGGCGAGTTCCACGGAACCGAGGATCATCCGGCGCACCCGGTCCTCGAAGTGCGGCTCGTCGTTTCCGGTCAGGACGATGTTGGGGCGGAAGCGGTCCATCGGCACCGGCTCGGCGTCGCCCCGGGCGGTGATGCGGGCGTTGAGGCCGTCCAGGGAGGCCGTCGAGGCGACCAGCACCGCGTGTGCGTCGGCGAAGTTGACCTTGCCCGGGGTGTCGCCCCAGCCGTCCCGGTCGAAGCCGGGGGCCACCCGTACCAGGCGGGACTTCGCACCGAGCGCGTCGGAGAACCATTCCGCGACCTCGTCCCCCTGGTCGGCCGCCGCGCCGAGCGGGCGGTCGAACATGCTGACATCGCGGCGCGGGCCGTCCCGGTCGACCTTCAGGTGGAGTGGTTCGACGCCATCGGCGGACAGCGCCAACACCGCCCCTGTGTCCAGGACTTCGACGCGGATCGCGGCCATCGAGGGATGCGTGCGCTGGCTGCGGAAGGCGCCGTCGGCTGCGTCCACCACCATGAACGTCCGGTCGTGTTCGAGGCCGGTATCGACGACCTGTGCGGAATCGACCGTGGTACCGGCGCAGCCCTTGACCGGGTAGTAGGTGAGTTCTCGAACGGTGATCGTCACGATGTCTCCTCCGGCGCAGCCGCTTCGAGGTCGTCGATGCTGCCGGACATGATGGTGCGGATATGCCGGGTGAGGTGCTTGGTGGGCCAGTCCCACCAGGCGACGGCCAGAAGCCGGATGATGGTCTCCTCGTCGTACCGGGTACGGATCAGCTTGGCCGGATTGCCGCCGACGATGCCGTAGTCGGGTACGTCACCGGTGACGACCGAGCCGGCGCCGATGATCGCGCCGTGCCCGATCCGTACGCCCGGCATCACCATGGAGTTGTAGCCGAACCAGACGTCGTTGCCGACGACCGTGTCGCCCCGGCCAGGCAGCCCGGCCAGCAGATCGAAGTGGTCGGCCCAGGAGCCGCCCATGGTGGGGAAGGGGAACGTGGACGGGCCGTCCATCCGGTGGTTGGCGCCGTTCATGATGAACCGCACCCCCGTCCCCAGTGCGCAGAACTTCCCGATGACGAGCTTCTCGGGGCCGTAGTGGTACAGCACGTTGCGGGTCTCGAACGCGGTCGCGTCGTCGGGGTCGTCGTAGTACGAGTAGTCCCCGACCTCGATCAGTTCGGACTTCACCAGGGGCTTCAACTGCACGACCCGGGGCTGGCCGGGCATCGGGTGCAGGACGGTGGGGTCGGCGGGGCCAAGGCTCATGGCGCCCATCATTGCATCCACCTCGCATGATGTAAGTTCCCTTTGGGAACTCGCAAGGGATCGAGAGAGGGGCATGCCGTGACGTTGGCGCAGTGGACCGAGGTCGACGACTACTTCAACGGCCTGTTGGTAGGCCCGGACGAAGCCCTGGACGCGGCCGTCGAGGCCAGCGACAAGGCCGGGCTTCCGGCGATCCAGGTCGCCGCCAACCAGGGCAAGCTGCTGAACCTGCTGGCCAGGCTCCAAGGGGCGCGCACCGTGCTGGAGATCGGCACTCTGGGCGGCTACAGCACTATCTGGCTGGCCCGCGCGCTGCCCGAGGGCGGCAAGGTCGTCACGCTGGAGGCAGATCCGGCGTACGCGGAGGTCGCGCGAGCCAACATTGAGCGGGCGGGGCTCGCGGATGCCGTCGAGATCCGGGTCGGCCGCGCCCTCGACACGCTGCCGGAGCTCGCCAAGGAGGGGCACGGCCCGTTCGACGTCGTGTTCATCGACGCGGACAAGCCGAGCAACCCGGACTACCTGGCCTGGTCGCTGAAGCTGACCCGGCCCGGCAGCCTGATCATCGCCGACAACGTGGTGCGGGACGGCGAGGTGGTCGACGGCGGAAGCGACGACCCGAAGGTGCAGGGAGTGCGCCGCTTCACCGAACTCGTCGCGGCCGAACCGACGTTGAGCGCGACCGCCCTGCAGACGGTCGGCAGCAAGGGATACGACGGATTGATGATGGCCCTGGTCACCGGCTGATACCTGATGGGCTGCTTGTGACGGTACGACAAGCAGCCATTGGGTGGGCAGCGCGGCAGGGTGGGGATGGGGTCGGGCGGCGGGATTCGGGCGTCGGCGGAGCCGCGCCCGCCGAAGTGGTGGGAAGTCTCCAAGAGCGGCTGAGCATTACTGTGCCTGGTGGGGTGACCTCCCGTGTTCGTGCGGTCGCAGACTTGCAGGGCGTGGTGCGGGCCTCCGCGTCGCCGCCACCTCCGTCCGTGACGACCCGAAAGACCCGAGCCCATGAGCGAACGCGTCATCGCCCCCAAGAACCGCGGCTTCCTCTTCCTCGACTCCCACCCGGCCGGCTGCCGGCGCCTGGTGGAGGACATGTGGCAGGCCGTCCCCGCCCCTTCCCGGGTGCCCGACCGGGCACCGGTGGCACTGGTCATCGGTTCCTCCGCCGGGTACGGGCTGGCCGCGACGATCGCCGGTCTGGCCCGTGCCGGGATCCGCGGGATCGCGGTCTGCTTCGAAAAGGCCCCTGGACGCCGCACCGGCACGGCCGGTTGGTACCGCACTGCCGCGACCGCCGAACTCGCCCGGCGGCACGGTCACGACATGGTGTTCCTCAACGGAGACGCGTTCTCCGACGAGATGAAGCACCAGGTTGCCCACGTACTGAAGGAGCGCTTCGGCGGCCGTCTGGACCACCTGATCTACTCGGTGGCCGCCCCGCGCCGCACCGACCCGGACACCGGGACCACCTATGCGTCCGTCCTCAAGCCCATCGGCGAGGCGTACAGCACCAAGACCCTCGTGTTCGACGACCGGGGCACCGGTGAGGTGCGGGAGGTCGAGACGCAGCCGGCCGACGGCGACGACATCGAGCAGACCGTCGCCGTCATGGGTGGGACGGACTGGGAACGGTGGATCGATTACCTCGCCGGCCGGGGGCTGCTCGCCGACGGATTCACCACCGCCGCCCTCTCCTACATCGGCTCCCCCCTGACGGCCGCGATCTACCGGCAGGGCACCATCGGCGCCGCCAAGTCCCACCTCGAACAGACAGCCCGCACTCTCGACGAGCGCCTCGGAAAGCTGGTCGGCGGGCGCGCGGTCACCTCCGTCAACGCGGCTGCCGTCACCCAGTCCTCGACCGCGATTCCCGGCATCGCTCTGTACCTCGGGCTGCTCCGCAACGTCCTCGGCAACGCCATGGTCCCGCCGATCGGGCAGCTCACCGGCCTGTGGGACCAGTTGACCGGTGTCCGCCCGCTCGACCTCGACGAAGAAGGGCGCGTGCGCCTCGACACCTGGGAACTCGCCCCTGCCGTCCAGGAGGCTGTCACCGCGCGGTGGAGCGCCGCCACGACCGAGAACATCGCCGAACTCGCGGATCTCGACTGGTTCCGCGCCGAAGTGCAGCGGCTGTACGGGTTCGCCGTACCCGGCATCGACTATGCCGCACCGGTCGAGACCGACATCTCCTGGCCGGACACCGCCGCCCCCTGAAGCAATTCGGTCGAGGATTCGACGGAAAGTCCTTCGACACGATCGGCGGATCCGGTCATGATCAGGCACATGAGTTTGCACGTGATTGATCCGGTTCGTATCGGTACCGAAGAGCTGCCGGGAGGGCGGCAGCTGGGCTGGGCCGAGTGGGGGCCGGTGGACGGTGTGCCGGTGCTGCTGTCGCCGGGGGCGGCCACCAGCAGGCATCTCGGGTTCGGCGGTGACGTGGTGGACGGTCTCGGGGTGCGGCTGATCTCGCTCGACCGTCCGGGACTGGGCGCCTCCTCGCCCCACCCCGGCCGCACCTTCGGGGACTTCGCCGACGGCATCCGCGCGTTCGCCGCCCTGCGCGGCCTGGGCCGGCCCCTGATGGTCGGCAACTCGCAGGGGGCGCCCTTCGCCCTCGCGTGCGCCGCTGCCGGTGTGGTCGGCGCGCTCGCGGTGGTCTCCGGTGCGGACGAGATCGCCGCGCCGTGTTTCGCCGACGCGCTGCCGGGTGAACTGCGGCGCCTCGTCGACCTGGCGGTGGCCGACCCGGCCGCCGCCGAGAAGGTCTTCGCCGGGCTCACCCCGCAGACGATGTGGGACATGGTCATGTCCGGCAGCCCGGAGTGCGACCTCGCCGTGTATCGGCAGCCCGCGTTCGAGGCCGCCTATCGGCGCGCGCTCGACGAGGCGTTCGCTCAGGGGGCCGCCGCAGGCTATGCCCGGGACACGGTTCTGGCCATGGGCCGCTGGGGGATCGAACTGCCGGACATCGCCGTACCGGTCGACATCTGGTACGGGGAGAAGGACACCGGCCACTCGCCCGACCAGGGCGCCGGTCTTGCCGCGCGCATCCCCGGCGCGGTCCGGCACCTGGTGCCGCAGGCCGGCGGGGCGGTGCTCTGGACGCATGCCGAGCAGGTGCTGAGCACGCTGCTGAAGCGCGCCCCCGCCTCCTGACACCCGCCCCTGCAGCGCAACCTGACAACAGAAGGACCCCCGCCTGTCACGTCCAGGCGAGGGTCCCCCCTCCATCCGCCTGCCCGGTGAAGGTTGAGAAGACGATCACGAGGCAGGGCGTTCGTGCGCCTCCCCGTCAGGGGGCGAGCAGCAGCACGTCGGCGCGCTCCTTGGCGGCCGCGTAACGCTTCGCCACGTCCTGCCAGTTGACGACGGCCCACATCGCCTCGATGAAGTCGACCTTCTGGTTCTTGTACTGGAGGTAGAAGGCGTGCTCCCAGGCGTCGAAGACCAGGACCGGGACGGAGCCCTGGCCGACATTGCCCTGGTGGTCGTAGACCTGCTCGACGATCAGCTTGCCGCTGACCGGCTCGTACGCGAGGACGCCCCAGCCGGAGCCCTGCGTGGTGGCCGCGGCCTTCGTCAGCTGGGCCTTGAAGCCGGCGAACGAGCCGAACGACTCCGTGATCGCGTCCGCGAGGTCACCGACACCGTCCGCCGCGAGGGGCTCGCCGCCGCCGTCGCCGGTCATGTTGTGCCAGTAGATCGAGTGCAGGATGTGGCCGGACAGGTGGAACGCGAGGTTCTTCTGGAGCCCGTTGATCGCACCCCAGGCACCCTTGTCGCGTGCCTCCTCCAGCTGCTCCAGGGTGTCGTTCGCGCCCTTCACATAGGCGGCGTGGTGCTTGTCGTGGTGGAGCTCGATGATCTGCGGATTGATGACCGGTTCGAGCGCCGCGTAGTCGTACGGGAGTTCCGGGAGCGTGTACGTGGCCATGTGGTCGAACCCTCCAGCTGCTGTCTCATTGTTATTGCAACCTATGTGCAAGAGCAGGCTAACAGCAGCAAAGCTGGAAGGTGATCAGCCCTTCGACCTACGTCTTGAAGGCCCGGCCCGCGATGAAGTTGCGCACATGTCATGCACCTGACTATGCATGTGAGGGTCGGTGCCCTCTCCGGCAGCGTTGCTTCCTTGGCGCGGTTCGTGTTGAGTGCGCGTCAGCCGAGAGCGGCGGAGTGGTCGGCCACGGTGGTGTAGGAGACTTCGGCGCGGCGTGCCTCGGGCGTGCCGGCGGGGGCGTGGGCGAGGAAGTCCCGGGTGGGCCCGGTGAAGGTGATCGACCCGTCGGTGAGGACGGTGACGTGCATCCTGGGCCGGCCCGTGCACATCCCGCAGTACAGCGAACCCGCGCTCGGCATGGCCGTGCTCGCCGCGTACGGGGCGCGGCCACGACTACGCTGCAGGAGGCGGCGGGCCGGATGGTGTGGCTGCGGCACGTACCTGGGCGGCCCGGCATCCGGTCGACGCGATCTGGACGTCGACGCTCACGTGCGCGATCGAGACGGCAGAGCCCGCGTGTTGGGCCCTCGATCTCGCCCCCCGGCGCGCATACGACCTGCGCGAATGCGATTTCGGTGAGGTGGAGGGGCGCACCCTGGCCCAGTTCGCGGCCGAACACCCGGAGCGGGCCCGGGAGTACCGCGCCGACCCGGTGGTCCACCCGTTTCCCGGGGTCGAGGCCCCCCGGTCGGCGGCGGCCCGGGGGACGGTGGCGCTGCGCCGGATCGCGGACGGGCATCCGGGGCAGCGGGTCCTCGTCGTCGTGCACAACACCCTGCTGCGGCTCGTGCTCTGCGAACTGCTGTCGATTCCGCTGGGCGCCTACCGCCGGGTCTTCCCGCAGCTGCGGAACGGGGCGGTGAGCGAGGTGCGGATCGGGGAGCAGGGCGGTGCGCTGTTCTCCCTCAATGTGCCGTGCGCACCGGATGTCAGCCCTTGACGGCCACGGACCGCCGCTGCCGTACGACACCGATGGCCGCCAGTACGACGGTCAGGGCGCCGGTCGCCACCAACTGGTTCCGCGTGTCGGGCTGTTGGAGCATCAGGAAGAAGATGCCGGCCATCGCCAGGAGCGCCACCACGGTCAGGACCGGGAAGAGCCACATCCGTACGACGAGTTTCTCCGGAGCCTCGCGCTCCAGCCGGCCGCGCAGGATCAGCTGGGAGAGGGCGATGAAGACCCAGACGACGAGGATCACCGCGCCGGTCATGTTGAGCAGCCACATGAAGACGTCGTCGGGACGCCAGTAGCTGAGCAGCACGCACAGGAAGCCGAACACGGACGAGACCAGGACGGCCGTGCGCGGGACGCCCGAGGAGATCCTGCCGAGCCGTTTCGGGCCCTGGTCGCGGGCGACCAGCGAACAGGCCATGCGTGAGGCGCCGTAGATGTTGGCGTTCATCGCGGAGAGCAGGGCGACCAGGACGACCACGTTCATGATCTGCGCGGCGCCGTTGATGCCGAGGTGGTCCAGGGCCGCGTAGAACGGGCCGACCTCCACGACCCTCGGGTCGTCCCACGGGACCAGCGTGACGACGACCGCCATCGAGCCGATGTAGAAGAGCGCGATCCGCCACATCGCCGTCCGCACGGCCTTCGCGACACCCTGCACCGGGTTCTCGGACTCGGCCGCGGCGATGGTGACGGTCTCCAGACCGCCGTACGCGAAGACGGAGGCGAGCAGCCCGATCACCAGGCCCTCAGCGCCGTTCGGCATGAAGCCGCCTTCGCCGCGGAGGTTGGCGGTGCCGGGGGCGTCCGTACCGGGCAGCACACCGAGGATCGCCAGCAGCCCCAGCACCAGGAAGAGTGTGATCGCCACGACCTTGAGCGTGGCGAACCAGAACTCGAACTCGCCGAACTTCTTCACCGAGGCCAGGTTCGTGCCCAGGAAGACCACCATGAACAGCGCGACCCAGGCCCACTCCGGCGTACCGGGCAGCCAGCCGGTGACGATCTTCGCGGCGCCGATGCCCTCCAGGCCGACGGCGACACTGAGCAGCACCCAGAACGCCCAGCCCACGGTGAACCCCGCCCATGGCCCGATCGCCCGCTCCGCATGGACGGAGAAGGAACCGGAGGCCGGGTTCGCGGCCGACATCTCGCCGAGCATCCGCATCACGAGCATGACCAGCAGTCCGGAGACGGCGTACGCGATGATGATCGACGGGCCCGCGGCGGCGATACCCGCGCCGGAGCCGACGAAGAGCCCGGCGCCGATGACGCCGCCGAGGGCGATCATCGAAAGGTGGCGCTGCTTGAGCCCGTGGGTGAGGGCCGAATCGGCCTCGGTATCGGAGACGGCGACCGGGGAGCTGGTGGGGGGAGACGCGGAATTCCGAGACATGGACAAGCTCTGTTCGGTAGGTGAGACGCGGGGGACGTGCGCACAGTCTGAACACGCACCCCGTTCGCAGGGAACCGCTGTCCGCTATACGGGCACAATGCTCACACAAGGTGCGCAGCCGGACACGGGTCACGGCCGGTGCGATCGTCGGCCGGGCTCAGGTTCCTGGACGGTTTTGGTGAGAACCTACAGTCTCTCCAGGTGGCCTCTCCCGGCAGAATTTGAGCCGATCCGCCCCCACCCCAGTGATGAGCATCACGCCGTCACATGATTGGGTCGGCTCCTTTGTGTGAACCTCACCAATGCCTCAGCCGCCCCTTTGTGGGCCACTGATGGTGATCGAGCGTTAACTCTTGGGCTAACGTCAGCCTCAGTCTGTCCCCCACCTGCCCTCACCCCCGCGGAGTCCCGATGAGCACTGCTGCCGCCGCCCCTGCCCGTACCGGAGCGGTCCTCGCCGACCTGCTGCCCGCCGCCAGGCACCGTTACGCCGTCGACACGGCCCTGGTCCTCGGTGGCGCCGCGCTCACCGGAATCGCTGCCCAGATCGCCGTCCCGGTCCCCGGCTCCCCGGTCCCGGTCACCGGCCAGACGTTCGCCGCGCTCCTCGTCGGCACGACGCTCGGTGCCCGCCGCGGCTTCCTCTCCCTGGCCGTGTACGCGCTCGTCGGCATGGCCGGCATGCCGTGGTTCGCGGGCGGCAGCGCCGGCGCGGGCGGCGCCTCGTTCGGCTACGTCCTCGGCATGCTGCTTGCCGCCACCGTGGTCGGCGGCCTCGCCCGCCGCGGCGGCGACCGCTCCGCGCTGCGCACCGCGGGCACGATGGTGCTCGGCTCCGCGATCATCTACGCGGTCGGTGTCCCGTACCTGGCGCTGTCCACCGGTATGTCGGCGAGCGCCGCGATCGCGGCCGGCCTGGTGCCGTTCCTCCTCGGCGACGCGCTGAAGGCGGCGCTGGCGATGGGCGTGCTGCCCACGGCCTGGAAGCTCCTCGGCCGTCGCGGCTGATGCCGTAGCTCCTTCCGAAGAGGCTCGCCGGGTCGCGTGACGCGACACCAGACCGGCGAGCCTCTTCCGTGTCCGCGTATCGTCCCGGGGCTCGCCCCCTGACATCGGCCGTCAGCTGTTGCCGGGCGTTCCCACAGCGGTGCGGTCCTTGCGGTTGCGGAACTCACGTACCAGCGAGATCCCCACCACCACGGCCGCGACCAGCAGCGAGAGCAGCACCTGCTCGCGTCCGCTGTCGTCGGTGAGCATGTAGACGAGGACGAACGAGATCATCGCGATGGTCGCCCAGGTGAGGTACGGGAAGAGCCACATCCGTACGACCAGCTTCTCCGGCTGCTCGCGCAGGATCATGCCCCGCATTCGCAGCTGGGTGAAGCAGATGACCAGCCAGACGAAGAGGGCGACCGCACCGGAGGAGTTCAGCAGGAACTGGAAGACGGTGTCGGGCCACTTGTAGTTGAAGAACACGGCGATGAAGCCGAAGACGACGGAGGACAGGATGGCCGCCTGCGGCACGCCCCGCTTGTTCACCCGGGCGAACGACTTCGGCGCGTCACCGCGGCGGCCGAGGGAGAAGGCCATCCGGGAGGCGGTGTAGAGGCCGGAGTTGAGGCAGGACAGCACGGCGGTCAGGACGATGACGTTCATCACCTCACCGGCGTGCGGAATGCCGATGGAATTGAGGGCGGCGACATAGCTGCCGTCCTTCACGATCGACTCGTCGTTCCACGGCAGCAGGGTGAGCACGACGAAGATCGAGCCCAGGTAGAAGACGGCGATCCGCCAGATCACACTGTTGGTGGCCTTCTGGACGGCGCGCTGCGGGTTGTCGGACTCGCCGGCGGCCAGCGTGACGATCTCGCTGCCCATGAAGGAGAAGACGACCATCAGCACACCGGTGAGGACGGCCCCCACCCCGTTGGGGAAGAACCCGCCGGCGTCGGTGAGATGCGCGAGCCCCGAGCCGGGGTTGTCCGAGCCGGGCAGCAACCCGAAGACGGCGAGCAGTCCGACGACGATGAACGCGCCGATCGCCACGACCTTGATCCCGGCGAACCAGAACTCGAACTCGCCGTACGAACCGACCGAGACCAGGTTCGTCGCGGTCAGTACGACCATCACGATCAGCGCCCACGCCCACTGCGGGACGCTCGGCACCCAGCCCTCCAGGATCTCGGCACCCGCCGTGGCTTCGACGGCGAGCACCACGACCCAGAAGAACCAGTACAGCCAGCCGATCGAGAAGCCGGCCCAGCGGCCCAGCGCCTGGTCGGCGTAGGCGGAGAAGGAGCCCGAATTGGGACGGGCCGCGGCCATCTCGCCGAGCATCCGCATCACGAAGACGACCATCATGCCGACCAGGGCGTAGGACACGAGGATCGCCGGTCCCGCGGCAGCTATACCGGCGCCGGAGCCCACGAACAGGCCCGCTCCGATGACGCCGCCGATGGCGATCATCGAGAGATGGCGGTTCTTGAGACCGGCCTGGAGACCGTCGGAGGAGCCCGGCGCGTCCGGTCCGTTCGACCGGTCCGGCTTGCCGGGCTGGTGGCCCGGCCCGGTCAGAGTCGTCTGCGATGTCATGGATCGAATCCTTACGTTCTCGGAGCGCTCGCTGAGTGCCCGACCGCCGCAGCGGGGTGCAACAGCCAGCGATGCATTGAAACTCGTCGAACCACATAAGCGGAAGCCCTCATTCCGAATTCTTTGGCCGGATGGTTGCCCGAGTGGCGTTGCACACACAGGGCCCGACCCCGATTGCCGCTGACCGGCCACACTCGTGCCACACTCGGAACATGCGCGTGTACCTCGGCTCGGACCATGCCGGCTATGAACTCAAGAACCACCTCGTCGAGTGGCTCACGGCCCAGGGCCACGAGGCCGTCGACTGTGGCCCCCACATCTACGACGCCCAGGACGACTACCCGCCGTTCTGCCTGCGTGCCGCCGAGAGGACGGCCGCGGACCCGGGCAGTCTCGGCATCGTGATCGGCGGCTCCGGCAATGGCGAGCAGATCGCCGCCAACAAGGTCAAGGGCGTGCGCGCCGCACTGGCCTGGAGCGAGCAGACCGCCGCACTTGGCCGCGAGCACAACAACGCCAATGTGGTCGCCATCGGTGGCCGGATGCACTCGGTGGACGAGTCCACCAAGTTCGTCGAGATCTTCCTCGCCACCCCGTACTCGGGTGAGGAACGTCACACTCGTCGTATCGAGATGCTGACGGCGTACGAGACGACCGGTGAGCTCCCCCCGATCCCGGCCCACCACCCGCAGCAGGGCTGACCGGCCCCCACCCCTGTGCCGCCGGTGCTCCCGGCGGCACAGTCATTTCCCCGTGCCACTTCGTTTCCGCGTCATCACGTTCCCACGTCACCGAGGAGAGTCGCCGTCGTGCCCGAGGGACACACGATCCACCGCCTCGCGGCGGATCACCGGGACAGGTTCGCCGGGCGGCCGGTGCGGGTGAGCAGCCCGCAGGGCAAGTTCTCCGACAGTGCCGCGCTGCTCGACGGCCGCACGTTCACCGGTGTCGACGCCCATGGCAAGCACCTCTTCCTCGGTTTCGAGGACGCCGGCTGGGTCCATATCCACCTGGGCCTCTTCGGCAAGCTCGGCTTCGGTACGACCCCGGCTCCGCCGCCCACCGAAACGGTCCGGCTGCGCCTGGTGAACGACGACCACCACGCGGATCTGCGCGGCCCCACCATGTGCGCGCTGATCACCGGCCCCGAGAAGCGCGCGATACACGACCGCCTAGGCCCGGACCCGCTGCGCACCGACGAGGACGGCGAGCGGGCCTGGCGGCGGATCTCCCGCAGCCGCGTCACCGTCGCGGCCCTGCTGATGGACCAGAAGGTCATCGCGGGGGTCGGAAACGTCTACCGCGCGGAGGTGCTGTTCCGGCACGGGATCGACCCGTACCGTCAGGGCAAGGACCTCACGCGTGCGGAATGGGACGCGATCTGGGCCGACCTGGTGGCGCTGATGCACGAGGGCGTGCGGAACAACCGGATCGACACGGTCCGCCCCGAGCACATGCCGGAGGCGATGGGGCGTCCGCCGCGCGTCGACGACCACGGCGGCGAGGTGTACGTGTACCGCAGGGCCCGGCAGGCCTGCCACATCTGTGGCGGCGAGATCCGCACCGCCGATCTCGCCGCCCGCAACCTCTTCTGGTGCCCGGGCTGCCAGCGCGCTTAGACCGAACAGTTCCCGGGACCAATGGCCCCTGGAAAGGCCCAGGTAGCGCCGCTACCAGGGCTTCCGGCCGCCTTGCGATCACACGCACCGGCCGCCGCTCCTTTACGGGCAAACCTTGCCGGTCGCGGCACCTAGAACCCCCTGGGCAGCCACGGCGCCGCGTCCGACGAGAACGCCAGCGACGCCTCTGCCAGCGCGCCCGGACGCAGTTCCCGTACCCGCCCGGCCAGGGCCAACGCGCTCAGGGACTCGCCGCCCAGATACACCGAGCCCAACTCCCGTACCGAAAGCGCGAGATCGGCCGCATCGTCGGTCCGCCGGCACGACGCCACCCCCTTCGCGTCTCCCGTGAGCCGCCAACGCCCCGCGTTCCAGGGGCAGAACGCGTCCTCGACCTCGAACACCACGTCCACCGGCGCCCGGTACGCCCGCGCCTCCAGCGCCGCCCCCAGCTCCACCAGCCGCACATGGAGCGAGTCCCGGATCCGGATGTTGCACCGCCGCACGTCCGACACCAGATGCAGCACCGCATCGTCGACCGGCCGGTTCCGCGCCTCGATCGTCGACGTCAGGTCGATCTCGAAGACGAACCGCCACAACGCCGCGTACGCCGCCGGGTCCAGCGCGGCGAGATCGTTCACCGTGACCCTGCCCTTGGGGCCGGCCGGCTCCCAGTCCGGTTTGATGTGATAGGTCACATAGCCGACGATCTCCCCGTCCCGCTCCGCCAGCACGCACTGCTGCGCCGAACCGCCCTGCCGGGAACTCACCGGGTCGACCATGGGCTTCCGCTCCCAGCCGGGCCCGTGGGCCGGTGTGCCGGGACGTCCTGCCACCAGCTGCTCGTACACGCCCTCGCACGCGGCCATCGCCTCGTCCGGCTTCGCGTGGCGCAGGCGCACCTCGTCCGTGCCCTTCGGCACCGTCAGCCGCACCCGGTCCGTGTCGATCGTCAGGGACATCTGCCGCGAGGCCGCGCCGTATCCGAACCGGCCGTAGATCACCGGTTCCGACGCGGTCAGCACGGCGATCGGTTCACCCAGCGCCCGGACGTCGTCGAGCTGCCGACGCATCATCGAGGTCAGCAGCCCGCGCCTGCGGTGGGTGGACGCGACACTCACCATCGTGACCCCGGCGGCAGGCACCAGCGCCCCGCCCGGCACGGCGACATTGAAGCTGAACGCCCCGGCGGTGGCGACGACATCGGTGCCGTCCCAGATTCCGATCGACCGCTCGTGCTCGGTCAGCGCCTCGTCCAGCTCGCGCTGCTCGGGGGGCTCTGCGACTCCGCCGAATGCGAGCTCGAGACACTCGAACCAGTCGTTCCATTCGGACGGTCGCAGCACGCGCAGCTCAGTACTCATGGGCCATGCTTATCAGGGGCGCGTCGGCCGGTCGACCCAATTTCGAACAGATTGTCACGGGGTCCCCCTGCACCGGAGGCGGTCGGGTAGATAAAGTCCCCGCAATGGCCCGTCGCGCAGGAGCAGACTCGTACCCGGCCCGATTGCGGAAATCGGCGCACCGGGCACGCATCGCGCTGCGCAAGTCCGGCGTCGACTACTTCCGCGGAGACGGATCGGACTGGATCGCGCTGGTCGGTCTGCTGCTGACCATTCCGGCCATTACCTGCGCCACACTGCTGAACCCGGTGTGGTGCTCGCCGGCCGCGCTTGTTCTGCCGATCGTCGCGGGTGGTCTGCTGCTGCGGCCCGCGAGCCTGCTGGGTCTGTACGCGACCGCCGCCACCGCCCTGATCGTGGAGTCGCTCGAACTGGGCCCGTACGAGGACGGTCCGGCCCGGGTGACACCCGGCATCGTCCTGGTGGTCGCGGCCTGCGGCTTCTTCGGCCTGGTCCTCGCCCAGTTCCGGGCCAGGGTCGGTGTGCCGTGGCGACGCGGCGGCACCATGCTCTTCGACCTGCGCGAACGCATCAGGGTGCAGAGCGCACTGCCCCGGCTGCCGCAGGGCTGGCACCGCGAGATGTCGCTGCGCCCGGCGGGTGGACAGTCCTTCTCCGGTGACTTCGTCGTCGCCGCCCGTACCAATGGCGGGCGGACGCTGGAGGCCGTACTCACCGACGTCTCCGGCAAGGGCATGGACGCGGGCTCCCGCGCCCTGCTGCTGTCCGGAGCCTTCGGCGGCCTCCTCGGCTCGCTGCCACCGCACGCCTTCCTGACGGCGGCCAACGGCTATCTGCTGCGCCAGGACTGGGACGAGGGTTTCGCCACCTCGATCCATCTGGTCCTGGACCTCGAATCGGGCGACTACGAACTCTTCTCGGCGGGTCACCCGCCGGCCCTGCAGCTGCATTCGGGCAGCGGCCAGTGGGAGGAGAAGGCCGCGGAGGGTCCGCTGCTCGGGGTGTACGACGGGGCGCAGTTCGACGCCGTGAAGGGCTCGCTGGCACCCGGCGACGTACTGATGCTGTTCACGGACGGCCTGGTGGAGGCGTCCGACCGCGATATCGCGGAGGGCATCGACCGGCTGACCGGTGAGGCCGACCGCTATGTCCCCACCGGCTTCGAGGGCGCGGCCTGGCATCTGATCGAGGCATGCGCCAAGGACGTCAACGACGACCGGGCGCTGCTGTTGTTGTCGCGCAAATCCTGAGCCGTGCACAAATAGTGCAAAACGGGCGTGCGTCAACGGGGATTGGCCCTTCACCGGAACGTGGGCGTCGAGCCGTTCGTCCAGCCCCGCGGCCGCCGCCATGCCCGCGGCGCTGGGGTTTACTCCCGCCGATGTTGTACGGATCGTTCGTCGCCGCGACCGTGGGGCTCGGCCTCGCCGCCACCATGATCCCGGCCCGCGCGGCCCTGCGCAGAACGGCGCCCCGTCCGTAGAGTCGGGCCATGCCCACGCCACACGCACAACTGACCCCGGCCGAAGTCGAGGCGATCGCCCGCGAGGCCCACGCGGAGCAGCGGGACAAGGCGGGACGTCCGTACACCGAACACCTCGCCGCTGTCGCGGAGGGCGTACGGATCAGGGGCGGCAGCGACGAACAGATCGCCGCGGCCTGGCTCCACGACGCAGTCGAGGACGACGCACTGTCCGAGGAATGGCTGGCCGACGCCGCGCTGTCGCAGCATGTCAAGGACATGGTCCTCGCCGTCACCAAGCGTGACGGCGAGGACCTCCGTTCGTACACCCGGCGCATCCTCGACACCCCGGGCGCCCTGTTGATCAAGGAGTCCGATCTGGCACACAACGCCGACCCGGCCCGCCTCGCCCTGCTGGAACCGGCGACCCGTACCCGGCTGGCCGAGAAGTATGCGCAGGTACGGGGGCTGCTCGGGCTCACCTCGGGTGATTCGCCCATCGAGCAATCAATTCAAGCCAACACGGCGAAGGGCTGATCCACTCGGACAGGGCCTGATCGACCCGGATCAGCTCTTGCCCGCCCCTTGCCGGAACGCCCAGTTCATCTCCGGTTCGGTCACCGGGCGCAGCACCCGCCGTACCGGCGGCGTACACAGCAGCGTCACCGCACCGGCCGCGACCAGCGAGACGACGACCCGGCCGCCGGGCGAGGAGAGCCACTCATAGGTGTCGAACACCCCGGCATATTCCACGCCCTTGACCAGGAATCCGTGCAGCAGATAGCCGCAGATCGTTCCGGCGCCGAGCGCGGTGAACCACATGTGGCGGCGCGGCACCCAGGACAGGAACCCGATGGTGAGCAGCACCGCGCAGCCGAACATGACCAGTGTCATCACGGCACCGGACCACCACGGGGCGCCCATCTCCTGCGCGCTGCTGTTGCGGTAGAACCAGCCCAACTGCATCCGCGGCGCCGCCCAGTACGCGAACGCCAGGGCCCCGGCGAACAGAGGGAGCGCGAGCATCCGCACCTCGCGCCGGCGCACCAGCTGGAAGTGCTCGGGCTTCAGCTGGAGTCCCAGTACGAAGAACGGCAGGAACTGCAGAACGCGCTGGAGATCGAGATCGTTGCCGATCGTCGGGGAGAAAGAGGCGAGCATGGCAATGACGAGCGCCACGGGCAGTGGATGGCGCAGCGCCTGCCAGAGCGGTGTGGTGAGCCGCCAGATGAACAGCGCGGCCAGGAACCAGGTGAGATACCAGGGGTCGATCAGGGTGATCGGATGATCAGGCGAGTCGTCCGCGTACCGCTTGAACAGTGAATACGCCGTCTCGAACACCACATAAGGCACGACGACGCCGGTGACCAGGCGTTTTACCTTGGCGGCGGACATGTCGAACGAGCGGGAGAAGTAGCCGGAGACGATGATGAACGCCGGCATGTGAAAGGTGTACGCCACCATGTACAGCGCACGGACGGTCCGGCTGCCGTCCATCACCGGCTCCCACGAGTGAGCCACCGCGACGAGCACGATGGCCAGATACTTGACGTTGTCGAAGTAGGCATCGCGCTTCTTCGCCGGCGCAGCCGCCGGAGGCTTGTTCCCCACCGGTGCGGGGGGCGCCGGAGCGGCAGTCTTCGTCTCTTGGCGTCCGGGCTCCGACTCCCGGGTCGCTGATGGGAGCGGGGCCCTCTGAAATACGTTCGGAGCGTGGAACATCTAAAGCACTTTAGATGCCTCGATTGCAATTCGTAAATCTACCCACTGATATTGCATGTCCGCGTTCAATCAAAAGCGAAACCGCCAAAACCGCCCACTATGCCCGGCTTTGCCCCCCTCGAACAGGGCATATTGCCAGGCGGCTGGGGCGAGGTGAATTGTGCCGCACTCAAGTCTTGGAATTGTATGTGAATGAAGTGTGCGGGTATGGGAACCGTCACAGTCGCAAGGTGTTGTGATTATTTGATCCACAGTTCACTCATGGATGGGTGAAGCCTTGGCGGGGCCTGCGCCACCCCTCGTGCGGCCGTGCGCCCCCGGGCGCACGCGGGGCGCAAGGATGGCGCGATCCCGTCCGTTAGCTCCGTCACTTGGCGGCGACCACAGGGAAGTTGGTGGCACGATGGACGGATCGGGGGAGTGCACGGCCGCACGCCTCCGGGCCGGCAAGGCGGACCGACCAAGGGTGTGAGCAGTCGTGGCCATTTCACTGTCTGTGGTGCTGATGTTGGCGATCATCCTGGTGGTCCTGATCAGGAATGGATCCCTCAAGGCCGGACCCGCGGTCGTCGCGGTGCTCTTCGGCTTCTTCCTGGCATCGACCGGCATGGCGCCGTCGATACAAAGGATCATGAACTCGATAGCGGAGACCATCAACCAGATCAGCTTCTGAGCCGGCTGCGCCGACGCCGACGCCCCGGCAGGGGGCTCGGCGGAACGCGAACAGAACGCAAAAGGCCCGGTCCGACGAGGAATTCGTCGGACCGGGCCCAAGCGTGGAGCGGGCGACGGGAATCGAACCCGCGTAGCTAGTTTGGAAGACTAGGGCTCTACCATTGAGCTACGCCCGCAAGCACCGCACCGAAGGTCCGGGGACCGGCGGCAACGAGAAGCATCGTAGCGGGTCGCAGGCGCTGTCCGCACACCCGATTGCGGTCACCCGGTGTCGCGTTCGGTGCCGCGCGCGAAAAGCGGCAGATGCGCCGCCCGTCTGCATGTACCCTACGTGTCGCACCGACGGGGTGTGGCGCAGCTTGGTAGCGCGTCCGCTTTGGGAGCGGAAGGTCGTCGGTTCGAATCCGGCCACCCCGACCATCGGCAAGATCGCAGACCCACGGCAAGAGCGCATTGTGGGAGTCCGTCTCCTTGCCGTTACTATGCAAATTGCGTGCCCGTGTGTCTGATGTACCGGGCTCGGTCCGCGAAGCCGCCTCCCGTGCGGCGGAGCAGAACCCCAAGAAGTCAGCCACAAGGAGACCGAACCGTGAAGAGCGCCGTGGAGACCCTGAACCCGACCCGGGTTCGGCTCACTGTCGAGGTGCCCTTCGAGGAGCTCAAGGACAGCCTCGACGCGGCGTACAAGAAGATCAACCAGCAGGTCACGGTGAAGGGCTTCCGCAAGGGCAAGATCCCTGCCCGGGTCATCGACCAGCGATTCGGCCGTGGTGCGGTGCTGGAGGAGGCCGTCAACGACGCCCTCCCGAAGTTCTACACCGAGGCTGTCAACGAGGGGGAGCTCAACGTCCTCGGCCAGCCCGAGGTCGACATCACCGAGCTGAAGGACGGCGAGCTGCTGGCCTTCACCGCCGAGGTTGACGTACGCCCCGAGATCGAGATTCCGGACTACTCCGGCATCGAGGTCACCGTCGACGCCCTCGAGGTCAGCGACGAGGACGTCGAGAAGGCCGTGGAGCAGCTCCGCGAGCGTTTCGCCTCCACCAACCCGGTCGAGCGCGCCGCCGCCGAGGGCGACGTCGTGACGATCGACCTGCAGGCCAAGGTCGACGGCGAGGTCCTGGAGGACGGCGTGGCCGAGGGTGTCTCGTACACCATCGGCTCCGGCGAGCTCCTCGACGGCATCGACGCCGCCGTCACCGGCCTGGAGGCGGGTGGCGAGGCCACCTTCACCTCCGAGCTGAAGGGCGGCTCGGCCGAGGGCAAGGAGGCCGAGGTCACCGTCAAGGTCACCGCCGTCGCCGCCCGTGAGCTCCCCGAGCTGGACGACGAGTTCGCCCAGATGGCGAGCGAGTTCGACACCCTCGACGAGCTGAAGACGGACAGCCGCAAGCGCCTCGAGAACACCAAGCAGTACGACCAGGCCACCCAGGCCCAGGAGCGCGTCCTCGACGAGCTGCTGAAGCTGGCCGAGGTCCCGATCCCGGAGAAGCTGCTCGCGGACGAGGTCCAGACCCGCAAGCACAACCTGGAGCACCACCAGCTCGGTCAGATGGGTCTGACCCTCGACAAGTACCTGGAGATCCAGGGCAAGACGGTCGAGGAGTTCGAGGCCGAGACCTCCGAGCAGGCGATCAAGGGCATCAAGACCCAGTTCATCCTGGACGAGATCGTCAACAAGGAGAAGCTGAACGTCAACCAGGAGGAGCTCACCGAGCACCTCATGCGGCGCGCTGCTTCCTCCGGCATGAGCCCCGACCAGTTCGCCCAGGCCGTCGTCGAGGGTGGCCAGGTGCCGATGCTCGTCGGCGAGGTCGCCCGCGGCAAGGCGCTGGCCGTGGTCGTCGAGGCCGCCAAGGTCGTCGACACCAACGGTGAGGTCATCGACCTGGAGGACGACGAGGAGGCCATCGAGACCGTCGAGGCCGTCGATGGTGCCGCCGAGGCCGTTGCCGAGGTCACCGAGGAGAAGAACGAGGCCTGAGCCTCGCGCTGAACCCGCACGACGGGCTCCGGACGCTGCGCGTTCGGAGCCCGTCGTCTTACGACCTGGGGGCCGATAGGGAGCGGGCTCGCGCCGCCCTGCGAATCCGCTTGCCGCGTTGTCGTCGGTCATCGATGCGCCTTCCCCGAGCTCTCGGCTTCGCTCGACCAGGGGAGACCCCATCCGACTCTCTCCTCCGCCTTGCAATCGAAGCCGCACGACGACGCTCCCTGATCCACTCCCAATCGCCCCCCAGGTCGTCAGACCGGCCGGCACATGGCGTACGGTGCCCCACAACCCTTGTGCGGACTGCGGAGCTTGCGCTCCCAGCGAACAGTTGCGGAAGCGGGATGGCGTTGTCCTACCTGCGCGTTAGGGTCCATGAATAGGAAGGGCAGGGGAGTCCCCGCCCACCCGGTACGAAGACGCTGAGACGGCCGGAGCCGTCAGAGACGAGCAGGTGGATACGTGACGAATCTGATGCCCTACGCCGCCGGAGAGCCGTCCCTCGGTGGAGGCCTCGGTGACCAGGTCTACAGCCGACTGCTCGGCGAGCGCATCATCTTCCTCGGTCAGCAGGTCGACGATGAGATCGCCAACAAGATCACGGCGCAGCTGCTTCTCCTTGCCGCAGAGCCGGACAAGGACATCTACCTCTACATCAACAGCCCCGGCGGTTCGGTGACGGCCGGCATGGCGGTCTACGACACCATGCAGTACATCCCGAACGACGTGGTCACCATTGGTATGGGCATGGCGGCCTCGATGGGCCAGTTCCTGCTCACCGGCGGCACCGCGGGCAAGCGCTTCGCGCTCCCGAACACCGACATTCTCATGCACCAGGGTTCGGCCGGCATCGGCGGTACGGCTTCGGACATCAAGATCCAGGCCCAGTACCTGCTGCGCACCAAGCAGCGGATGGCGGAGATCACCGCCCGCCACTCCGGCCAGACGGTCGAGACGATCATCCGCGACGGCGACCGCGACCGCTGGTACACCGCGGAGGAGGCCAAGGAGTACGGCCTCATCGACGAGATCATCACGATCGCATCGGGCGTTCCGGGCGGCGGCGGCACCGGCGCCTGATCCGGTATCCACCGGATCCGGCTCCACCGCCCCGCGCACCTCTCGTACGCCGAGACACACAGCCACAGAACGCCACCAGGATGGTGAACACTCACATGAACAACTTCCCCGGCGCCTCCGCGAGCGGCCTCTACACCGGCCCGCAGGTGGACAACCGCTACATCGTGCCGCGCTTCGTGGAGCGCACCTCGCAGGGCGTGCGTGAGTACGACCCGTACGCGAAGCTTTTCGAGGAGCGCGTGATCTTCCTCGGCGTGCAGATCGACGACGCCTCGGCCAACGACGTCATGGCGCAGCTGCTGTGCCTGGAGTCGATGGACCCGGACCGGGACATCTCGATCTACATCAACAGCCCCGGCGGCTCGTTCACCGCGCTCACCGCGATCTACGACACGATGCAGTTCGTGAAGCCGGACATCCAGACGGTCTGCATGGGCCAGGCGGCCTCCGCCGCGGCCGTGCTGCTCGCCGCGGGTACGCCCGGCAAGCGGATGGCGCTGCCCAACGCCCGTGTACTGATCCACCAGCCGTCCTCGCAGACCGGCCGTGAGCAGCTCTCCGACCTGGAGATCGCGGCCAACGAGATCCTGCGGATGCGCACCCAGCTGGAGGAGATGCTGGCCAAGCACTCCACCACGCCGCTGGAGAAGATCCGCGACGACATCGAGCGCGACAAGATCCTGACCGCCGAGGACGCCCTCGCCTACGGTCTCGTCGACCAGATCGTGTCGACCCGCAAGCAGGCGGCCGGAGCGGCCGCCTGACGTCGGCCTTCACCCCTTGGCACGGCTGGTTCACACCGCATCGACGGCGTGAACCAGCCAAGGGGGGCCCGAACAGGGGGCAAGGCAAGGTACCGTCGGATAGAGGCACCAGGAGCCGCTGAACCAGGCTGCTCCCAGGCGAAGGGGAAGCACCTCGTGGCACGCATCGGTGATGGCGGCGACCTGCTCAAGTGCTCGTTCTGCGGAAAGAGCCAGAAGCAGGTGAAGAAGCTCATCGCGGGACCCGGTGTGTACATCTGCGACGAGTGCATCGATCTCTGCAACGAGATCATCGAGGAGGAGCTCGCGGAGACCTCCGAGGTGCGGTGGGAGGAACTCCCCAAGCCGCGCGAGATCTACGAGTTCCTCGAGGGTTACGTCGTCGGGCAGGAGCCCGCGAAGAAGGCCCTCTCGGTCGCTGTGTACAACCACTACAAGCGGGTCCAGGCGGGCGAGAACGGCGGCGCGCAGGGCAGGGACGACGCCATCGAACTGGCCAAGTCCAACATCCTGCTGCTGGGCCCCACCGGCTCCGGCAAGACGCTTCTCGCGCAGACTCTGGCCCGTATGCTCAACGTCCCGTTCGCCATCGCCGACGCGACGGCGCTGACCGAGGCCGGCTATGTCGGCGAGGACGTCGAGAACATCCTGCTGAAGCTGATCCAGGCCGCGGACTACGACGTCAAGAAGGCCGAGACCGGGATCATCTACATCGATGAGATCGACAAGGTCGCCCGCAAGAGCGAGAACCCGTCGATCACCCGCGATGTCTCCGGCGAGGGCGTCCAGCAGGCCCTGTTGAAGATCCTGGAGGGCACCACCGCCTCCGTACCGCCGCAGGGCGGCCGGAAGCACCCGCACCAGGAGTTCATCCAGATCGACACGACGAACGTGCTGTTCATCGTGGGCGGTGCCTTCTCCGGTCTGGAGAGGATCATCGAGTCGCGGGCGGGTGCCAAGGGCATCGGCTTCGGCGCGACGATCCGCTCCAAGCGGGAGATCGAGGCAAGCGACCAGTTCCAGGAGGTCATGCCGGAGGACCTGGTGAAGTTCGGGATGATCCCGGAGTTCATCGGCCGGCTGCCCGTCCTCACCTCGGTCCACAACCTGGACCGTGAGGCGCTGCTGCAGATCCTCGTCGAGCCGCGCAACGCGCTGGTGAAGCAGTATCAACGACTGTTCGAACTCGACGGTGTCGAGCTGGACTTCGACCGCCCGGCCCTGGAGGCCATCGCCGATCAGGCGATCCTGCGCGGCACCGGCGCGCGTGGCCTGCGGGCCATCATGGAAGAGGTCCTCCAGTCCGTGATGTACGAGGTGCCGTCCCGCAAGGACGTCGCCCGCGTCGTCATCACGGCGGACGTCGTCCGCAACAACGTGAACCCGACCCTGGTCCCGCGCGAGCCGCGGACGATCGGGAACAACGACGGCGGCCGGCACGAGAAGTCCGCCTAGCGGTACGCAAACGGAAGGGGCGCCCGGCCAGATGAACTGGCTGGCGCCCCTTCGGTGTTGCCGCGATCAGACCTTGGTGCGGGACGTGTTGTAGAGCTTGGCGGTCAGGGCGGCCACATCGTCCTGGGACATGCCCTTGCCGGCCATGGAGAGTGCCACGTCGACGCCGGTGACCACGCCCGCGGTGCTGTAGTCGGCCCACACGCAGACGGGCATCACGAACTCCTTCGGGCCGTTCTCGGTGGTGCCATCACCCTTCTTGTTGATCATCTTGAGGTCCTGGCACTTCATCAGCGCGCCCTCGAACCCGGGCGGAGTGACGTTCTTGGGGCTGCCGACGAGGGAGGACTCCATGTCCTCGTTGTCCTTCTTCATCTCTTTCTCGGCATTGGCGAACGAGTTGTCGATGACCTTCGCGGGGTCGGTGACATCGCCCCAGACGCCCGAGAACACGAGGCCCTTCACCATGAGCGGGTTGTCCTCGGAACCGGACTGGTAGCTGGCCGTGGTCTGCTGGGGGTTCTTGATCCCCATCTCCTCGGCCTTCTTCTTCTCGGTGCCGGTCATCGGCTTCGAATCGGTCGATCCCGCCGACTGCTTCTTGTACCCGTCCACCGAGGCGGCCGGCGTCAGCTTGTAGCCCTTCGTGCTGTCCGCGACGTCACTGTTGTCCCCGCCGCCCGACGTCAGGAAGTACGCCCCACTCGCGATGACCACCAGCGCCACGACCGCGCCGCCGATGATCAGGCCCGTCTTCTTCTTCGGCTGGGCCGGCGGTATCGGCATCTGGCCGCCGTACGGGGGCATGGGCGGCTGCTGGCCGTAGGGGCCCGGCTGCTGGGCCTGTGGGTAGCCGTAGCCAGGCTGGGGCTGCTGCTGCGGGGCACCCTGGGGGGGCTGCTGGGGGTACCCGTAACCGGGCTGGCCCTGCGGCGGAGCCTGGGGCGGCTGGCTGCCGTACGGTCCGGGCTGGCCCTGGGGCGGCTGCCCGTTGTACGGGCCCGGCTGGTTGTAGCTCATCTGCGGTGTCCCCTGTTCGGAATGCTTATGCGTTCCGAACATCCTGACGGAAGGTCCGCCGCCATGGACCACCGGGAGTCACACCGTTACTGAACAAACCGGTTTCAGTGCACGACTGTGACGGCTCTAAACTGTCCCCCGTGACCGAGAACACTCAGCAGACGCCAGCCAGCAACCCCGAACTGCCGACCCAGTACGCACCGGCCGAGGTAGAGGGGAAGCTGTATGAGCGCTGGGTAGAGCGGGGTTACTTCACCGCGGACGCGAAGAGTGACAAGCCCCCGTACACGATCGTCATTCCGCCGCCGAACGTCACCGGTGCGCTCCACCTGGGCCACGCCTTCCAGGTCACGCTCATGGACGCCCTCACGCGGCGCAAGCGCATGCAGGGCTTCGAGACGCTGTGGCTGCCGGGCATGGATCACGCGGGCATCGCCACCCAGAACAAGGTCGAGCAGCAGCTCGCCGAGGAAGGGAAGTCGCGGCAGGACCTCGGCCGCGAGGCATTCACCGAGCGCGTCTGGCAGTGGAAGGACGAGTACGGCGGCCGGATCCTGGGCCAGCTGAAGCGCCTCGGCGCAGGGCTCGACTGGTCGCGTGAGCGCTTCACCATGGACGAGGGGCTCTCCAAGGCCGTCCAGACGATCTTCAAGAAGCTCTACGACGACGAGCTGATCTACCGCGCCGAGCGCATCATCAACTGGTGCCCGCGCTGTCTGACCGCGATCTCCGACATCGAGGTCGACTACCAGGACGACGACGGCGAGCTCGTCTCACTGAAGTACGGCGAGGGCGACGAGACCGTCGTCGTGGCCACCACCCGGGTCGAGACCATGCTCGGTGACACGGCCGTCGCCGTTCACCCCGACGACGAGCGGTACGCGCACCTCGTCGGCAAGCGGATCAAGCTGCCGCTGACCGACCGGACGATCCCGGTCGTCGCCGACACCCACGTCGACCCCGAGTTCGGTACGGGTGCCGTCAAGGTGACGCCCGCTCACGACCCGAACGACTTCGCGATCGGCCAGCGCCACAACCTCGAGTTCATGACGATCATGGACGAGCGCGGTGTCATCACCGTGCACGGCCCCTTCCAGGGACTCGACCGCTTCGAGGCGCGCTCCGCGATCGTCGCCGCCATGGGTGAGCAGGGCCGCGTCGTCGCCGAGAAGCGCCCGTATGTCCACTCCGTCGGGCACTGCTCGCGCTGCAAGACGACCGTCGAGCCCCGCCTCTCCCTCCAGTGGTGGGTCAAGGTCGAGACGCTCGCCAAGGCCGCGGGCGACGCAGTCCGCGACGACCGGGTCGCGCTCCACCCGAAGGACATGGAGAAGCGGTACTTCGACTGGGTCGACAACCTCAACGACTGGTGCATCTCACGGCAGTTGTGGTGGGGCCACCGGATTCCCGTCTGGTATGGGCCGAACGGCGAAGTGGTCTGCGTCGGCCCCGACGACGAGGCGCCCACCGGCGAGGGCTGGGTCCAGGACGAGGACGTCCTCGACACCTGGTTCTCGTCCGGTCTTTGGCCGTTCTCGACGCTCGGCTGGCCGGCGGAGACCCCGGACCTCGAGAAGTTCTACTCGACCGACGTCCTGGTCACCGGGCACGACATCATCTTCTTCTGGGTCGTCCGGATGATGATGTTCGGTCTGTACGCGATGGACGGTGAGGTCCCCTTCAAGACCGTCGCGCTTACGGGTCTGGTCCGGGACGAGTTCGGCAAGAAGATGTCGAAGTCCAACCCGAACGCGGTGGACCCGATCGACTGGATGGACGCGTACGGCTCGGACGCCGTGAGGTTCACGCTCGCCACAGGTGCCAACCCGGGCGCGGACGTGCCGATCGGCGAGGACTGGGTCAAGGCCTCCCGTAACTTCGCCAACAAGATCTGGAACGCCACCCGCTTCGCGCTGATGAACGGCGCGACCGTGGAGGGCGAGCTGCCGCCCGTCGAGCGGCTGTCGGCGACCGACCGGTGGATCCTGTCGCGGCTGAACAAGACGGTCGCGGAAGTCGACGCGTTCTACGACGACTTTCAGTTCGCGAAGCTCTCCGACGCCCTCTACCACTTCGCGTGGGACGAGGTCTTCGACTGGTACGTCGAGCTGTCCAAGACCACGTTCTTCGCCGGCGGCGAGCAGGCGAAGGTCTCCGGCCGGGTCCTCGGCGAGGTCCTCGACGTGATGCTGCGGCTGCTGCACCCCGTCGTCCCGTTCGTCACCGAGACGCTCTGGACCACGCTGACCGGCCGCGAGTCCGTCGTCATCGCCGACTGGCCGAAGGACTCCGGCTTCCGCGACGAGGCCGCCGAGCAGGAGATCGCGCTCGTCCAGCAGGTCGTCACCGAGGTCCGCCGGTTCCGCTCCGACCAGGGCCTGCAGCCCGGCCAGAAGGTCCCGGCCGAGCTCACCCTGACCGGCACGGCGCTCGCCCCGCACGAGGCGGCCATCCGCCAGCTGCTGCGCCTGCAGCCGGCCGGGGACGGCTTCCATGCCACTGCGTCGCTGCCGGTCGCGGGGGCCACGGTCGCACTCGACCTGTCCGGCACGATCGACGTCGAGGCCGAGCGCAAGCGTCTGACGAAGGACCTGGGCGCCGCCGAGAAGGAGAAGGCCCAGGCCAACGGCAAGCTCTCCAACGAGGCGTTCCTCGGCAAGGCCCCGGACAACGTGGTCGACAAGATCCGTGGCCGGCTCGCCAAGGCCGAGGCGGACATCGAGCGGATCACCAACCAGCTGGCGAACCTGCCGCAAGGCTGACCACCCGCTGAAGACGAAGCCCTTGTACTCCCGGCAGCGGGAGTACAAGGGCTTCGCCCATCCCCGCGCACGGCCAGGACTCCGGCGACACCGGGCGCTGCGCGCGATGTCCGTGCCCATCCGTAGACTGGCCACGTGAGTGAGCCCCGCCCTTCCGACCGGCACGACGCCTCCGATCCCGACGAGACCTTCGCCGAGATCGTCGACGAAGCGACCCAGCGCGACCCCGACCTGGCGGTGATCGAGGCCGGGAGCCGTACGCTGCGCACCCGCTCGGCGCCGCCGCAGGGCCAGGACATCCCCGCCCGCCCCGCCGACCCCGAGGTGGACAAGGCACTGCGCGCGGTGGAGCAGGAGCTCGCCGGACGCTGGGGCGAGACCAAGCTGGAGCCTTCCGTCACGCGCATCGCCGCGCTTATGGATGTGCTCGGCGAGCCGCAGCGCGCGTACCCCTCGATCCACATCACCGGGACCAACGGCAAGACGAGCACGGCCCGCATGATCGAGGCGCTGCTCGGCACCTTCGACCTGCGCACCGGCCGTTACACCTCGCCGCACGTCCAGTCGATCACCGAACGGATCAGCCTGGACGGCTCCCCGATGGACCCCGAGCGGTTCATCGAGGCATACCAGGACATCAAGCCGTACGTGGAGATGGTCGACACCCAGCAGCCGTACCGGCTCTCCTTCTTCGAGGTGCTGACGGGCATGGCGTACGCGGCGTTCGCCGACGCGCCGGTCGACGTCGCCGTCGTGGAGGTCGGCATGGGCGGCAGCTGGGACGCGACGAACGTCATCGATTCCTCGGTCGCCGTCGTCACCCCCATTTCGCTGGACCACACCGACCGGCTCGGTGCCACGCCCGCCGAGATCGCCGGTGAGAAGGCCGGGATCATCAAGCAGGGTGCAACGGTCATCCTGGCGCAGCAGCCCGTCGATGCCGCGCAGGTCATGCTGAAGAAGGCCGTCGAGGTCGATGCCACGGTCGCCCGCGAGGGCATGGAGTTCGGTGTCGTCTCCCGCGAGATCGCCGTCGGTGGCCAGCTGCTGACGCTGCGCGGCCTCGGTGGCGAGTACACAGAGATCTTCCTCCCGCTGTACGGCGCCCACCAGGCGCACAACGCGGCGGTGGCTCTCTGCGCCGTGGAGGCGTTCTTCGGGATCGGCGCCGAGCAGCCCGGCGCACTCGACATCGACACGGTCCGCCAGGCCTTCGCCTCGGTGGTCTCGCCGGGCCGTCTCGAAGTGGTTCGCAGCAGCCCGACCGTTGTCCTGGACGCGGCCCACAACCCGGCGGGCGCCCGCGCCACCGCCGAAGGGCTCTCCGAGGCGTTCGGCTTCTCCCGGCTGATCGGTGTGGTCGGCGCCAGCGACGACAAGGACGTCAAGGGGCTCCTCGAAGCCTTCGAGCCGATCTTCGCCGAGGTCGTCGTCACCCAGAACTCCAGCGGCCGCGCGATGGACGCCGACGCACTGGCCGCCGTCGCGGTCGAGGTTTTCGGCGTCGACCGCGTCCAGGTCGAACCGCGTCTCGACGACGCGCTGGAGGCGGCGATCACCCTTGCCGAGGAGGAGGACGAGTATGCGGGCGCCGGCGTTCTGGTGACCGGTTCCGTGATCACGGTCGGCGAGGCCCGGCTGCTTCTGGGAAGGCACTGACCTGTGCGTACGCTCTGTGCATCGACACTGATCGGCGAGTTCTTCGTGATCGGCTTCGCCGGACTCGTCGCGATGAAGTCCGACGACCTGACGAACACCATGGTCTGGACGGTCTGCGGCATCGGCATGCTGTTGTCCGTACTGCTCTGCGGGATGGTCACCCGCCCCGGCGGGATACAGCTCGGCTGGGCGCTGCAGATCGCCCTGGTGCTGAGCGGCTTCGTCGTCCCGACGATGTTCATCCTCGGCCTGGTCTTCGGTGCCCTGTGGTGGGCCTCGGTGCACTACGGCCGCAAGATCGACGAGGTGAAGGCCCGATGGGCGGCCGCGCAGGAGGCGTCCGAGGCCCCGGCCGGTGGCTGATCCGGCACCCCGTGGCCAAACCCGGCCGCAGGTCCGTCCCCGTACCCCTGTAGCCTCGCTTCACCGCACCCGCATGCCTGCAAGGAGCCGCACACCATGACCCAGCGCACTCTCGTTCTCCTCAAGCCCGACGCCGTCCGGCGCGGACTCGTCGGCGAGATCGTCGGGCGGATCGAGCGCAAGGCCGGCTGGCGGATCACCGCGCTGGAGCTGCGCACCCTCGACCGCGCCACGCTGGAACAGCACTACGCCGAGCACGTCGGCCGTCCGTTCTACGAGCCGCTCGTCGAGTTCATGCAGTCCGGTCCGATCGTGGCGCTGGTCGCCGAGGGCGAGCGGGTCATCGAGGGTATTCGTACGCTGGCCGGACCCACCGACCCGATCGCAGCCGCGCCCGGCTCCGTCCGTGGTGACTTCGGCACGATCACCCGGGAGAACCTCATCCACGCGTCGGACTCCGAGGAGTCTGCAGAGCGAGAACTGAAGCTCTTCTTCCCGGGCCTTTCCTGACTTCGGATCAGCCGAACAGCGCTCATGACCTGGGGCGACCGAATTAATTCGGTCGCCCTTCGGCATAGGGTCCCGGATCGCGGGAACGCATCACTGCGACGTAACGTCACCATGAGTGGAACGGCCACCCGTTCCGCCCACAAGGCGAAGGACCTCGCGCGGTGTCCGTGCACACGGCACTACGATGGAATCTTCCACGCCCGCAGCGCTCATCTCGCCTACCAGAACAAGCCATCATCGCTTTCCTGGAAGGCCCGACGCATCCTCATGGGGAGCAAGGGGAACTCAATGTCGTTCATCGGCCGTGACATGGCTATCGACCTCGGGACTGCCAACACGCTGGTGTACGTCAGGGGGCGCGGCATCGTTCTGAACGAGCCGTCCGTCGTGGCCATCAACACCAACACCGGCGGCATCCTGGCGGTCGGCTCCGAGGCCAAGAAGATGATCGGGCGTACGCCGGGCAACATCGTTGCCGTACGGCCCCTGAAGGACGGCGTGATCGCCGACTTCGAGATCACCGAGCGGATGCTCCGCTACTTCATCCTGAAGATCCACAAGCGCCGCTACCTGGCCCGCCCGCGGGTTGTCGTCTGCGTGCCCTCCGGCATCACCGGAGTCGAGCGACGCGCCGTCATCGAGGCGTCGACGCAGGCCGGCGCGCGCCAGGTGCACATCATCGAGGAGCCCATGGCGGCGGCCATCGGCTCAGGGCTGCCGGTCCACGAGGCCACCGGCAACATGGTGGTCGACATCGGCGGCGGCACCACCGAGGTCGCGGTCATCTCGCTCGGCGGAATCGTCACTGCTCAGTCGATCCGGACTGCCGGCGACGAACTGGACAACGCGATCATCCAGCACATCAAGAAGGAGTACTCGCTCCTCCTCGGTGAGCGGACCGCCGAACAGATCAAGATCACGATCGGTTCGGCGTACGACATGGACAAGGACGAGCACACCGAGATCCGTGGCCGCGACCTGGTCTCCGGGCTGCCCAAGACCGTGGTCGTCTCGGCCGCCGAGGTCCGCAAGGCCATCGAGGAGCCGGTCAACTCGATCGTCGACGCGGTGAAGACCACGCTCGACAAGTGCCCGCCGGAGCTCTCCGGCGACGTCATGGACCGCGGCATCGTACTCACCGGCGGCGGCGCGCTGCTGCGCGGACTGGACGAGCGGCTGCGCCGCGAGACCGGCATGCCCATCCACATCGCCGAGGACCCGCTGGACTCGGTGGCGCTCGGGTCCGGCAAGTGCGTCGAGGAGTTCGAGGCGCTCCAGCAGGTGCTGGACGCCCAGCCCCGCAGATAGCCGGCGCCGCCCGGCCCGCAGATGGACAACACATCAGCCTGCTGTGCGGACCACTGCCACTCCGTACGGCCGATCGTTGATATACAGGCACGAACATTCCGACGAGGAAGGCACGGCCGCCGCACGTGAGGGACACACGAGAGAGCCGGCTGCTCCTGGTGCTGCTGATCGCCATCGCGTTCGCACTGATCACGGTGGACATCCGCGGCGGCGAGGAGTCGCCGGTGGACGGCGCCAGGCGGGCCGCCGCCACGGTCTTCGGACCGGTCGAGAACGGCGTCGCGGCGGCCGTCGAGCCGGTGGGCAACGCCATAGGAGCAGTACGCGACTCCGGCACACGGCACAACCGGATCGCTGAACTGGAACAGCAGAACGCCGCGCTCAAGACGAAGCTCGGCAGCGACGACCAGAACCGCAACCGGGTCCGCGAGCTCGACAAGATGCTGAAGAAGTCGGCCACCGGACAGTACGGCATCAAGGCCGCCGAGGTCATTGCCATAGGAGCGGCCCAGGGCTTCTCCTGGACGGTCACGATCGACGCGGGCTCCAACGACGGCATCAAGCGCGACATGACCGTCATCAACGGCGACGGTCTCGTAGGCCGGGTCACCACCGTCGCCCCGGACACCGCCACGGTGCTCCTGGCCAACGACCCCAAGTTCACCGTCGGCACCCGTATGGAGAAGACCGACGAACTGGGCTTTGCCACCGGCCAGGGCTCCCAGCCCCTGTCCGTCCAGTTCCTCAACGGCAAGGCTCGGGTGAAGAAGGGCGACCGTCTTGTCACCTTCGGCTCCAGCAAGAACAAGCCGTTCGTGCCCGGCGTCCCGGTCGGCGAGGTCGTCCGTGTCGATCCGTCCGGCGGCGGGCTGACCCGTACCGTCTATGTCCGCCCGTACGTCGGGTTCACCAAGCTCGACATCGTCGGCATCGTCGTCCAGGCCCCGCGCGAGGACCCCCGCGACATGGTCCTGCCGAAGGCGCCCGCCAAGCCCGCCAAGCCCAAGCCCACCCCGACCGTCACCGTCACGATCTCGCCCAACGGCGACATCGTCGACGCGGACGGCAACGTCGTCGGGAACATCCACGAGAGCCCGGACCCCAGCGGAAGCCCGAACCCGAGCGGCAGTCCGGGCGCCGCACCGAATGCCGGCAACGCGGTAGACGAGTAGAGGCAGAGCTGATCCCCATGCGCTTGAACCGGACTCTGCTCTCCATCGTCCTGGTCGTGGTCGCCCTCGTCGTCCAGGTCTCCGTGCTCGCCCGCCTCCAGCTCCCCGGCGCCGTGCCCGACCTGCTGCTCCTGGTCGTCCTCGGACTCGCCTTCGTGTACGGGCATGTCAGCGGCGCCCTCATCGGCTTCGGCGCGGGACTCCTCGCGGACCTGGCACCGCCGGCCGACCACGCCGCCGGACGCTACGCACTGGTCCTCTGCGTCATCGGCTACCTCGCCGGACTGGTCAAGCCGGAGAACGGGCAGCTCAAGTCGGCCTTCGTCCCGATGGCCGCGGTTGTCGCCGCGGCGATCGGCTCGACGTTGCTGTACGCGCTCGTCGGCGCGCTGGTCGGGGACACGGCGGCCCGTCATGTGGGCCTCGGCAGCCTGCTGTTCACCGCCGCCGTCTACGACCTGCTCCTCGCGCCGTTCGTCGTGCCCCTGATCATGGCCATCGCCAGACGCACGGTGAACGATCCGTTCGCCGACTCCTCCTCCGGCGGCGACGTCGCCGCGGGCTGGCTGGCATCCGGCACCGGACTGCGGATCGCCGACCAGCGCGGCGGACTGCGCGTCAGGGCCGCCCGCAGCCGGGCGGCACGCGTCGGACGGACCAAGGGAGTCAAGCGACTGTGAGGCCGCACCGCAGCGGGGAAACCCCCCGTACCTCCGGCCCGATCACCCCCGGGGGCGCCCCGTGAGCAATATCCCCGAGACCGGCCGGACCCAACGGGTCCAGATCCGCCTCGTCGTTATTCAGGTCCTCGTCTTCTCCCTGCTGCTCACCCTCGGCGGGCGCCTCTGGTACCTCCAGATCCGCAACGGCCAGGAGTACAGCGAGAAGGCGAAGAACAACCACGTCCAGCAGGTCGTCCAGCCCGCGGCCCGCGGCTCGATCCTCGACGCGCGCGGCGTGCCTCTCGCCGACAACGAGACCCGCCTGGTCGTCTCCGTCAGCCGCACCGAGCTGATGAAGATGGAGAACGACGGCAAGGGCGTCCTGACCCGGCTCGCCGATGTCCTCGACATGAAGCCCAAGGAGGTTTTCGACAAGGTCCGGCTCTGCGACGCGAAGACCCCGCAGCCCTGCTGGAACGGCTCGCCGTACCAGCCGATCCCGGTCACCGACGAGGCCACCACCCAGCAGGCCCTCCAGATCCGCGAACGCGCCGAGGACTTTCCCGGCGTCACCGCCGAGCCGACCGCCGTACGTCGCTACCCCGCGCCCGGCAAGGCCAACACCGCCCAGGTTCTCGGCTATCTCTCGCCCGTCACCGACGAAGAGATCACCAAGGCCCAGGACACCGACTCGCCGTACCTGCGTTCCGACCAGGTCGGCCGCTCCGGCCTGGAGCGCACGTACGACAAGGAACTGCGCGGCAAGGCCGGTGTCACCCGCTACGAGGTCGACAACCTCGGCCGGGTCATCGGCCAGGCGAAGAACGACGAGGCGAAGCCCGGGGCCAGTGTCGTCACCTCCATAGACGCCAGGGTCCAGGCCGTCGCCGAGTACGAGCTCAACGAGGCAATGAAGACGGCCCGTCAGTCGTTCGACAAGAACACCGGTGAGAACTACAAGGCCGACTCCGGTGCCGTCGTCGTCATGGAGGCCAAGACCGGCCGGGTCGTCGCGATGGCCTCCCTGCCGAACTACGACCCCAACGCCTGGGTCGGCGGCATCTCGGCCAAGGACTACGCCGAGCTCACCGGCAAGAAGTCCAACTTCCCGCTGCTGAACCGGGCCATCCAGGGCCAGGCCGCCCCCGGCTCGATCTTCAAGGTCATCTCCTCGACCGCCGCGGTCAACGCCGGCTATCCCTTCGACGGCAACTACCCCTGCCCCAGCTCGTACAACGTCGGCGGGCAGACCTTCAAGAACTTCGAGTCCCAGGGCTACGGCTCCATCACCATCGGCCGGGCCCTCGAAGTCTCCTGCGACACCGTCTACTACGGCATCGCACACAAGGAGTGGCTGAAGGACGGCGGCATCAAGCCGAAGAAGCACCCCAAGGACTGGTTCTACAAGACCGCCCACCAGTTCGGCCTCGGCAAGGAGACCGGCATCGACCTCCCCAACGAGGTCACCGGCCGCGTCCCCGACCGCAAGTGGAAGCAGGACTTCTACAAAGCGAACAAGGATGCCTGGTGCAAGCAGGGCAAGAAGGACGGCACATACGTCGAGCAGATCGCGTACGAGAACTGCCTCGAAGGCGACAGGATGCGCGCCGGTGACTCCGTCAACTACTCGATCGGCCAGGGCGACACCCTCGTCACCCCGATCCAGATGGCGACCATCTACGCCGCGATCTCCAACGGCGGCACGCTCTACAACCCCACCGTCGGCAAGGCGATCGTCAGCGGCGATGGCAAGAGCGTCGAGGAGATCAAGCCCAAGTCGCACGGCAAGCTGCCCTTCACGCGCAAGACCCGCAACGAGATCGACCAGGCCCTCGCGGGAGTCGCGACCCGCGGTTCGGCCGCCTGGCGATTCGGCGGCTGGCCGCAGGACAAGATCCCGATGCACGCCAAGACGGGTACGGCCGAGGTCTACGGCAAGCAGACGACCTCGTGGTTCGCCACGTACACCAAGGACTACTCGATCGTCATGACGATCTCCCAGGGTGGTACGGGCTCCGGCGCCTCCGGGCCCGCCGTCCGCAACATCTACGACGCGCTCTACGGACTCGACGACTCCGGCAAGCAGGACCTCAAGAAGGCTCTGCTGCCCACCCCGCAGAAGTCCCTGCCGAAGATCCAGCACGACGGCTCGATCGACGCCCCGCAGATCAAGCCGTACGACCCGAACTCGCAGAAGACCCCGGAGGAGCAGACCCTCGCGGCAGTGCTCGGGAGGCGCGACTGATGGCCGACTTCTCCGTCTCGCGGTACACCCCAGAGCGCTCCGCCTGGGGCAAACTCATCGCCCGCGACTCCGTCGTACGCAAACTCGACTGGCCGCTGCTCGGGTCCGCGATCGCGCTCTCCTTCATCGGCTCGCTTCTGGTCTACTCGGCGACCCGGGGCCGTGACTCGCTCACCCACGGCGACCCGTACTACTTCCTCCTCCGGCACGTCCTCAACACCGGCATCGGCTTCGCCCTGATGGTCGGCACGATCTGGCTCGGCCACCGCACCCTGCGCGGCGCCGTCCCGATCCTCTACGGCCTCTCGGTGATCCTCGTACTGGCGGTCCTCACCCCACTCGGCGCCACCGTCAACGGCGCGCACGCCTGGATCATCATCGGCGGCGGGTTCTCCCTCCAGCCGTCCGAGTTCACCAAGATCACCATCATCCTGATCATGGCGAGGCTGCTCGCCGAGCGCGTCGACGCGGGCGACCAGCTCCACCCCGACCACTGGACCGTCGCCAAGGCACTCGGCCTCGCGGCCATTCCGATGATCATCGTCATGGGGATGCCGGACCTCGGCTCCGTGATGGTCATGGCCGTCATCGTGCTCGGTGTGCTCCTCGCCTCCGGCGCTTCGAACCGCTGGGTCTTCGGCCTCCTCGGCGCGGGCGCGGCCGGCGCCGTCGCCGTCTGGCAGCTCGGCCTGCTCGACGACTACCAGATCGCCCGCTTCGCCGCGTTCGCCAACCCCGCGCTCGACCCGGCGGGTGTCGGCTACAACACGAACCAGGCGCGCATCGCGATCGGTTCCGGCGGCCTCACCGGAACCGGCCTCTTCCAGGGCAGCCAGACCACCGGCCAGTTCGTTCCCGAGCAGCAGACCGACTTCGTCTTCACCGTCGCGGGCGAGGAGCTCGGCTTCCTGGGTGCCGGGCTGATCCTCGTCCTGCTCGGCGTCGTCCTGTGGCGCGCCTGCCGGATCGCCCGCGAGACGACCGAGCTGTACGGCACGATCGTCGCCGCCGGAATCATCGCCTGGTTCGCCTTCCAGTCGTTCGAGAACATCGGGATGACGCTCGGCATCATGCCGGTCGCAGGGCTTCCGCTGCCGTTCGTCTCGTACGGAGGGACCTCGATGTTCGCCGTCTGGGTGGCCGTCGGACTGCTCCAGTCGATCAGGGTGCAGCGGCCGATAGGTGCCTGAGCCGGAACGGGAGCACTGCCCATTCGCGAGCAATACGTCTAGATTCGGGTCATGGCGGACTCGAAGCGTGAGATCGAGCGGAAGTACGAAGCCACCGCGGAAACCCGGCTCCCCGACCTGAGCCGGGTGGCCGGGGTCTCGGCCGTCGCCCACCGGGGCGTCAGCGAACTGGACGCCGTCTATTACGACACCGAGGACCTCCGGCTCGCGGCGGGCTCCCTCACCCTGCGCCGCCGCACCGGCGGGAGCGACGCCGGCTGGCACCTCAAATTCCCGGTCGCATCCGGTATCCGGGACGAGCTCCGGGAACCGCTCTCCGGCACCCTGCCGAGCTCCCTCGCCGGTCTGCTGCGCTCCCGGGTCCGGAAGCGCGAACTGGTCCCCGTCGTACAGCTGCGCACCGCCCGCGATGTCCACCACCTGCTCGATGCCGAGGGCGCGCTGCTCGCCGAGGTCAGCATCGACACCGTGCGGGCCGAACGGCTGACGGGTGGCAGCGCCACGGCCGCCTGGACCGAGATCGAGGTCGAACTCGCCGACGACGGCGACCCCGCCTTCCTGGACGCCGTCGAACGCCGGCTGCGCAAGGCCGATGTCCGCCCGTCCGCATCGCCTTCCAAGCTGGCCAGGGCGCTCGCCGAGACCGCGCCGGAGCGGAAGCCGGACAAGGGTGCAGGCGGAAGGACCGGGCAGCCCACCGCGGGCGATCACGTCCTCGCATACATCCGCCACCAGACCGAGGCGATCGTCACACTCGACCCCGCCGTACGCCGCGACCTCCCCGACTCCGTGCACCAGATGCGGGTCGCCACCCGCAGACTGCGCAGCGCGATGCGGACGTACCGGAAGATCCTCGACCGCGGCGTCACCGACCCGCTCGGCGCAGAGCTGAAGTGGCTGGCCGCCGAGCTCGGTGTCGACCGCGACCAGGAGGTCCTCGACGCCCGTCTGCGCGCCCGCCTCGACGCCCTGCCCGGCACCCTGATCCTCGGCCCCGTCCGAGGCCGGCTCCGGATCTGGTCGGCGGCCCGCCGGGGCGGCTCACGGCGCCGGACCGTCGGCGTACTCGACGGGAAGCGGTATCTGGCGCTCCTGGAGAGCCTGGACGCCCTGCTCGCCGCCCCGCCGCTGCTGCCCGCCGCGTCCCGCGCCCCCGAGCAGGCGCTGCCCCGAGCCGTGCTGAGGGAGTACGAGCGCCTGACGACCCGCGTCGGCCATGCCTTGGAGCTCCCGCCCGGCCACGACCGGGACCTCGCGCTGCACGACGCCCGCAAGGCCGCCAAGCGCGCCCGTTACGCGGCGGAGGCGGCCCGGCCCGCGATCGGGAAGCCGGCCATGCGGTTCGCCAAACGGATGAAGGACCTCCAGACCCTCCTCGGCGACCACCAGGACAGCGTGGTGGCCCGCGACGCCCTGCGCACCCTGGCCGTCCAGGCACACGCGGCGGGGGAGCCGGCGTTCACCTGGGGACTGCTGTACGGGCGGGAGGAGGCGAGTGCCGCGGCCGAGGAACGGGAGCTGCCAGAGGTGTGGAAGCGGGCGTCCCGGCCACGGTTGCGGGCGGCGCTGGAAGGCTGGGCACCGGGGTACGCTTGATGGTCACCCCTGCCGGCTCTCGAAAGTTCGCGATGTCTGTCGATTCGGTCTTCCCACAGCTCGAAGCTCTGCTCCCGCATGTGCAGAAGCCCATCCAGTACGTCGGCGGTGAGCTGAACTCCACCGTCAAGCCGTGGGACGAATGCGACGTCCGCTGGGCGCTGATGTACCCCGATGCATACGAGGTCGGACTCCCCAACCAGGGCGTCATGATTCTTTACGAGGTGCTCAACGAGCGCCAGGGCGTCCTCGCCGAGCGCACGTACAGCGTGTGGCCGGACCTCGAAGAGCTGATGCGCGAGCACAAGGTCCCGCAGTTCACCGTGGACAGCCACCGCCCGGTCAAGGCGTTCGACGTCTTCGGGCTGAGCTTCTCCACCGAGCTCGGCTACACCAACATGCTCACTGCCCTGGATCTCGCGGGCATCCCGCTGGACGCCAGGGACCGCACCGTCGACGACCCGATCGTGCTGGCCGGCGGTCATGCCGCGTTCAACCCCGAGCCGATCGCGGAGTTCATCGACTGTGCGGTCGTCGGCGACGGCGAGCAGGCGGTCCTGGAGATCACCGAGATCATCCGCTCCTGGAAGGCCGCGGGGCGCCCCGGCGGTCGCGAGGAGGTGCTGTTCCGCCTCGCGAAGACCGGTGGCGTCTACGTCCCGGGCTTCTACGACGTCGAGTACCTCCCGGACGGGCGCATCGGCCGTGTCGTACCCAACAAGTCGGGTGTGCCGTGGCGGGTGTCCAAGCACACCGTGATGGACCTCGACGAGTGGCCGTACCCGAAGCAGCCCCTCGTGCCCCTCGCCGAGACCGTCCACGAGCGGATGTCCGTCGAGATCTTCCGCGGCTGCACCCGCGGCTGCCGTTTCTGTCAGGCCGGCATGATCACGCGCCCCGTGCGGGAGCGAAGCATCACCGGCATCGGCGAAATGGTCGAGAAGGGTCTGAAGGCGACCGGCTTCGAAGAGGTCGGCCTGCTCTCGCTCTCCTCCGCGGACCACACCGAGATCGGCGAGATCGCCAAGGGCCTCGCCGACCGGTACACCGAGGACAAGATCGGTCTCTCGCTGCCTTCGACCCGCGTCGACGCGTTCAACGTGGACCTGGCCAACGAGCTGACCCGCAACGGCCGTCGCTCCGGACTCACCTTCGCCCCCGAGGGCGGCTCCGAGCGCATGCGCAAGGTCATCAACAAGATGGTCTCGGAAGAGGACCTCATCCGTACCGTCGCCACCGCGTATGGCAACGGCTGGCGCCAGGTGAAGCTGTACTTCATGTGCGGTCTGCCCACCGAGACCGACGAGGACGTTCTCCAGATCGGTGACATGGCGGTCAATGTGATCGCCAAGGGCCGCGAGGTCTCCGGCCAGAACGACATCCGCTGCACCGTCTCCATCGGCGGCTTCGTGCCCAAGCCGCACACGCCGTTCCAGTGGGCCCCGCAGCTCAGCGCCGAGGAGACCGACGCCCGGCTGGCCAAGCTCCGCGACAAGATCCGCGGCGACAAGAAGTACGGCCGCTCGATCGGCTTCCGCTACCACGACGGCAAGCCCGGCATCGTCGAGGGCCTCCTCTCGCGCGGTGACCGCCGCGTCGGCTCCGTCATCCGCGCGGTCTACGAGTCCGGCGGGCGCTTCGACGGCTGGCGCGAGCACTTCAGCTACGACCGCTGGATGACCGCCGCCGAGAAGACGCTGCCCGAGTACGGCGTGGACGTCGACTGGTACACCACCCGTGAGCGCAGCTACGAAGAAGTCCTGCCCTGGGACCACCTGGACTCCGGTCTCGACAAGGACTGGCTCTGGGAGGACTGGCAGGACGCGCTCGACGAGACCGAGGTCGAGGACTGCCGCTGGACCCCGTGCTTCGACTGTGGCGTCTGCCCGCAGATGGACACCAGCATCCAGATCGGCCCGACCGGCAAGAAGCTCCTCCCGCTCACGGTCAAGAAGTAGTCGTGACCAGCGGCGGTGCCATCCGGGTTCCGAGCCGGAGCACGCTTCGAACGCGGCCACCCAGTCGAACCACCCGAAGCTCGCGCGGTATGAGGGCAATGCCAGAATAGGCCGGTGACCAGCGCCAAAGACACAGTCCGCCAGTTCCTTCTGCAGGTGCGATCGGGCAGGCGACCCGACTGGGCCGACCGTTTCATGGCCGGCCATGTCCTGGCTCACCAGGTCGTCTCGGAGACGCCGATGGTTGTGGAGCGCACCCCGCAGCAGTACGCCGAACACGTTCAGGAGATGCTCGACGCCTACGGCACCTTCGAGCTGACCGTGGACGAGCTCATCGCCGAAGGGGACCGGGTCTACGCTCGCTGGACCCAAATCGGACGCCACGTCGGACCCATCGACCACCACGCGCCAACCGGAGCGGAGGTCACGGCGGTTACCAGCGCGGTCTATCGCATCGAGGACGGCCTGATCGTCGAGTACTGGATCCAGATCGACCGGCAGGGCATCGCCGCCCAGCTGGAGAAGGCCGCCCTTGAGCGCTGAAGCAAATCCGTTCCACAGGATTTGACTGACGCTCGGGTTGCGGAGCGACTCGATGCAGGAGTGGACCGAGGGCTGGACGCGAGGAGTGCGCCGTGTCCGGGCGCGCCGTGACGCATGGCGGGCACTGGTCGGCGGGCCGAGGGTGCCCGAGCCCCGGGAACCGGGGAGCCCCCTTGCGCGTACTCTGGGTAGTACATCGACTGTGCCCAGCGCGGCGCCCGGACCAGAGATCTCCTCGCTCGGAGAAAAATACGCCGAGCGGGGGTGAGCCGGACCGGGCACCCCGGGCCACCCGCATTTCGAGGGCGGCGCGCCACCGCGTCCGCCCCGCACCGAGGAGAAGAACCACTGGGCAAGCGACAGCCCGAAGGCCCGCCGCCCGCACCGGCGGTGCAGCGCATCCGACTGCGCTACACCAAGCGCGGCCGCCTCCGGTTCACCAGCCACCGCGACTTCCAGCGCGCCTTCGAGCGGGCACTGCGCCGCTCCGAGGTCCCCATGGCCTACTCGGCGGGCTTTACCCCGCACCCGAAGGTGTCGTACGCCAATGCCGCCCCCACCGGCACGGGCAGTGAGGCCGAGTTCCTGGAGATCGCCCTCACCGAGGCCCGGGATCCGGCCGTCCTGCGCGAGCTGCTCGACGCCTCGTTGCCGGACGGTCTCGACATCACCGACGCCGTGGAGGCCCGCACCTCGGGTCTCGCCGAGCGACTGACCGCCTCTGTCTGGGAGCTGCGTCTCGACGGAGTTCCCGTCGAGGAGGCCGCCGAGGCCGTATCCGCCTTCAACTCGGCGCAGACCGTCGAGGTCCAGCGCCGGGCGAAGAACGGCATGCGTACCTTCGATGCCCGCGCCGCCGTGGTCGACCTGCAGGCTCTTGATCCACAGCTTGATAGGACCGAGGACAAGCCCTGTGCGATACTGCGGCTGGTTGTTCGGCACGTGACACCTGCCGTGCGACCTGACGACGTCCTGTCCGGTCTCCGCGTTGTGGCCGACCTGGCGCCGCCGGTCCCCGCAGCGGTGACCAGGCTGGCGCAGGGGCTCTTCGACGAGGAGTCCGGCACGGTGACCGACCCGCTCGCGCCTGACCGCGAGGCAGCCCCGGCCGCTCCACTCGCAGCCACCGGGACCGCCGTCGCGACGGCGCCTGAAGGTGCAGGTTCCGCGTAAGGCGGTCGTTGCAGCGCAGTCCTGAGACTCGGGAGCCACCTGGGTCGGGCCGCGCGATGACCCAATAAGACTTTCGCCAGGCCGTACGCACATCGCGTACGGAACCGGCGAGCCAGACATTGAGTTCCCGTGCGGCGCCCGCGCCCCGGACGGCGGTCTCGCGTACATCGCGCGGACCGTGCCGAACCGGAATCAGACGCGGCGCCCGGGAGCCTGACGGGAGAACCGCCCGCATGCCCCAGTCCATCGAACCCGGCACGACCGGGAACGCCGAAGAGAACAACGCACCCGGAGACAAGCTGCCGCCGCGCCGCAGGCGCCGCGCCGCGTCCCGCCCGGCCGGCCCGCCGGTGGCGGACGCTCAGGCCATACCGGCCGTTGACGCCGCAGTGTCCGACACCACCACCACCGACGCCGAGAGCGCTCCGGCGGCGGAAGCCGTGCCGCCCGCGCGTCCGCGTCGTCGTGCGGTGCGCAAGGCGACCGCTCCAGCGGGTGCGCCGAAGGCTGCCGAGGCAGTAGAGGTCGTGGAGCCTGCCGCGAGCGCCGAGGTCGTCGAGACCGCCGAGGTCGTGGAGGCGCCGTCGGCGCGTCCGCGTCGTCGTGCGGTCCGTAAGGCGACCGCTCCGGCGGGTGCGCCGAAGGCCGCCGAGGCCGTCGAGATCGTCGAGGCCGCGGTCGAGCCCGAGGCCGAGGTCGTGGAGGCGCCGTCGGCGCGTCCGCGTCGTCGTGCGGTCCGTAAGGCGACTGCCCCGGCGGGTGCGCCGAAGGCCGCCGAGGCCGTCGAGATCGTCGAGGAAGCGACGCCCGTGGCGAGTGCCGAGCCCGAGCCGGCCGCCGCAGCCACCGAGCCCGCTGCCGCGCCGCGCGGCCGCACCCGGCGCAGGGCATCGGCTCCGGCCGGTGCACCGCAGTCCACCGAGGCCCCGGCCGCGCCCGCAGAAGCAGACGAAGCAGAAGAGGCCGTCACCGAGACCGCCGAGGTCGTGGAGGCGCCGTCGGCGCGTCCGCGTCGTCGTGCGGTCCGTAAGGCGACCGCTCCGGCGGGTGCGCCGAAGGCCACCGAGGACACCGCCGAAACCGGCGAGAGCCTGCCCGAGGCCGCTGCCGGGGAGCCGGCCGCCGAGCCCGCCGAGGCCGAGGACGCCGCACCGCGTGGCCGTCAGCGCCGCCGGGCCACCGCCGCCGCGGGCCGGCCCGAGTTCACCGGCAGGGTCGAGGAGCCCGTCCGCAAGAGCCGGCGCGAGACGCGCCCTGCCGTGGCCGTGTTCCAGGCGCCGGTCTTCGCCGAGCCGATGTTCCAGACCCCGGAGACCGCGGCGGCCGCCGCTGCCGCATCGCGTCACGAAGAGGTCGAGGAAGAGACCGAGACGGTCGAGGAACCGACCGCCGCCACCGAGGCCGCGCCGCAGGCCGGTTCACGCCGCCGTCGCCGCCGTCGCGGTGAGGCAGCCGAGCCCGAGCCGGCTGCGGCTGCCGCGGTGGAGGAGTACGCCGAGGAGGAGTCCGAGCCGCAGAGCGAGGCCGAGGCCGAGCACGAGGGCGAGGGCGAGGAGACGGACGAGTACGGGGACCGGCCCTCGCGCCGTCGCCGTCGCGGAGGCCGTCGCCGCCGTCGTGGCGAGACCGCCGAGGGTGACGAGGCCGCGGAGCAGCTCGGCGACGAGGCCGCCGCCGGGCACGCCGAGGAGGAGCAGGAAAGCGCCCAGGAGTCCGAGGAATCCGAGGAGGCCGAGGACCACGAGGCGTCCGTCACCGGACCCAGCAGCAGCAGCCGACGTCGTCGCCGTCGTCGCCGTCGCAGCGGTGACGTCCTGTCCGAAGCCGACATCGTCACGGACGACCCGGAGCGTACGGTCGTCAAGGTCCGCGAGCCCCGCAGGAAGGAAGAGCGGGAGCCCGGCACCGGCTTCGACGAGGTCCAGTCCATCAAGGGCTCGACCCGTATGGAGGCGAAGAAGCAGCGTCGCCGCGAGGGCCGTGAGCAGGGCCGCCGTCGCGTCCCGATCATCACCGAGGCCGAGTTCCTGGCGCGCCGCGAGGCTGTCGAGCGCGTGATGGTCGTCCGCCAGAACGGCGAGCGCACCCAGATCGGCGTCCTCGAGGACAACGTGCTCGTCGAGCACTACGTCAACAAGGAGCAGGCCACCAGCTACGTCGGCAACGTCTACCTGGGCAAGGTGCAGAACGTACTGCCGTCCATGGAGGCCGCCTTCGTCGACATCGGCAAGGGCCGCAACGCCGTCCTGTACGCCGGTGAGGTGAACTTCGAGGCGCTCGGCATGGCCCACGGGCCGCGCCGTATCGAGACCGCGCTCAAGTCCGGCCAGTCCGTCCTCGTCCAGGTGACCAAGGACCCGATCGGCCACAAGGGCGCCCGCCTGACCAGCCAGGTCTCGCTGCCCGGCCGCTACCTGGTCTATGTGCCCGAGGGCTCGATGACCGGCATCAGCCGCAAGCTGCCCGACACCGAGCGGGCCCGGCTGAAGACCATCCTCAAGAAGATCGTTCCCGAGGACGCGGGCGTCATCGTCCGTACCGCGGCGGAGGGCGCGAGCGAGGACGAGCTGCGGCGCGATGTCGAGCGGCTGCAGCAGCAGTGGGAGGACATCCGGAAGAAGTCGAAGAGCAGCGGCAGCTCCAACGCGCCGACGCTGCTCTACGGTGAGCCGGACATGACCGTCCGGGTCGTCCGCGACATCTTCAACGAGGACTTCTCCAAGGTCATCGTCAGCGGAAACGACGCGTGGGAGACCATCCACGGTTACGTCTCGCAGGTGGCGCCGGACCTGACGGACCGCCTGTCGCGGTGGACCTCCGAGGTCGACATCTTCGCGACGTACCGGATCGACGAGCAGCTGATGAAGGCGCTGGACCGGAAGGTCTATCTGCCGAGCGGCGGCTCGCTGGTGATCGACAAGACCGAGGCGATGGTCGTCGTCGACGTCAACACCGGCAAGTTCACCGGTCAGGGCGGCAACCTCGAAGAGACCGTCACCAAGAACAACCTGGAGGCGGCCGAGGAGATCGTGCGCCAGCTGCGGCTGCGCGACCTCGGTGGCATCGTCGTCGTCGACTTCATCGACATGGTGCTGGAGTCCAACCGGGACCTGGTGCTGCGGCGCCTGCTGGAGTGCCTGGGGCGCGACCGTACGAAGCACCAGGTCGCCGAGGTCACCTCGCTGGGCCTGGTCCAGATGACCCGTAAGCGGGTGGGCCAGGGCCTGCTGGAGTCCTTCTCCGAGACCTGTGTCCACTGCAACGGGCGCGGCGTGATCGTGCACATGGAGCAGCCGACCTCGGTCGGTGGCGGCGGTAACGGCAAGCGTTCCAAGAAGCGCGGCCGGGGCGGCGTGGACCACGAACACGTGGCCGAGATCGAGACCGAGGCCGAGGTGGCTGCCGAGGTGGCCGCACCGGTGGCGCTGCCCGAGCCGGAGTTCGTCCCGGACGAGGAGCTGTACAGCAGCGCCGCCGAGGCCGAAGCAGCCGCCTCGCGCGGCCGAGGCCGGCGCCGCGCGACTCGTAAGGCAACGGCCCCGGCCGGCGCCCCGAAGGCCGCAGCAGCACCGGCCCCGGTCGTCGAGCCGGAGCCGGAGCCGGTCGTGGTCGTGGAGCCGGTTGTGGTCGGGGAGCCGGTTGTGGTCGTGGAGCCCGAGCCGGTCGTGGAGGCCGAGCCGGCCGCCGAGATCCCGGTGGTCGTCGAGGCCCCTGCGGCCGAGGCCCCTCAGGGTCGTACGCGCCGTCGGGCCACCCGGAAGGCGACCGCCCCGGCGGGCCCGCCTGCCCCTGCCGAGCAGGTCGAGCCGGTCGAGGTGCTGGTATCGGTGGCGGCCCCGGTCGCCGAGGAGGCCCCGGTCGTCGAGGCTCCGCAGCCCGAGGCAGCGCCCGAAGAGGTGGTACCCGAGGCTGCACCGCCGCGTGCCCGTCGTCGGGTGACCCGCAAGGTCACCGCCCCCGCGGGCTCGCCCGCAGGTGCGGATGCGGCAGAGGTCGTCGTGGTGACCGGCTCCCCGGAGCCGAAGCCCGCCACCGAGCCTGCTGAAGCCCCGGAAGCCCCGGAAGCCGCGGAAACCCCGGAAGCCGCGGAAGCGGAGGCCCCGGCCAAGAAGGCGGTCCGCAAGACCGCGAAGAAGGCGACCGCCAAGAAGGCAGCCACCAAGAAGACGGCTGCCAAGAAGACGGCTGCCAAGAAGACCGCCGCGAAGAAGACGACGGTCAAGAAGGCGGCGGCGAAGAAGACGGCCGCCGCGGAGCAGTCGCCGCAGCCCTCGGTCTCGGCCGGCACCGAGGTGTAACGACCTCGTCCACGGTCGGCGGAGGACTCCTCCGTGGCCGTCCGGCACCGCACGACGGCCGGTGGGCCACACCTGACATGGGTGTGGCCCACCGGCCGTCGCGGATCGCCCCGGTAGCGGCTGGGGATGCCGTCCGCATCGCCCGCTCCACGGCCCGTGCGCACTGCACGGCGCTTGTGCGGGTCCACACCGTACCCATACGTCAGGAAGCCGGCCGGAGCCGTCGCCGGGCCCGGGAAGGGCGCGGGGAGCGGAGGGCAAGGAGAGAGGGTCCGGTTTGACCCTCCGGACGGGGGCCCGTAATCTTGCCCTTCGGCGTGTTTCCGTATGCGCCTGTCCCTGAGCAACCCCCTCCCTTCATTGGTGAGAGGCCGCTCGTCCATTCGGATCATCTCGGGCTCCGGCCCGTGTGAGCGGCTGGCATCAGGGGCTTCGTCCGAGCGAGAGAGAGATCCGCGTGTACGCCATCGTGCGCAGCGGTGGCCGCCAGCACAAGGTTGCTGTCGGTGACATCGTTGAGGTTGACAAGATTTCCACTGCCCAGGTTGGCGACACGGTCGAGCTCTCGACCCTGCTCGTGGTCGACGGCGACGCCGTGACCAGCGACCCGTGGGTGCTGGCCGGGATCAAGGTCCAGGCCGAGGTCGTGGACCACCACAAGGGCGCGAAGATCGACATCCTTCGCTACAAGAACAAGACCGGCTACCGCCGTCGCCAGGGTCACCGCCAGCAGTACACGGCGATCAAGGTCACCGGTATCCCCGCGGCTGCGAAGTAAGGGACTGAGGAGACATGGCACACAAGAAGGGCGCATCGTCCACCCGGAACGGGCGCGATTCCAATGCTCAGCGGCTCGGCGTGAAGCGCTTCGGCGGTCAGGCCGTCAACGCCGGTGAGATCCTGGTCCGCCAGCGCGGCACCCACTTCCACCCGGGCACGGGCGTCGGCCGTGGCGGCGACGACACGCTGTTCGCTCTCGCCGCCGGTGCGGTCGAGTTCGGCACGCACCGTGGCCGCAAGGTCGTGAACATCGTTCCGATCGCCGGCTGATTTTCGGCGCTCGTCGAGCGGTTTCTGCGGAGGCGGACCTCACTTCCCGTACGGGAAGCGGGTCCGCCTCTCGCGTGTTTCTCCCATGAGAGACGGCTTTCTCCTATGCGGGACAGCACGAGTGAGATATTTCTGCATGTATGTAACTGGAGGTTCCCACCATGACCACCTTCGTGGACCGCGTCGAGCTGCATGTCGCCGCGGGTAACGGAGGCCACGGCTGCGCCTCCGTACACCGTGAGAAGTTCAAACCGCTCGGCGGTCCCGACGGCGGCAACGGCGGCCGTGGCGGCGATGTGACCCTGGTCGTCGACCAGGACATCACCACGCTCCTCGACTACCACCACAGCCCCCACCGCAAGGCCACCAACGGGCAGCCCGGCGCGGGCGACAACCGGTCCGGCAAGGACGGGCAGGACCTGGTCCTGCCGGTGCCCGACGGCACGGTCGTGCTCGACAGGGACGGCAACGTACTGGCCGACCTGGTCGGCCAGGGCACCACGTTCGTCGCCGGACAGGGTGGCCGCGGCGGCCTCGGCAACGCCGCGCTGGCCTCCGCCCGGCGCAAGGCCCCCGGCTTCGCGCTGCTCGGCGAGCCGGGTGAGGCCCGGGACGTCGTCCTGGAGCTCAAGACCGTCGCCGATGTCGCGCTGGTGGGCTACCCGAGCGCCGGCAAGTCCTCGCTGATCTCCGTCCTGTCGGCAGCCAAGCCGAAGATTGCCGACTACCCCTTCACGACCCTCGTCCCGAACCTCGGCGTGGTCACCGCAGGCAGCACCGTCTACACCATCGCCGACGTCCCGGGCCTGATCCCGGGCGCCAGCCAGGGCCGGGGCCTCGGCCTGGAGTTCCTGCGGCACGTGGAGCGCTGCTCGGTGCTCGTGCACGTACTGGACACCGCGACGCTGGAGTCCGACCGCGACCCCGTCTCCGACCTCGACATGATCGAGGAGGAGCTGAAGCAGTACGGCGGCCTGGAGGACCGGCCCCGCATTGTCGTCCTCAACAAGATCGACATCCCGGACGGCCAGGACCTCGCCGACATGATCCGCCCGGACCTGGAGGCGCGCGGCTACCGCGTCTTCGAGGTGTCCGCCGTCGCTCATACCGGACTGAAGGAGCTCTCCTTCGCGCTCGCGGGCGTCATCGCCGAGGCGCGTGCGGCCAAGCCCGTGGAGGTGGCGACCCGTATCGTCATCCGCCCGAAGGCCGTCGACGACGCGGGCTTCACCGTCCAGAAGGAGGAGGACGGGCTCTACCGGGTGCGCGGTGAGAAGCCGGAGCGCTGGATCCGGCAGACCGACTTCAACAACGACGAGGCCGTCGGCTACCTGGCGGACCGTCTCAACCGTCTCGGTGTCGAGGACGAGCTGGTGAAGGCCGGTGCCCGTGCGGGTGACGGCGTGGCCATCGGTGCCGAGGACAACGCGGTCGTCTTCGACTGGGAGCCGACCATGGCGGCGGGTGCGGAGATGCTCGGCCGGCGTGGCGAGGACCACCGTTTCGAAGCGCCGCGCCCGGCAGCACAGCGCCGTCGCGACCGTGAGGCGGAACGCGACGAGGCGCAGCGCGAGTTCGACGATTTCAACCCGTTCTAGACCCCGCACCGGCCGCCGGACGGGCTTGGTCCGCAAGCCCGTTCCGGCGGTCGGCCATGCCCTCCGCGTCGTGCAACCGGCGGAGCCGAACCCGCTCAAGGGTGATTCATACCGCTCAACCGTGTGGCGTCGGTCACCCGGCCGGGACGTGTCAATTCCGGTATTCGCCCTGATCGCAAGGCAACACAGGGTTTCCGTACGGCATGCAGGTGCCGACGTCCACCTTGCGAGACGGTAACGGAGAGTGCAACCATCGCTCTGTCTCCCAGCCCTCAAGGTAGGTCGTCTGTGTCTGCTCAGCACATAGCCAAAGCCCGAACCACAGCAGTCGTACTCGCCGGCGGCACCGGCCAGCGCGTGGGTCTGTCCATTCCTAAGCAACTGCTGAAGATCGCGGGCAAGGCAGTCATCGAGCACACGCTGTCGATCTTCCAGCAGGCCGACTGCATCGACGACGTCATTGTGCTGATGGCTCCGGGCTACGTGCCCGACGTGGAGAAGATCGTCGCCAAGGCCGGACTCACCAAGGTCACCAAGGTGATCGAGGGCGGTTCCACCCGTAACGAGACCACCGAACGCGCCATCGCGGCCCTCGGCGAGGGCCTGGCCGAGGGCGAGGACCGCAACGTCCTCTTCCATGACGCCGTGCGCCCTCTGCTCTCACAGCGTGTCATCAAGGACTGCGTCGACGCCCTGGACCGCTACCAGGCGGTCGACGTAGCCATCCCGTCCGCGGACACGATCATCGTGACCCGCACCCACGGCGGCGACGGCGAGTTCATCACCGACGTGCCCGACCGCTCCCGGCTGCGCCGCGGCCAGACGCCGCAGGCCTTCAAGCTCTCCACGATCCGCCGGGCCTACGAGGTTGCCGCGGGCGACCCGAACTTCCAGGCCACCGACGACTGCTCGGTCGTCCTGAAGTACCTCCCCGACGTGCCGATCTACGTCGTCGCGGGCGACGAGTACAACATGAAGGTCACCCAGCCGGTCGACGTCTTCATCGCGGACAAGCTCTTCCAGCTGGCCTCCACGGCCGTGCCGCAGCCGACCGACGACGCCGCCTACCGCGAGCTGCTCACCGGCAAGACCCTCGTCGTCTTCGGCGGCTCGTACGGCATCGGCGCGGACATCGCCACGCTCGCCGAGTCCTACGGCGCAACCGTCTACGCCCTGGGCCGTTCCACCACCGGTACGCACGTGGAGAACCCGGAGCACGTCGACGAAGCGCTCTCCAAGGCGTACGCGGAAACCGGCCGCGTCGACTACGTGATCAACACCGCGGGTGTGCTCCGCATCGGCAAGCTGGCCGAGACGGACAACACGACCATCCAGGAAGCGCTGAACGTCAACTACCTGGCGCCCGTGCAGATCGCCCGGGCCTCGTACAAGTACCTCGCCGAGACCAAGGGCCAGCTGCTGCTCTACACCTCCAGCAGCTACACCCGGGGCCGCGCGGAGTACAGCCTCTACTCGTCGACCAAGGCCGCCATGGTGAACCTCACTCAGGCGCTCTCGGACGAGTGGGCGGGCGACGGAGTACGGGTGAACTGCGTGAACCCCGAGCGCACCGCCACCCCGATGCGTACCAAGGCGTTCGGTGACGAGCCCGCCGGCACGCTGCTCTCCTCCGAGGCGGTCGCCCGGACCTCCCTCGACGTCCTGCTCTCCGAGATGACCGGCCATGTCATCGACGTGCGCCAGCAGGACCCGACCCGTAGCGCCTCAGAGGCATCGGGCTTCGAACAGGCGCTGGCCGCTGTCCTGGACCGACAGGCCGATGTGTAATACTGCTTGACAATCGACTTAATCGGACCCCTGCAGGCGCCAAGCGCAAACTGCAGGGGTCCGAATTCGTGAAGCTCAGCCTTCACACTTTCCTTGTAAGGCAGACAGTCGGCACCCTCGGGAGCGGTACTTCGTGATTTCGAAAGCCATTCGTTTGGCTCGGGTGGGCAGTGCTTCGGAGCTGGCCGCGGCGCTCCTGGTGGCTGTGGGGTTCCCGTGCATCATGCTCGCGGCGGCAATCCCCAATCTCTGGTTCTTCGCCGCGGCCACCGCGGCCACTTATCTCGCGGACCGGTATCTGCACCACTGTGGCAGCTACCTGATCAACCGGCTCGCCGCCGTCCGTGCCGGGCTGTCGATCCGATTCCTGGTCCGCCAGCTGCTGCTCATCCTGCTGCTCTCCCGTATGGGATACGGCGAGCAGACGCTCTTCTACGTGACGGTCGCCTGTCTGCTGGCCTTCTACGGACTCCAGGCGCCGCAGAGCGCGATGGTCACCCTCATCCGGCTGCGCCGCAAGCTTCCGGTGGTCACCCGCAACATCGACCTCAGGTCGGTGCGGATCGGAAATGCCCCGCCGCACATCCTGATGAGCCGGCCCGCGGAGAAGATGCTGCACCTGGACATCTTCTCGATGGTGGGTGTGCTGGTTGCGGTCCAGACCGGTAAGAACGTCATCGCCTACGCCGGCCTCGGTCTCACGCTCGTCCTCGCGGTCGGCTACCTGGCAGCACTTCTGCCGTACGTCCGGCCGAGCCGGCTCGTACCGCCGGATACCAAGGTCCTCAATGCGGTGGGCGAGTGGCTCGCCGAGTACCGGCCGACCGTGATGCTGTACTTCTCCGGCTCCAAGGACTCGGCCTACCAGGTGAACATGTGGCTGGAGACGATGGCCCAGCTCGGCGGGCGGCCGCTGATCGTCCTGCGTGAGCGGAACATCGTCCCGCAGCTCGCCACGACGTCGGTGCCCGTGCTCTGTGTGCCCGGCGGCGTGCACCTGATGAATCTGGACCTCTCCTCGGTACGGGTCGCGTTCTATGCGGCCAATGTCGGCAAGAACATCCATTTGCTCAGGGTTCCGACGATGAAGCATGTCTTCATCGGCCACGGCGACAGCGACAAGCTCGCCAGCGTCAACCCGTACAGCAAGGTCTACGACGAGGTGTGGACCGCGGGCCGGGCCGGGCGCGACCGTTACGCGCTGGCCGATGTCGGTGTGCGCGACGAGGACATCGTCGAGGTCGGCCGCCCGCAGCTGGCCGCCATCCAGCCGTGGTCCGGTGCGCCGAAGAACCCGATCCCGACAATCCTCTACGCCCCCACCTGGGAGGGCTGGGACGACAACCCGGGCAACACTTCGCTGCTGCTGGCCGGCGAGAACATCGTCAAGCGACTGCTGGACTCGGAGAAGCCGGTCCGGCTGCTCTACAAGCCGCACCCCTTCACCGGCACCCGCAGCGCCGCGGCCAAGGCCGTGCACCTGCGCATCACCGCGTTGATCGAGCAGGCCGCCGCCCAGCGCGCCACCGACCCCCGCTGGGCCAAGGAATCGGCTGCTCTGCGGGGCCAGCAGGCCGAGGCCCGGGCGGAGCTGGCCCGTATCGAGGCACGCCTGGCCGAACTCGCCGGCGGCGGCCGCACTGCCCGGGACGAGGCGGAACTGTCCCGGGACTCGCTGGCCGACCCGGCGCGCGAGGCCGAGACCGCGAAGCTCAAGGACGAGTGGAACGCTGCCGCCTGGCGTGCACAGGGCTGGTGGGAGCACAGGGTTGTCACCGGTTCCCAGATGCGGCTGTACGACTGCTTCAACGAGTCGGACGCCATGGTCTCGGACATCTCCAGTGTGGTGTCCGACTTCATCGCGAGCGGCAAGCCGTACGCGGTCACCGACTCGGCCGCTCTGGGCGTGGACGAGTTCCGACGGCAGAACACCGCGGTACGCGCCGCGGTGATCCTCTCCAACGCGGCGACCGAGCTGGACGCACTGCTCGACGCGGTGAATGATCCCGGTGCGGACACGCTTGCCGAGGCCAGGCGAGAGCTGAAGCAGTACCTTCTCGGCCCGGACGAGCCCACATCCCTCATGCAGTTCGACGCGGCGGTGAAGGCGCTCGCGGCCAAGTCCGAGGCAAGGAACGCCGGAGTGGCGAAGTCCCTGGGCGAGCCCGTGAGCGGCTGAGAGTCGGCCTGGCTCGCTTACACGATTCATCCGGCCCGGCATAGCCCTGAAAGGGTTGTGCCGGGCCTTTGTGATGATGGTCACTCCTCGGGTGCGCGGTGTTGGGCAACCAACGCTCTGGGGTGACTGTCTTCTGTTGATGTGAACGAGATGCCAACTCCTGACGTAACCGTGGTCATCGGCGCATATGAGGCGATGCCCTATCTCATCCGCTGTCTCGAATCGGTGGAGAAGCAGACCATCGGTGCCGACCGGATCGAAATCGTTGCGGTCGATGACGGTTCGACCGATGGCACCGGTGAATACCTGGAGGAGTTCGCGGCCCGATCCGCGGTTCCGACGAGGGTGGTCAGGCAGAAGAATTCCGGCGGTCCCAGCGGGCCGCGCAATGTGGGTCTCGGTATGGCGAGGGGACGCTATGTGTTCTTCCTCGATGCGGACGACTACTTCGGTGACGAGGCCCTGGAGCGGATGGTGGCCATGGCCGACCGGGCGCACACCGATGTGGTGCTCGGCAAGGTGGTCGGGGTCAATCGCGGAGCGCCCAAGTCGATGTGGACAGGCACCAAGGAACGGGTCAACGTATACAATTCCAAGGTCATTTACACGCTGAGCGCACAGAAACTTTTCCGGCGTGAAATGCTGGAGCGACTTGGTCTGAGATTCGATGAGGAACTCAAGACCGGTGAGGATGCGCTCTTCACCATGGAGGCGTATCTCCGGGGTGCCGGAGTCTCCGTCATCTCCAATTACACCTGCTATTACCTGGTCGGCCGGGACGACGGAAAGCATGTGACCAAGAGCGGTACCTACGTATGGCGCTTCGATTCCATGCGGGCCATGATGGCGCTCATTCACCGGCTCGAACCGGCCGGACCGAAGCGGGACTTCCTGATGATCAGGCCCTTCACGGTCGGGACGCTGCAGCAGTTCGGTCCCAACTTCCTCCGGGACTCGGAGGAGGTGCGACGCCACAAGATGGAGCTTGCGGCGCCGCTCATGGACATGTACTGGAACGACAGGGTGGCGCGCCTGATCAAGGTCGCCGAGAGGCTGCGGCTCGCCGCTGTCGCGGCAGGCCGGGCCGACGTGCTGATGGCCACGCTGAAGTATCAGCAGGCGAAGACGGTTCCGGATGTGGTCGACTCGCGAAAGGGAGACAAGCGCTTCCTCGCGTACCCGTACTTCCGGGACCGTTCGAGTGGTCTTTCGGAATCCGATTTCGAGGTCACCGTGCCCGACTGGCATGACAGCAAGCGCATCGAGAAGCCCGAGGTCATAGCCCGTAATCCGTCACTGTCACGGCGCGTCGTCCGGCGTATACGGCGGGACGTACGACGCTGGAAGTCGAGGATCAAAGCGGCCTGAGCAGGTCCACCCCGGCCGAAGTCCGTACGTGAGTTCGCATCTCGATCGCGCGACGCACTACGAATTGCACAGCAATTCTCAGTAAAGTCGCACCGCAGGTCGCAGCCGCGACAAGACCGATATCTCAACCATGAGGACTGGTCACGTGAAGGCTCTCGTACTGTCCGGAGGGGCCGGCACCCGCCTGCGTCCCATCACACACACCTCGGCCAAGCAACTGGTGCCCGTGGCGAACAAGCCCGTGCTGTTCTACGGCCTCGAAGCCATCGCGGAAGCGGGCATCACCGAAGTCGGCATCATCGTGGGCGACACCGCTCAGGAGATCCGCGAGGCGGTCGGCGACGGTTCCCGGCTCGGCATCGACGTCACGTACATCCCGCAGGACGAGCCGCTCGGCCTCGCCCATGCGGTGCTGATCGCCCGTGACTTCCTGGGGGACGACGATTTCGTCATGTACCTCGGTGACAACTTCATCGTCGGCGGGATCACCGGTCTGGTGGAGGAGTTCCGCACGGACAGGCCCGATGCGCAGATCCTGCTGACCCAGGTGCCCGATCCGACCGCCTTCGGTGTCGCGGAGCTCGACGCCGAAGGCCGGGTGGCGGCCCTGGAGGAGAAGCCGAAGGAGCCCAAGAGCGATCTGGCGCTCGTCGGCGTCTACCTCTTCACCCCCGCCATCCACGAGGCCGTCCGCTCGATCGAGCCCTCCTGGCGCGGCGAGCTGGAGATCACGCACGCCATCCAGTGGCTGATCGACCAGAAGCGCGACGTCCGTTCCACCACGATCCGCGGGTACTGGAAGGACACCGGCAATGTCACCGACATGCTGGAGGTCAACCGGACCGTCCTGGAGACCGTCGAGCCGTCCTGCGACGAGGCCGAGGTCGACGAGGCGAGCGAGATCATCGGCCGGGTGCGGATCGAGGCGGGCGCCAAGGTCAGCGGCAGCCGCATCGTCGGGCCCGCGATCATCGGCGCCCGGTCGGTGATCAGCGGCGCGTACGTCGGTCCGTTCACATCGGTCTCGGAGGACTGCCGGATCGAGGACAGCGAGATCGAATACTCCATCGTTCTGCGGGGCGCATCCATCGCCGGTGTACGCCGCGTGGAGGCCTCGCTCATCGGCCGTGACGTCGAAGTGACCCCCGCGCCCCGTTCCCCGTCCGCCCACCGACTCGTACTCGGCGACCACAGCAAGGTGCAGATCTCTTCATGACCACCAACATTCTGGTGACCGGCGGCGCCGGCTTCATCGGCTCGCACTATGTCCGCACGGTGCTCGGCCCCGAGGGCCCCGGCGACATCGCCGTCACCGTGCTTGACAAGCTCACTTACGCGGGCAACCCGGCCAACCTCGACGAGGTGCGCGACCACCCCGGTTTCAGCTTCGTGCAGGGCGACATCTGCGACCCCGAGCTGGTCTCCGAGCTGATGGCCGAGCACGACCAGGTGGTGCACTTCGCCGCCGAGTCCCACGTGGACCGCTCCATCGACGGCGGCGCCGAATTCGTCCGTACGAACGTCGTGGGCACCCACACCCTGATCCACGCCGCGCACCAGGCCGGGATCAAGACCTTTGTGCACATCTCGACCGACGAGGTCTACGGCTCGATCGACAAGGGTTCCTGGCCCGAGGCCGACCCGCTCGCGCCCAACTCGCCGTACTCCGCGGCCAAGGCGTCCAGCGACCTGATCGCGCTCTCGTACCACCGCACCCACGGCCTCGACGTGAGGGTGACCCGCTGCTCCAACAACTACGGGCACCACCACTTCCCCGAGAAGGTCATCCCGCTCTTCGTCACCAACCTGCTGGACGGCAGGAAGGTTCCGCTGTACGGCGACGGCGCCAACGTCCGCGACTGGCTGCACATCGACGACCACGTCCAGGGCATCGAACTGGTCCGTACGAAGGGCCGGGCCGGCGAGATCTACAACATCGGCGGTGGCACCGAACTCTCCAACAAGGAGCTCACCGGCCTGCTGCTGGACGCCTGCGGCGCCGACTGGGACACCAGCGTCACCTATGTCGAGGACCGCAAGGGCCACGACCGCCGCTACTCGGTCGACTGCACCAAGATCCGTGAGGAGCTCGGCTACGAGCCCCGCAAGGACTTCCGCACCGGCCTCGCCGAGACCGTGCAGTGGTATCGCGACAACCGCGCCTGGTGGGAGCCGCTGAAGGGCCGGGCCGCGCTGTGAGCGCCGTCTGGCTGGTCACCGGGGCCGCCGGGATGCTGGGCCAGGACGTCCTGGCCCGGCTCGCCGGTGAGGACGTCACCGCGGTCGCCGCGGACCGCGCGGCCATGGACATCGCCAACCCCGGGTCGGTGCGTGCCGGCTTCGAGAAGTACCGTCCCGCCGTCGTGGTGAACTGCGCCGCCTGGACCGCCGTCGATGACGCCGAGTCCCAGGAGGACGCCGCACTGCGGGTCAACGGCACGGGCCCCGAGGTCCTCGCCGCGGCCTGCCGCGAACACGGAGCCGTCCTCCTCCAGGTCTCGACCGACTACGTCTTCGCCGGGGACGGCGGGAAGCCGTACGCCGAGGACGACCCCACCGGGCCGCGCAGCGCCTACGGCCGCACCAAACTGGCCGGCGAGCAGGCCGTGCTGGACATCCTGCCGGACACCGGTTACGTGGTCCGTACCGCCTGGCTGTACGGCGCGGGCGGCGGCAACTTCGTCCGTACGATGATCAAGCTGGAAGGCGTCAAGGACACCCTCGACGTGGTGGACGACCAGCGCGGACAGCCCACCTGGACCGTCGATCTGGCCGACCGGCTGGTCCGGCTCGGACAGGCCGCCCTGGCGGGAACCGCACCCGCGGGCGTCTATCACGGCACCAGCGGCGGCGGGACGACCTGGTTCGGCTTCACCCGGGAGATCTTCCGGCTGCTCGGCACCGACCCGGCGCGCGTCCGCCCCACGACCAGCGAGGCCTTCGTGCGGCCGGCGCCCCGGCCTGCTTTCAGCGTGCTGGGACACGACCGCTGGGCGGCGGCAGGGATCGAACCGATCCGGGACTGGCGGGCGGCGCTGGAAGAGGCAATTCCGGCACTCCTTGCAGTAGAGCGGTCATGATCATCGAATGATCGTACTGATAGTCAAATCCCGTCGAATTCCAAAGATGTGAACAAGGAGGGTTTATATAGGGGGGAACGCTTACATCGCAGGGCGGTCATGCGGTAACTTCGCCGGGCACCAGACCAGTTGGTTTCCTCCGAAGGGCTGCTCCACGTGAACCGCCATGACTTTCTGCGTCATTTGCACCGCGTCTACCGTCCTCGGAACTATTTGGAAATCGGAGTCAACGACGGCAGGAGCCTGGCACTCTCGCGGGTGCCCTCCGTCGCCGTCGATCCCGCCTTCCGGGTGGTGACGGACATCAGCTGCGACGTCCACCTGGTCAAGGCGACGAGCGACGGCTTCTTCGCCCGCAAGGACCCGCTGCTGCACCTGCGCAACGGCCGCAACCCGTTCCGCGCCCTCGCCCGCCGCGATCCGCTCAATGTGCTCGGCGGGGACCCGAAGCTGGAGCTCGCCTTCATCGACGGCATGCACCTCTTCGAGTACGCCCTGCGCGACTTCATGAACGTCGAGAAGCACGCCCGCTGGTCGAGCGTGATCGTGCTGGACGACATGCTGCCGCGCGATGTCGACGAGGCGGCCCGCGACCGGCACACCGACGCCTGGACGGGAGACGTCTACAAGGTGGCGACCGTGCTGCGGCGCTTCCGCCCCGACCTGACCGTGGTTGAGGTCGACACCCAGCCCACGGGCATCGTCCTGGTCTTCGGCGCCGACCCGGACAGCGCGGTGCTGAAGAACGCGTACGACGAGATCATCGAGGAATACGTCCTGCCCGACCCGCAGGCCGTCCCCGACGAGGTGCTGGTACGCAAGAACGCCGTACAGCCCGAGGCGCTGCTCGGAGCCGCTTTCTGGCCCTCGCTGGTCCGTGCCCGTAACCTGCGCCGTCCGCGCTCGGCCTACGCGCCGCTGCGCCGCCGGATCGAGTCGCTGACCGGATGAGCCGCGGGCGCCGGGCAGGGAGGAACGACCCGAGATCATGTCGGGCCGTTCCGATGGCGCTTCGGGATAGCCTGATGCGCACATGTTCCCAGGGTGATGAGACGCCGGGGCCTTTCCTCTCTTTTTGGGGCTAACTGCATGTCCGTCAAGGTCAGTGTCGTCATTCCGGTGTACAACCCGGGCGAGTACATCGAGGACTGCATCTCCTCTTTGCTGCGGCAGAGCCTGCCGGACGACGAGTACGAGGCCATCTTCGTCGACGACGGCTCCACCGATGCCACCCCGGCGCGGCTGGACGAGATTGCCGCCGCGTACCCCCACATGCATGTCATCCACCAGGAATCCTCGGGCTGGTCGGGGAAGCCCCGTAACGTCGGCACTGCCGCAGCCCGGGGCGAGTTCATCATGTACGTCGACAACGACGACTGGCTGGGCGACGAGGCGCTGGAGCGCATGTACAACTACGGCGTCGAGAACGATGCCGACGTCATCATCGGCAAAATGGCCGGAAAAGGCCGTCCGGTACCGGTGGAACTCTTCCGGACGAACCGTCCGCGCGCCCGCGTCTCCAATGCCCCGCTCATGGACAGCCTCACGCCGCACAAGATGTTCCGCAAGGAATTCCTGGAGAGCAACGGCATCCGCTTCCGAGAGGGTCGTCGGCGCCTGGAGGACCATGTCTTCGTAGTCGAGACCTACCTGCTCGCCTCCAATATCTCGGTCCTCAGCGACTACCTGTGCTACTACCACATCAAACGTGAGGACGCCTCGAACGCCGGTTTCCAGCGCTTCGACCCGGTCGGCTATTACAAGAACCTCCGGGAAGCCCTCGACATCGTTGAAAAGCACACGGATCCGGGCCCGCTCCGTGACAGCATGTACCGTCGCTGGCTACGCAACGAGATGGTCGAGCGCCTTCGTGGCAAGCGTCTGTTGCAGCTGCCGGAGGATTACCGTCAGGAGTTGTTCACCGAGATCCGGGGTGTCGTCACCGAGCGATTCGGTCCCGGTGTCGCGGAGAAGATGCAGCCCACCCAGCAGATCGTCGCCGCGCTCGTCGTGGACGACCGCCTTGCCGAGATCGAAGAACTGGCCCGCTGGGAATCCGGGATCAAGCCCACGGGCTTCCTGGAATCCCTGAAATGGGACGGCGGGGCGCTCAGGGCGGCCTTCACCGCCGAGTACCAGGCTGACGGCGAACCGATGACTTTCCGGACCGAGGGCGACAAGGCCCTGCTGAACCCGCCCCTGGCACAGGACACCCTGGACGCCATTGCGGGGCTCGGCGTCAGCACTCTCGCGACCGTCGACGGCTCCAAGGTCGATCTGGTCGTACGGGAACGAACCACCGCCGCGGCGTTCTTCCAGCCGGTCGACTTCACCCGGGAGCGGATCCCCTCCGACGACGGGACCACGTTCCGGCTGGTACTTCGGGCCGAGGCGACGATCGACCCGGAGACCGCAGCCAACGGTGCACCGCTGGGCGACGGCATCTGGGACGTACTGATCCGGATCAGCTCGTGCGGATGGACCAAGGAGGCGCGCCTCGGATCGGCCCGTGCCGAGGAAATCGAGAGCGGCCGACGCGGTGCCCTGAGCGGTGAGCCCAGGCGGCTGGTCCTGCCGTACTGGACCGAGCCGCACGGCAACCTCTCTCTCGACGTGGACCTTGCCACCAGCCGGTTCGACCGTGACCTCAAGAGCCTCACCCCGCAGGACGCGGTCCTGGAGGATGGCAAGATCGAGCTGCCCGTACCCATCGCGACGAACCGCGATGCCGGTACCGAGAGCGCTGCACTCCGCTTCAAGGCCGTGTCCGGTGGCGGTCAGGCCGAAACCGTCGCGACTCTCGCACCGGGCCCCGCCGGAGCCACGCTCTCCGCACAGCTTCCGGAAGGTCTGAGCACCGGGCGGTCCTGGAGCATCGAGCTCGGCCTGCCGTCCGCCAAACGGGGCAAGCCCCGTTGGGCCGAGCTTCCGGTTGCCCTCGGCGTCGCCGCCGAAGGAACGGTGTCCATGACCACGGCGGTCAAGGCAGCCGGGGCATCCAAGAGGTCCGCCGGTCCCGCACCGAAGAGGTCTTGGGCGCGGCGCGTGGCGGGCCGTATCAAGCGGGCCTTGGTCAAGTAGTCCCACCGCCCCGCAGCCACTCCACAACAACCGGCATCGCCTTGCAGTGAGAAAGCAGAACAGCATGCGACCTCTGTCCATCGAAGGCGCCTGGGTCCACGAACCGAAGGTCTTCCCCGACGACCGCGGCAGCTTCCACGAGTGGTTCCGTGACGGGGATTTCCGTGAGGCCACCGGCCATGACCTCAGCCTGGTCCAGGCGAACTGCTCCGTTTCCCGTCGAGGGACCCTGCGCGGCCTCCACTTCGCGGATGTGCCGCCCAGCCAGGCCAAGTACGTCAAGTGCGTACGCGGTGCCGTCCTGGACGTCGTCGTCGACGTCAGGGTCGGCTCCCCGACCTACAAGCGGTGGGAGATCGTCCGTCTCGACGACCGGAACCATCATGCGGTCTATCTCTCGGAGGGCCTTGGCCACGGCTTCTTCGCCCTGACCGACGACGCGACCGTGGTCTACCTCTGTTCCGAGGGGTACGCGCCCGAGCGGGAGCACGGTCTCAATCCGCTCGATCCCGATCTGGCCATCGCCTGGCCCGAGGACGTCGCACCGCTGCTTTCCCCCAAGGACGATCAGGCGCCGACCCTCGCCGAGGCCGAGCAGCAGGGGCTCCTGCCCCGCTACGAGGACTGCGTTTCCTTCCGGGAGCAGCTGCGAGCACGCTGAACGGGGCGTGGGATGCGCGGCGGTCCGCGTATCCCACGCTTCGAAACAGAAGGGCGTCCCGACCGGCCGCTCGCGTAGCCTGACTGGCTGAAGACTCCGCCGCCTCGGAACGGGAACAGCACGTGGCAAGAGCCAGGCAGGGCGTCACAGAGGCCCGCAGAATCGTCGTCAAGGTCGGTTCCTCATCCCTCACCACCGCGGCGGGCGGCCTCGACGCCGACCGTGTGGACGCGCTCGTCGATGTACTCGCCAGGGTGAGGAGCGGCGGGGAGCGCGAGATCGTCCTCGTCTCCAGCGGCGCCATCGCGGCCGGGCTCGCCCCGCTCGGGCTGCACCGCCGGCCCAAGGACCTGGCCAGACAGCAGGCCGCGGCCAGCGTCGGGCAGGGACTGCTCGTCGCCCGCTACACCGCCTCCTTCGCGCGTTACGGCGTACGCGTCGGCCAGGTGCTGCTCACCAGCAACGACACCAGCCGCCGCGCCCACTACCGCAACGCCTACCGCACCCTCGACCAGCTCCTGGACATGGGTGCGCTCCCGATCGTCAACGAGAACGACACCGTCGCCACCGACGAGATCCGGTTCGGTGACAACGACCGGCTCGCCGCGCTCGTCGCCCATCTTGTCCGTGCCGATCTGCTGGTCCTCCTCTCGGACGTGGACGGCCTCTACGACGGCGACCCCAGCACCCCGGGCACCTCACGGGTCGCCGAAGTGGCCGGCCCCGAGGATCTCGCGGGTGTCACCATCGGCAGCGCGGGGAAGGCGGGCGTCGGCACCGGTGGCATGGTCACCAAGGTCGAGGCCGCCCGGATCGCCACGGCCGCCGGAGTCCCGGTCGTCCTCACCTCGGCGAGCCGGGCCGCCGACGCCCTGGCCGGACGCGACACCGGTACGTACTTCCACCGCACCGGACGCCGCTCGGCGGACCGGCTGCTCTGGCTCGCCCACGCCTCCACCCCGCAGGGCTCGCTGACCCTCGACGACGGGGCCGTACAGGCGGTCGTCGAGCGGCACAGCTCGCTGTTGCCCGCCGGAATCGCGGCGATCGAGGGGGAGTTCACCGCGGGCGACCCGGTGGAACTGCGCGACCTCGAAGGCCAACCCGTGGCCCGCGGACTCGTCAACTTCGACTCCAAGGAGATCCCGCAACTGCTCGGCCGATCCACCCGCGACCTGGCACGGGAACTCGGTCCTGCATATGAACGCGAGGTCGTACACAGGGACGATCTCGTCGTCCTGAACCCCTGACAGACCCCCTGAAACGGCTGAAAGTCCAGCCTCGCGGCAGAGACCTTCAGGAAAACCGCCCCATCGTCGGCCGAGGACTGGTCAACTTTGTAGCGGGGACACAGCGGGGTACAGCACAGCAATCGCATTCACAGGAGGCCGCCGGTGAGACGAGCGCGCCCGGGGGCGCCGCCCCGAGGAACGGGTGGCCGGGCCCTGACCAGCGTCGGAGCAGGTGTCGGCTTCGACGGGAGCCGGTCCATGGACCGCAGGGACGACCGGACCACCGGGCCCGAGCCGACGGTGGCGAAGGAGGAGCGCACCCCGTCGAGACTCTGGCACATCACGCTCAGTGTCTCGGGTGTCGCGATTCCACTGAAGGAGGTCAGACGCGGTCTCGAACAGCTCGCACACGACCATCCCTTCCTGCTGACCAGCCGGTACGCCAACGACCACGCGGAGATCCGCTACTGGGAAGAGGCCCGCGATCTGCACGATGCGGCGGCCGTCGCACTGCGGCTGTGGGGGGAACACCGCTCCACCGCCGGGCTTCCGCCCTGGGAGATCGTCGGCCTGGAAGTCATCGACCGCGAGACGTACCACCAGCGCGTCGCCGAGGGATACGGGCCGCCCCCGGCCGCCCCGGTCGGCGTGCACCCGTACTGAGCGCGGCGGCGGCCCCGGGCCAGTTGTCTCGCATCACGGGATACGTGACGAATGCCCGCAGTGTGCGCACTACTCTGCGGGCATGACCACGCTCTCGCCGTACGACAACATGTCCCCGGTCGCCCAGGCCGCCTACCGAGCACGCTCTGCCGCCTCCGACATCGCACCGCTGCCGCGCGCAGCGAAGGACGACGCGCTGCTGGCGATCGCGGACGCGCTGGAAGTGCGAACGGGCGAGATCGTCGCGGCCAATGCCGAGGACGTCGCCCGCGCCCGCGAGGCCGGGACCAGCGAGTCGATCGTCGACCGGCTCACCCTCACCCCGGACCGGATCCGCGCCATCGCCGCCGATGTGCGGGACGTCGCGGCGCTGCCCGACCCGGTGGGCGAGGTCGTCCGCGGCTCGACCCTGCCCAACGGCATCGACCTGCGACAGGTACGGGTGCCGCTCGGAGTGGTCGGGATCATCTACGAGGCCCGGCCCAATGTGACGGTCGACGCCGCGGCCCTCTGCCTGAAGTCGGGGAACGCCGTCCTGCTGCGCGGCTCGTCCTCCGCGTACGCCTCCAATGTCGCGCTCGTACGGGTGCTGCGCGACGCGATCGGCGGCTCCGGCCTTCCGGCCGACGCGGTGCAGCTGGTGCCGGGCGAGAGCCGCGACTCGGTACGGGAACTGATGCGGGCCCGCGGCCTCGTCGACGTCCTCATCCCGCGCGGCGGCGCCTCGCTGATCCGCACAGTGGTCGAGGAGTCCACCGTTCCGGTCATCGAGACCGGCACCGGCAACTGCCATGTGTACGTGGACGCGCAGACCGACCTCGACATGGCCGTCGACATCCTGATCAACTCCAAGGCGCAGCGCCCGAGCGTCTGCAACGCGGCCGAGACGCTCCTGGTCCACAAGGACATCGCCGCGGACTTCCTGCCACGGGCACTGGACGCGCTGGCCGACGCCGGGGTGACCGTGCACGCCGACGAGCGGGCCCTCCGATACGCCGAGGGGTCCAGGGCCACCGTGGTGGCGGCGACGCCGGAGGACTGGGAGACCGAGTACCTCTCGTACGACATCGCCGCGGCCGTCGTGGAGTCGCTGGACGCTGCCGTCGCTCACATCCGTCTCTGGTCCTCCGGCCACACCGAGGCGATCGTGACCACCTCCCAGGCCGCGGCCCGCCGCTTCACCCAGTTGGTCGACTCCACGACGGTGGCCGTGAACGCGTCGACGCGTTTCACCGACGGCGGTCAGTTCGGCTTTGGCGCCGAGATCGGCATCTCCACGCAGAAGCTGCACGCCAGGGGCCCGATGGGCCTGCCGGAGCTGACCTCGACGAAGTACATCGTCACGGGCGACGGCCACGTGCGGTGACTGTCCGGTCGGTGAATGTTGCGGGCTCCCTGCCCAGAACCACCCGGCGGGGCTAGTCTGGAGCTGTGCCGGACGACGTGGGGGGCAGGCCGTTCCCGGAGGGCTGGGAGCCCGACGACGACCGCGGGGGCGCGGACGAGGACTTCGCCTCCGCGGTATTCGACGAGGATTTCGTACGGGCCGCCGAGATCCATGAACCCACCGCCGTGGAGCGACTTCTGGCGGCTGCGGAGGCGCGCGCCGAGGCCGAGGCGTCCCGGGCGCGGTCGGGCGGCGGTCCGCCGGACGACGAGCTCCATGACGAGGGGCGCGGACCGCGCGGCGCATACGGCCGGGGGAGCGCCTGCAGCGACCCGCTGGACCCCGAGGACGACGCGTACGGCAGCGGCCCCTACGGTCGCCACGGCGGTGTCCTGCGCCCCTATCGGGGTGCTGCGCGCTGGCACCGGCCTGTGGCCTGGCTGCTCGCCGTGCTGATGGGTATCGGGATGGTCGCGCTGGCCTTCAGCGCCGTCTACCGCAACACCTCGGGCAACCGCCAGGACCCCGCCCCGCCGCCCGCCACCACCGGCGTGGACAGCTCCCCCGGCCCCGTCCCCAGCGCCATCCCGTCGGCCTCGGCCGGCTATACCCGCCCCACGGTCTCAGTGGGGCCGCGCCCGAGCTGAGGCCGGCCGGGGTCCGGGGCAACTCTTGGACGGCTCTCTCGCGGCTGGGCGTTTACCCCGGTCGTAATCGACCTACCCTGAAGATGTGACCCCTCTCTCCGAGGGGGCTTCTCACTCGTCCGTACATGCGCAGTCATGCGACGTGATGCGAATGACGGGTCGGCCGTGTCCGAAGCCATTCGGCCGAAGCAGAGCGAAGCGTTTCGGCCCCGGTCGGTGACGTGGAGTCGGGAGAAGTCATGGCAGACCGCGGAGAACCACCAGAAGGTCCGCCCGAGAGCGCGCCGGGCGGCGGTGAGGACGAATACCGCTCACTCGTCTTCGACGAGTCGTTCGTGCGTGCTGCCCGGCTGAAGGAATTCTCTGCCCAGGAACGCATGGGGGACCACGCCCGTGCCGTACGCAGCCTCCCGGCCCGGGGCTTCCGTGCCGGCTCCAAAGCCGCCATCGCCCTGGTGCTCCTGATCGCCCTGGCCTTCGGAGCAGCCGTGTACATGGGTTTCCGTCACCCCTACCAGGCGCCCGTCGGCAGAAGGGCCGAACCTCTGAGATCGATCGTCGTACCCCTGGCCCCTCAGGGTGCGGTACCCGGCGGAACCGCCGCCGACCTCCTCGCGAAGAGCCCCGCAGCACACTTCGAATCAGGCGCCGCAGGCATCGACCTGCCTGCGATCCGAGGGACGGACAACTTCTCGGACAGCCAGGTGGCGACGGCCCTGACAACGGTCAGGGACTACCTGGTGGCGTCTTCGCTCGACCCCGACGTCCTCACCGGAGACGCGGTGCGGCCGGTGCAACAACTGCTCGCCCCTGACCAGATGGCCCAGTTCGACCGCAGCATGAGCCGGCCGGACGACGACGGACAGCATGCCGCGACCGGCTGGCTGGTGCGCTTCGACCCGACGAAGGTGGCACTGGCTGCTCCGGACATACGGGTCCGGGGCACCCTGAGTTACACGGAGGCGGGGTCCGACACCCTGGAGGTGGTGTCGGACCACACCTTCACATACACGCTCCGCCCGGCGGCCCCAGGGCCCCAACGGGCAGGCGGAGCCTCGCTCTTCACCGTACGGCGCGAGCTGCACTTCCGCTTCGACCGGGAAGACCTGCGGCTGCACCGGCTGGAGCTGCGCACCAGCTATGTACAGGCGGGGCCGCAGGTGTGCCCGGCAGACACCGCGGGTGCGCTGCGACCGCTGCTCGCCGGGCAGCACGCCGTCTCCCGCAGCCCCGCGGGCACCGACCCGTACGCGACGGACCGGCCCACGGCGGCGGTCTGCGGGACACTGACGGTCAGCTCCCGGCAGTCCCCGACTCATCAGAGTTCCGAGACTCCTGGCGCCCCGCAGGGCCGTCCGTAGCGCCGCCCTTGCCGGCTGAGCCCCCGCCGCCTTGACCGGTGAACTTGTCGCGGAGCTTGCCGCCCAGGTCCCCAGCTCCCCCCGCTATGTCGCCGACCAGCTTCATCAGCGGATCCTTGCTGGTGCGCACCGTGTCCGCGTAGTGCGCCGCGGACTCCCGGAAGGAGTCCGTCACCGAGGTGTCCTTGTCCTCGTCGCGCCGCGGGTAGTGGCCGTCCATGATCCGCTGGTAGTCGCGGGTCTCGGACCACTTCTTCAGCTCGGCCGCGCGCACCGTGGTGAAGGGGTGCGAGCGGGGCAGCAGATTGAGGATCTTGAGCACCGAGTCGCGCAGATCGCCGCCCTTCTCGTACTCGTCGGCCTGGGCGAGGAAGGCGTCCACATTCATCTCGTGCAGATGATTGCCGCCCGCGATCTTCATCAGGCCGCGCATCGATGCCTGCAGATCCTGCCCGACCAACAACCCCGCCCGGTCTGCCGACAGCTCCGACTTGCGGAACCACTCGCGCAGTGCCGTCACGATCGCCATGATCGCGACATTGCCGAGCGGGATCCAGGCGACCTTCAACGCGATATTGGTGAGGAACAGCAGAATCGTGCGGTACACGGCGTGGCCGGAGAGGGCGTGTCCCACCTCGTGGCCGATGACGGCCCGCATCTCCTCCTCGTCGAGCAGCTCCACCAGCCCCGTCGTCACCACGATGATCGGCTCGTCGAGACCGATGCACATGGCATTGGGCTGCGGGTCCTGGTTGATGTACATCGGCGGGACCTTCTCCAGGTCCAGGATGTAACAGGCATCCCTCAGCATGGCGTTGAGATGCGCGAACTGTGCGTCACTGACCCGGACGGAGTCGGAGAGGAAGAGCAGTCGCAGGCTGCGCTCGGGCAGCAGACCGCTCAGTGTCCTGAACACGGTGTCGAAACCGCTCAGCTTGCGCAGGGCCACCAGGGCCGAGCGGTCCGCCGGGTGTTCATAGGCCCGTGACGAGATCCCTGCGAAACGCCTGCGCTGCCTGCTCGGCACGCTCTCGTGGCTCTCGTGGCTGCGTTCGGTCATGAATGGGCCCCCTGTTCGTACGAGACGTCGCTCGCCCCCTGACAAATCCCAGCGTAGGTGCTGGGGCTACGGTGTGCGGGGGGCTGTGGACAACTGAGGAGACGCCCGACATGCCGCATACCGTTGCTCTGCTCGCCACTGCATCCGAGGATCAGGGGCCTGGCAACACACTCCGCCTCGTGCTGCTCGCCTCCCTCGTCGGAGCTGTCCTGCTCGGCTGGTTCCTGCTGCGCGGATACCGCAACGACGACAACAACGACTGAGTCGGCGTGAGCGTGCCCGGGGCGCCCGCATACGATGTGCGCGACGTCTTCCTTCCGACTCCCGATCGATAGGTCCTGCCGAAGATGAGCCTCACGAGCACTGCACACCAGCTGGTCACTCTCGCCGCCGAGGGCGGCGAGCACGGTGGCAACCACGAAAGCCTCAGCCCGTTTGTCACCGGGGGCGGTGCCCTCGTCGGGCTGCTGCTCCTGCTGTGGATCACCACTCGCTTCAACCGCGACCGCTGAGGCGGAGGCGTACAGCTGTGCCAGTAGGCTCTGCACGCATGGGAGAGCAGGAAGTGCCTACCGGCCGCGGAAAGCGCCGAATCGGCGTGATGGGCGGGACGTTTGACCCGATTCATCATGGACACCTGGTGGCGGCCAGCGAAGTGGCCGCCCAGTTCCACCTCGACGAGGTGATCTTCGTTCCGACCGGGCAGCCGTGGCAGAAGAGTCACAAGCACGTCTCCCCGGCCGAGGACCGCTATCTGATGACGGTCATCGCGACGGCGTCCAACCCGCAGTTCTCGGTCAGCCGGAGCGACATCGACCGCAGCGGGCCGACATACACCATCGATACGCTGCGGGACCTGCGCGCGATCCATGGCGACGCGGACCTTTTCTTCATCACCGGCGCCGACGCACTCTCCCAGATCCTCACCTGGCGGGATGCCGACGAACTGTTCTCGCTCTCCCACTTCATCGGTGTGACGCGGCCGGGGCATCTGCTCACGGACCCCGGGCTGCCGGAGGGCGGGGTCTCCCTCGTGGAGGTGCCCGCGCTCGCGATCTCGTCCACGGACTGCCGTGAGAGGGTCGCGAAGGGCGAGCCGGTCTGGTACTTGGTGCCGGACGGTGTGGTCCGCTACATCGACAAGCGCCAGCTGTACCGCGGCGAATGAGCCACGCAGAGGGGCACCGGTGAACGACCGACAAAACCCGTACGACCCGTACTACCAGCAGCCGCAGATCATCGGCTACGACGAGTACGGGCAGCCGGTGTATCAGCAGGCCGGGCAGCAGGCGTACGACCCGTATGCACCTCAGCAGCAGTCGTATCAGGCCGACCAGGCGTACGGATACGACCCGTACGCCCAGCCTCAGCAACCGCAGTCCGTGCAGCAGCCGTACGACCCGTACGCCTCCCAGCAGCACCCGCAGCAAGAGGCATACGGTGGCCAGCAGCCCCAGCAACAGGCATACGGTGGCTATGACAGCTATGGCTACGACACCACCCAACAGCCCGCCGCGGTCGACACCACCCAGCAATGGAACATCCCGCAGCAGGCTTCCGCGCAGCCGTCGCCGCCCGCACCCGCGCCGCCCCGGCAGGAACCCGAGCCCGAACCCGAGCCCGGCTTCGGGGACGGTCCGGAACCGGCCGTCCCCGGGCAGCGCCGAGCCGACCACGACTACCGGACCGAGCAGTTCTCCTTCATCGAGGAGCCCGACGACGACTCCGAAGACGTCATCGACTGGCTGAAGTTCACCGAGAGCCGTAGCGAGCGGCGCGAAGAGGCACGGCGTCGCGGCCGCAACCGTACGGTCGCGCTGATAGTTGTGGTGGTCCTGGTCGTGGTCGGCGGTGTCGGCTACCTCTGGTCCGCTGATAAGTTCCCCGGCCTCTCCGGCTCGGAGAAGGACAGCGCTGCATCGACGGGTCCGCAGCGGCGTGACGTCATCGTGGTCCATCTGCACGACACCAAGAAGGGCGGCACCTCCACGGCGCTGCTCGTCGACAATGTGACGGCCAAACAGGGGACCACGGTCCTGCTCCCCAACTCGCTCGCGCTCTCCGACGACGAGGGCGGCACGACCACCCTCGGCAAGTCCGTCGAGGACGACGGCACCACCGGCACCCGGGATTCCATCGACGCACTGCTCGGCACCAAGATCAGCGGCACGTGGCGGATCGACACCCCCTATCTGGAGACTCTCGTCGACCTGGTCGGCAACATCGAGGTCGATACCGACACCGAAGTGCCCGACACGAAGAAGGGCGCTTCCCCTCTGGTGAAGAAGGGCGAGGCGCAGACCCTCAGCGGCCGGACGGCCGTCGCGTACGCCACCTACCGGGCACCCGGTGAGGCAGAGGCGAAGCAGCTCATGCGGTTCGGGGAGGTCATGCGGGGCGTTCTGCGGAAGATCTCGAACGACCCGAAGGCCGCCACGGTCACCGTGCAGACGTTGGGGCAGATCCTCGACCCGTCGCTCCCCGAGAAGGACCTCGGTGCCTCGCTGGCGAAGCTCGCCGAGCACGCCAAGGTCGGCGACTACAAGACGGCACTGCTGCCGGTGCAGGCCGACGGTACCCTCACCGACGCGGCCACCGAGAGCTTTGTCAAGGACATCCTGGGCGGCACGGCGAAGGCTCCGGACGCCGGTGCGGCGGTGCGGGTCGGGATCAAGAACGCCACCGGCGACGAGGACGGCACGGAGTCCGCCCGGATCAAGCTGCACAACGGCGGCTATGCCTTCGTCGGCGGCGGAACGGCCGAGACCGCGGCCCTGTCGGAGGTCGTCTACAAGACCGCGGCGGACAAGGACAAGGCGACGCAGGTCGCCAAGACCCTTGGCCTGCCGACGAGCGCGCTGAAGCAGGGCAAGCCCGCCGCGAACGCGGATGTGTCCGTCGTGCTCGGCCAGGACTACGAGATCAAATGACCGGGACCGCACCGCCAGGATGATGTCGATTCGATCTGCGATCGTTCGCTGTGTGGGCTGTCGGCGGTCCGTGAGACCCTAGGGGTTGATCTGACCGCCGACGAAAGCCTGCTTGTGACCGCCACGGACCGCTCCATCGAGCTCATCAACGCCGCCGCTCAGGCGGCCGCCGACCGGCTCGCGCACGACATCATTGCGTACGACGTCAGCGACGTGCTGTCGATCACAGACGCCTTCCTGCTGGCTTCAGCCCCCAACGACCGCCAGGTCAAGTCGATCGTCGACGAGATCGAGGAGCGGCTCCAGAAGGAGCTCGGCGCCAAGCCGGTACGCCGTGAGGGCGACCGCGACGCGCGCTGGATCCTCCTCGACTACGTCGACATCGTCATCCACGTCCAGCACAGCGAGGAGCGGGTCTTCTACGCGCTGGAGCGCCTCTGGAAGGACTGCCCCGAGATCGCGCTCCCCGAGGACGCCGTCAAGACCCGAGGCAAGGCCGCGGAGCACGCTCAGCTCACCGGCAGTACGGAAGGTGAGCAGAGCTGAACAGCAGCGGAAGCGGCAGGGGCCGCAGGATCGTCCTCTGGCGACACGGCCAGACGGCATGGAATCTGGAGCGCCGTTTCCAGGGCTCCACGGACATCGCGCTCACCGAGGCCGGCGTCGGGCAGGCCCAGCGGGCCGCCCGGCTGCTCGCCCCGCTGAAGCCGGATGCGATCGTCGCCTCCGATCTGCAGCGGGCGGCGGCCACGGCCGCCGAGCTCGCCGCGATCACCGGCCTCGAAGTGGCGCACGACGCGGGACTGCGTGAAACCTACGCGGGCGCCTGGCAGGGCCTCACCCACGAGGAGATCGTCGGGCTGTACGGCGAGCAGTACGCCGCATGGAAGCGCGGCGAGCCCGTGCGCCGCGGCGGCGGTGAACTGGAGACCGAGGTTGCCGACCGGGCCGCCCCGGTCGTACTCGGACACGCCGACAAACTGCCCGACAGCGGCACGCTCGTCGTGGTCAGCCACGGCGGCACCATCCGCACCACCATCGGTCGGCTGCTGGGCCTGGAGGCGCACCACTGGGAAGGACTCGGCGGGCTCTCCAACTGCTGCTGGTCGGTGCTGGGCGAGGGCGCGCGGGGCTGGCGCCTGCTGGAGCACAATGCCGGCACGCTGCCGGAGCCGGTGCTCGGCGACGACACGTAGAAGCGCCAGGGCCAAGGAGTGCCAGGGCCTGCCTGTGGGGCGGGCCGGACGGCGCTCGGAGGCCACCTCCGGGCGGCGTCGGCCGGATTTCACTTTCTGGCTGGTCACAGGCTAAAGTTCTTCTTGTTCGCAGCGCAGAAACGCAGGGAAACACAGCGAACAGCGGGGCTATAGCTCAGTTGGTAGAGCGCCTGCATGGCATGCAGGAGGTCAGGAGTTCAATTCTCCTTAGCTCCACAATCAAGATCCCGTCCCCACCAGGGGGCGGGATCTTCGCGTTCTTCCGGATTGCCTGGCCCTCGGTTGCTTCTGGCTGCCCGACCGCCCTGACCGTGCGTCCGGTCAGGCTTCCCGGCGTCGCCGCAGCATCCACAGCGCATTGCGTATACCCGTTCGTGCTTCTTCGGGGACGCCGGCGCTGCTCGACATCTTCATCGTCAACGTCGCCGCCCCGACGATCCGGAGCGAACTCGGTGCCTCCGGAGCCGGATTGCAGGCGGTCAACGCGGGCTTCCTCTTCGCGATGACGCTGCACGTCCAGGGCGGTCTGGGCTACTCGGCGCTGCGCGCGGGGCTGATGTTCGCACCGACCGCGCTGGCGTTCGGTGCGATCGGGCTGACCTGGCGCCGGTGGCACGCGAGGCTCCAAGGGGCTTTGGTTCCGGGCGGGTTCGCCATTGGCGCTGGGCTTCAGTCCCACTCTTACAGGGGTGTTGGCGAACGTACGTCCGGAGAATGCGGCTGATGCGAGCGGTGTGTTGGTGACCGTCACCCAACTCGGACAGCTGACCGGCGTCGCGACATTCGGCACGCTTTATCTCAACCGCCTTGATACGCCAGGGGTGCAGGCATCGGCGCATGCCCTGTGGGCATGCGCTCTCGCACTGGCGGTGGCCGCGATCGCAGGTGCGTCGGCGGGTCTTTTGTGGCGTCGGTGACCGGCCGGATGTCCGGCGAGCTGACCCCCTTGCGGGGTCATGGCAGAATCGGACCGCCGGAGGGGGCGACGGACCGAACGGGAGGGAGCGCGCGATGCCTGCGAGCCGCCACGAGGTCCCGGGCCTGCTCCTTGTCCCCGAACGCCGCGCCCGCGCCGGTCGTCCTGCCGCTGATCCGTTCCATGCGGTCCGAGTGCTCGGCGGGAGCGGCGGAGTCTCCTGCGTGTGCACCACCCGCGGTCAAAGCCGGAGCTGACGCATGGGTGCACACAGGCGGAAGTGCGACTGGTGCGGCAGTGGTACGCCCATCGTCAGGGACATGGATCCGATCAATCCCGAGTACCAGTACTGGTGCGAGGAGTGCGCGCGGGCGCTGATCATAAAGGGCGACCCGATCGAGACCTATCGGGAGCTGGAGGGGGAACCGATCTACGGGCGGCTGCTGGAGGAGCACTGCACGCTGAAGCGCTTCTACTCCTTCGCCACTGCGTGAACCCCACCGTCACTTGACCTGGTGCCGCGACCGGCAAGGTCCAACCCCGTCGCGGCACTGGATGCCGCAAAATCGGTCAAATCCGCGCGGATTGGAAACGATTTGGTGGAGCGGCGGGGTCACCGGTAATGTTCTCGATGTCGCCACGGGGAACCGGGCGGCGCACCGCACGGGGCTATAGCTCAGTTGGTAGAGCGCCTGCATGGCATGCAGGAGGTCAGGAGTTCAATTCTCCTTAGCTCCACAGTGAAGAAATGAGAAGCGGGTCATCCTCACAGGGTGACCCGCTTCTCATATACGTAGGTGCGCATGGCCCGGCACGGCATGTCGAGTCGCCCCATACCGGCCAGTACGGGCGTTGATCGGTCGGCCCGGTGGGGGGCCGGTACGCAGAGTGACCTTCGTTTCCCGGACGTTTCCGTCGTGCGGTCGCTCCCGCCGCTTCACCCTCGGACCGCACGGGGCCGGGCCGGCGCCGGGCCCGTGCGGTACCCTGACGCCATGCGTGCCGTACGCCTTCTGCTTAGCGAGCCGCGCTGATCAGTCCCGACCGGTGAGAATGCCTGGTCGGAATCGGCGCGGCGTCCCCTCCTGTGCGAGGGGATTTTTCGTTTCCGTAGACGCGTGTCCGTAGACGTGGGCGCCGGCAGATGACGATCGATGGAGCTTTGAGGATCATGAGCGAGACGAATTCCGCAGCCGAGACGGCTGCGCCGCACCGCTATACGGCGGCGATGGCCGCCGACATCGAGGCACGCTGGCAGGACTTCTGGGACGCCGAGGGCACGTACGAGGCGCCGAATCCGACCGGTGATCTGGCGGGCAGTCCGGAACTGGCCGCCAAGCCGAAGAAGTTCATCATGGACATGTTCCCGTACCCCTCGGGTGCGGGCCTGCACGTCGGACACCCGCTGGGCTACATCGCCACCGATGTCTTCGCCCGCCACCAGCGGATGACCGGGCACAACGTGCTGCACACCCTGGGCTTCGACGCCTTCGGCCTGCCCGCGGAGCAGTACGCCGTGCAGACCGGCACACACCCGCGGGTCTCCACCGAGGCCAACATCGAGAACATGACCGCCCAGCTGCGCCGGCTGGGCCTGGGCCATGACAAGCGCCGCTCGTTCGCCACGATCGAGTCGGAGTACTACAAGTGGACGCAGTGGATCTTCCTGCAGATCTTCAACTCCTGGTACGACACCGAGGCCGACCGGGCCCGCCCGATCGCCGAGCTGGTCGCACAGTTCGAGAGCGGCTCGCGTCCCACCCCGGACGGCCGTGACTGGAGTGCGCTGAGCGCAGTCGAGCGCGCGGACGTCCTGGGCGAGTACCGCCTGGCATACGCCTCCGACGCGCCGGTCAACTGGTCGCCGGGCCTGGGCACCGTACTGGCCAATGAAGAGGTGACGGCCGACGGCCGCTCCGAGCGCGGCAACTTCCCCGTCTTCAAGGCCAAGCTGCGCCAGTGGAACATGCGCATCACCGCCTACGCCGATCGGCTGCTCAACGACCTGGACGGCCTGGACTGGCCCGAGGCGATCAAGCTGCAGCAGCGCAACTGGATCGGGCGTTCCGAAGGCGCGCGCGTCGACTTCCCGGTCGACGGCGCGGGCGACATCACCGTCTTCACCACCCGCCAGGACACCCTGTTCGGGGCCACCTACATGGTGCTGGCGCCCGAGCACGAGCTGGTGGAGCGGATCGTTCCGGCTGCCTGGCCGGAGGGCACCCACCCGGTGTGGACCGGCGGACACGCCACCCCGGCCGAGGCCGTTGCCGCGTACCGCAAGCTGGCCGCCGCGAAGTCCGATGTGGAGCGGCAGGCCGAGGCCAAGGACAAGACCGGCGTCTTCACCGGTGCGTATGCGACCAACCCGGTCAGCGGCGAGAAGGTCCCCGTCTTCATCGCCGACTACGTCCTGATGGGGTACGGGACCGGCGCGATCATGGCCGTACCGGCGCACGACGCGCGCGACTTCGCCTTCGCGCGCGCCTTCGAGCTGCCGATGCGCTGTGTCGTCGAGCCGTCGGACGACCGCGGCACGGATCCCTCGACGTGGGACGACGCCTTCGATTCGTACGAAGCGAAGCTGGTCAACTCCGCCAATGACGAGATCGCGCTGAACGGTCTGGGCGTCGTCGACGCCAAGGCGAGGATCACCGAGTGGCTGAAGGCGCACGGCGTCGGCGAGGGCACCGTCAACTTCCGGCTGCGCGACTGGCTGTTCAGCCGCCAGCGTTACTGGGGCGAGCCCTTCCCGATCGTCTACGACGAGGACGGCGTCGCCCACGCGCTGCCCGAGTCGATGCTGCCCCTGGAACTGCCGGAGGTCGACGACTACTCGCCGCGCACCTTCGACCCCGAGGACGCCGACACCCAGCCCGAGACCCCGCTGTCCCGGAACGCCGACTGGGTCAACGTCACCCTGGACCTGGGCGACGGCAACGGCCCGAAGAAGTACCGCCGTGAGACCAACACCATGCCCAACTGGGCGGGCTCCTGCTGGTACGAGCTGCGTTACCTGGACCCGAGGAACGACCAGAAGCTGGTCGACCCCGCGATCGAGCAGTACTGGATGGGCCCGCGCGAGGGGCAGCCGACCGGGGGTGTCGACCTGTACATCGGCGGCCAGGAGCATGCCGTACTGCACCTGCTGTACGCCCGCTTCTGGTCCAAGGTGCTGCACGACCTGGGGCACATCTCGTCCGCCGAGCCGTTCCACAAGCTGTACAACCAGGGCATGATCCAGGCGTTCGTCTACCGGGACAGCCGCGGCATCGCGGTCCCGGCGGCCGAGGTCGAGGAGCGGGACGGAAACTTCTACCACCAGGGCGAGAAGGTCAGCCGCGTCCTGGGCAAGATGGGCAAGTCCCTGAAGAACGCCGTCACACCGGACGAGATCTGCGCCGAGTACGGAGCGGACACGCTGCGCCTGTACGAGATGGCGATGGGGCCTCTGGACGTGTCGCGGCCGTGGGACACGCGTGCGGTCGTCGGTCAGTACCGGCTGCTGCAGCGGCTGTGGCGCAACGTCGTGGACGAGGAGACCGGTGAGGTCACCGTCGTCGACACGGAGCCGGGGGAGGAGACTCTGCGGGCGCTGCACAAGGCGATCGACGGGGTCGGCCAGGACATGGCCGGGATGCGCTTCAACACGGCCATCGCCAAGGTCACCGAGCTGAACAACCACCTGACCAAGGCGGGCGGCCCGCTGTCCCGGAGTGTCGCCGAGTCACTGGTGCTGCTGGTGGCGCCGCTGGCGCCGCACATCGCCGAGGAGCTGTGGCGCCGGCTGGGCCACACCGAGTCGGTCGTGCACCAGGACTTCCCGGTCGCCGACCCGGCGTATGTCGTGGACGAGACCGTGACCTGCGTCGTGCAGGTCAAGGGCAAGGTCAAGGCGCGTCTGGAGATCTCCCCGTCGATTGCGGACGAGGAGCTGGAAGCACTGGCCCTGGCCGACCCTGCCGTGGTCGCGGCGCTGGACGGTGCGGGGATCCGCAAGGTGATCGTGCGCGCGCCGAAGCTGGTAAACATCGTTCCCGCGTGACGCCGCTGATCGTCCCGCGTGAGGGTGCTCATCGTTCCCGCGGGGCGGTCGTCGCGTAGTTGCTGTCCGCTGTACGGCGGTGTGGGGGCGTTCCCCTACGGGCAGGTTGGGGGTTTTGAAGGAACCCTCGGCCTGCCCTTTCCGTTTACGGTGGAGGGGGCTGGCAGCCGGCAGCCGAAACGACATTCGAGGGGCGCTCATGGAAGCCGTGATCCTGATTCTGGGGTTGCTCTTTTTCGCCTTCGTGGCCTTGGGCGTGTACGCGGGCGTAAAGGCCATCGGCGCGGCGAAGCGGGGTGTGGACCGTACGATCACCCAGGCGCGCCGCACCGTTGAGGACACCACGCTGCGGGCGAAGAGCTACGGCCAGGCGGGCGTGGGCGGAGAGCTGGCACAGCTGCGGCTCGCGCTGCGCACATCCATGCGGGCCACGCAGGAGGCGTTGCAGTCGGGAGCCGCCGAGGACGCCTCGCTCTCGGAGTCACTGGGCCTCTTCCAGCGGCTGAGTGTGCACGGGCGCGAGCTGGACGACGAGCTGAAGAGGCTGGAGCGCGAGCCCGACCGGGCGACGGTCGCCTCGCTGTTGCCGGGACTGAAGCAGCGTACGGCGCGGATCACGGACTCTGCTGATTCGCTGCGATGGGCCGCGCGCGACCGGGCGCGGCACTTCACCGACGGCGATCTGGACGCGCTGAATGCGCAGATCGATGTGGAGGCCGGGGCGCTGCGGCACTGGACGGTGGAGCCGGAGGAGCCGGTCCGCCGGCAGGAAGAGCCGCAGGGCGGCGGGCGCGACCAGGGACAGGTGCAAGGGCAGGGGAGTCGGCAGGAGCGTGGGCCGGCCGATGATGTGGCGCAGGCGATCACGGCTCCGGACCCGCGACTGCAGACCGAATACCCGTGGCAGAAGGCAGCTCGGCCCGAAACGACGAACTGAGGCGTTCGATGACCGGCGGTGACCCGTGTTCGACGACCGGCAATGACAGGATGCGGTCCGAAGCGAACGGAAGCGATCATTCGGCCGGGGTCGGACTGCCGAGCTGCGGGCTTGCCAGGTAACCTCCCGCTCATGTCCCGCCATGTCGCGATCATCACCGATTCCACGGCCTACCTGCCGCCCGAGGCGATGGAGCGGCATGGCATCACCGCGGTGCCGCTTACCGTCGTCCTCGGCGATCAGGCTCTGGAGGACGGCACCGAGATCTCGACCCGTTCCCTCGCGGTGGCGCTCCAGAAGCGCCGCCCCGTGACGACTTCCCGGCCCGGCCCGGAGGTCTTCGCCGCCGCGTACCGGGCGGCGGCCGAGGCCGGAGCCACCGGCATCGTCTCGCTGCACCTTTCTGCCGAGATCTCGGGTACGTACGACGCCGCTCTGCTCGCGGCGAAGGACGCACAGGTTCCGGTACGGGTGGTGGATACCGGGATGGTCACCATGGCCCTCGGATTCTGCGCCTTGGCGGCGGCGGAGACGGCAGAGGCGGGCGGAAGCCTGGACGAGGCCGTCGCAGCCGCGGAGAAGCGGGCAGCGGGCACCTCTGCGTACTTCTATGTCGACACGCTGGACTATCTGCGCCGCGGTGGTCGTATCGGTGCCGCGCAGGCTCTGCTGGGATCGGCGCTCGCCGTGAAGCCGCTGCTCCAGCTGGACGGCGGCCGTATCGAACTGCTGGAGAAGGTACGGACGGCCTCGAAGGCGATCGCACGTCTGGAGGAGATCGTCGCGGAACGGGCGGGCAGCAACCGGGTGGACATCGCCGTGCATCACCTGGCGGCACCCGAGCGGGCCGAGCGGCTCGCCGAGCGGCTGCGTGAGCGGGTGCCGGGTCTGGCCGATCTGCATGTCAGCGAGGTGGGCGCGGTGATCGGTGCGCACACCGGGCCCGGTCTGCTCGGGGCAGTGGTTTCGCCGCGCTGAGAACCGGTTCGCCGGTGTCACCTCTCGGGGTGGTCGAGTTATCCACAACTGGCTGGTCGTCCACAGAAGTTGGGCCTGCTCAGCGGGTTCGGGCGGATGTGCCTACCGTCGTGAGGCATGGCTCCCCGATCACATCGTGCAACCAGCGGAAGCGGCAGCGGCCCCGGTCGCGCCCCGGCCTCGGACGGGCGCACTCGTAGCGGTCCCGGCCTCGGCCCCGGATGGCGGCGGCCGTCGCGTGGGCGTGCAGACGTCGTAGCGGCGGCTTCGCGCCGTCGGGCGGACGCTCTCATGGGGGGTGCGTACGGCGGACGGGGCACGCGGCCTGTACTGCGGGTGGCCTCGGCTCCCACTCCGGTCTCGGCCCCGAGCCTGCCCACTACGCCGAGCCCGCCCCCGACGCCAAGTCCCGGTCCGTCTCCGGCTCCTGCGCCGACCCTGCCCCCGCCCCCGGGCCCGGCCCCGGTCTCGGTCTCGGGGATGCCGGGGCGGTGGGAGAGGCCGGTTTCAGCGTTGCGGGAGCGGATTCCGGTGTGGCTGCAGCTCAGATGTGGTCTGGAGTCAAAGTCCCTCGCCGCGCTGGCCGTTGTCCTGATCGCGGCGGCGGTCTTCGCCGCGGCGCATTTCTGGTCCGCGCGCCCCCACTCCGTACGCGCTCCTGATCCGGTCAACGAGGCTGCGCATGCCCGGACATCGGCCCCGGCGCCGGATGGCGCCGGAGTGCCGGAGCCGTCACCGGGGCCGCCGCCCACGACGGGGCCGGGCGGGCGCATCGTCGTCGATGTGAGCGGGAAGGTGCGAAGGCCAGGGATCCACCAGCTGCCGTCCGGCGCAAGGGTTGCCGATGCGCTGCGTGCGGCGGGCGGAGCCCGGCCAGGGGTCGACCTCGCCGGGCTCAACCGGGCGCGGGTGCTCATGGACGGGGAGCAGATCGTGGTGGGTGCCCCGCCCGGTCTTCCTGCCACCAGCGGTACGGGAGAAGCCGCTACGGGCGGCAGCGGCAGCCCCACAACCGGACCGGTCAGCCTCAACCGCGCGACCGTGGAACAGCTCGACACCTTGCCCGGTGTCGGCCCCGTTCTCGCCCAGCACATCGTCGACTACCGCACACAGCACGGCGGTTTCCGTTCCGTCGATGAGCTCCGCGAGGTCAACGGGATCGGTGACCGCCGGTTCGCCGACCTCCAACCGCTGGTGGGGCCATGAACCACCCGGACGTCCATGCGGCGTCGGGCCGGCGGCTGGGTGCCTCCAACCCTCGGCAGGAGGGCCCGGTCGACCTCCGACTGGTCCCGCCGGCCATGGCGGCCTGGGCCGGAGCGGCGCTCGCGCTGAGTGCGCCGGGAAGGTGGACGACGACGGGCGTGATGCTCTGCATCGCCGCAGCCATGGTGCTCCTGGCGATGCCGGGAGTATCGGCGATCCGCGCGATGCGCAGGCTGTCGGCCGATGCCGGGAGAGGGGCCGCAGGCGACGGGAGCGCGGTACGCAACCCGCGGCCGCACACCACCGCGACTGCCACTGCTGCGGCGCTGCTCTGCGCGGCGGCCGGGGCTGCGTCGGCCGGGTTGCAAAGCGCGGACGTACGGCAGGGGCCGGTCCATGAGCTTGCCCAGCGATTCGCGAGGGTCGAGGCGGAGGTGACGGTGACGTCCGACGCCCGGCAGACCCAGCCCCGGGTGCGAGGCAACCACAGCACGCCCACCTCGCTCCTCATGGACGCCGAGATCACGCGGCTGACCGGGCCCGACGGTGCGGTCACCCGGCTGCGAACGCCCGTGCTGCTGATCGTCTCGCCCGGCGGACCGATGGCTCGGTGGCAGCACTTGCTCCCCTCCACGCGACTGCACATCGGCGGCCGACTGACACCACCGCTGCGCGAAGGGGAACGCAATGCCGCCGTACTGCGGCCCGATGGCAAAGGCCCGCCCCGCATCACCGGGCCACCTTCCCTTCTCCAGCGCACGGCGGGTGCTCTGCGTGGCGGTCTGCGGCAGGCGACCGAGCGGCTGGACCCCGATGCGCGGGCGCTTCTGCCGGGCCTGGTGGTCGGCGACACCTCACGGGTCACGCCCGAACTGCACGATGCCTTCCAGACGGTCGACCTCACCCACCTGATGGCGGTCTCCGGTGCCAACCTGGCGATTCTGCTCGTCCTCCTGATCGGACCGCCGGGCACAGCGTCGCACGTCGAACGCCGCGGTCTGGCGCCCCGGTTGGGGATCTCGCTCAGAATGACGGCATTGCTCGGCGGCGGGCTCACACTCGCCTTCGTCATCGTCTGCCGACCCGAGCCGAGCGTGCTGCGGTCCGCGGCCTGCGGACTGATCACCCTGCTCGCCATCGGCACGGGTCGCCGCAGATCGCTGATTCCCGCGCTGGCCGCCGCGGTTCTGCTGCTGGTGCTGTACGACCCGTGGATGGCGCGCAGTTACGGCTTCGTCCTCTCCGTCCTGGCCACCGGCGCCCTGCTCACCATCGCCCCGAAGTGGAGCGACGCGCTGCAACGGCGCCGGATCCCGCCCCGGCTCGCCGAGGCACTGGCCGCGGCCGCCGCGGCGCAGGCGGTGTGCGCGCCGGTCGTCGTGCTGCTCGCCTCCCGGGTCAGCCTGGTGGCGATCCCGTGCAACCTTGCGGCCGAGTTCGCGGTGGCGCCGGCCACGGTCCTCGGGTTCGCCACGCTTGCCCTGGCGCCGGTGGCCATGCCCGTGGCAGAGCTGCTCGCCCGGATCGCGGGTTGGCCGACCGGGTGGATCGCCTCGGTGGCCCGCGCCGGGGCGGCCCTGCCCGGGGCGGAGATCGACTGGCCCGACGGCGGGAAGGGCGCGCTGCTGCTCGCCGCGCTGACGGCTCTGGTGGTGCTGTTCGCCCGTCGCATCGTGCGTCACGCCTGGGTCTGTTCGGCAGCCGCGCTGCTGCTGATCCTCGCGGTGCTGCGCCCGGCGCCGCTCACCCGGGTGCTGACCGGATGGCCGCCGCCGGACTGGGCGTTCGCAATGTGCGACGTGGGGCAGGGTGACGCCCTGGTGCTGGCCGCGGGGGACGGCACGGGCGTAGTCGTCGACACCGGTCCCGACCCCCGGCTCGCCGACCGGTGCCTGCGCGACCTCGGTATCACCGAGGTGCCGCTCCTGATCCTTACGCACTTCCACGCGGATCACGTACGGGGCCTGCCCGGTGTGCTGCGGGGCAGAGCGGTGGGGGCGATCCAGACGACGAGCCTGGACGAACCGCCGGACCAGGTCGCGTTCGTACGGAGAACGGCCGCCGCGTCGGGCGTCCCCCTGGTGCGGGCCGTCCCCGGTGAACGTCGCCGGACCGGGCCGCTCGACTGGCGGGTCCTCTGGCCGGCGGGCGCCACGGGGGCGGGCGGTGTATCGGCGGTCCCGGCGGCCGGGCCCGTACCGCAGGAGCCGAATGACGCCAGTGTCACCCTGTACGTCAGGACCGGCGGGCCCACCCTGTTGCTCCTGGGCGATCTCGAACCTCCGGCCCAGCAGGGGCTGTTGCGCAGGTATCCCGCGCTGCCGCCGGTGGACGTTCTCAAGGTCGCCCATCACGGCTCCGCTCACCAGGACCCCGCTCTGCTGCGCAGCGCGCACCCGAGACTCGCCCTGGTGAGCGTGGGCAGGGACAACCCGTACGGTCACCCCGCCCCGCGCACCGTCGATGAGCTCAGAGCCGGCGGCGCCGAGGTGCTGCGTACGGACACCGACGGCGCGATCGCCGTCACGGGTGCCGGGCCGGCATTGCGGGCGGTGGGCCGGTCATGAGCACCCTCGCGTCGACTCAGGCCCGTGCCACCGTGCAGCCGTACAACCGTCGCTCCTCGGTCCGGCCAGGCACCGTCGGCCATCAGCTCCCGCCCGGCCGGCTCGTTCTTCTCGGGCCACGCCTTGACCGCGTACGGAGTGAAGCGGAGGTCGCGCAACACCGCGTCCCGATGATGCGGAATACCGGTGCCGCTGTGCCGAATCAGGCACGCGCGCAAATGGAGCGACGACCAATTCGGACCTTCGGTAACACCTCAGCCCAAGCCGCTGCGAGCTGCTCTGTTTGCCTCGAACGTCACAATAGTGATCGAATGCATGCTCGTCGGTGGGCCGCTGCTCCGACGACGACGTCCAGCCGCCAGGCCCCAAGGTGAAGGCACTCCAGGGGATAGGTACGGATGTTCGACCGTTGGCTGGGAAGTATGCGAAGCAAGGGAGCGACGACGGGTGCCGCGCGCGGCAACGCCCTCACCGGAATTGAGGTGCCGCGCACCGCCGGAGTGCTCAGCTGCCGCGTGCTCGACCCCGTCAACGAGATCGTGCCGCAGGCCGAGTTCGTTGTGACGGACAGCGCGGGCCGCAAGGTCCTCGGTGGTGAGACGGACCCGTACGGCAGTGTCCTCGCCACGGTCCCGGCCGGCGAGTACCGACTGGCCGTCACGGCTGAGGGGTTCACCCCGTTTCACGGTGCGGCCACAGTCGTCGAGGGCGGCCACGCGAGCCTCGGCGATGTGACCCTGCAACTGTCCGCGCTCCCACTGCTGCCCGACCCGGGCGAGTGGGAGGTCGAGCCGATGCACTCGCAGATCGGTTTCACAGCCCGGCACATCGGCATGGCGCGTATCCACGGCCGGTTCAACACCTTCGCCGGTGCTGTCCGGATCGCCGACCGCATGGAGAACTCGGCCATGCACGTGATCATCGACGCCTCGTCGATCGACACGAACGTCCAGATGCGCGACGACCACCTGCGCTCCAGCGACTTCCTCGATGTGGGCCGCTATCCGACGCTGGAGTTCTACAGCGACCGCTTCGTCCACCGCGGCGGCACCCGCTGGGGTGTGACAGGCGCGCTCACACTGCACGGCGTCAGCCGTACGGTCACGCTGGACACCCAGTACCTCGGCCTGGGCAATGGCTTGGAGGGCGAGATTCGCGCCGCCTGCCGGGCCACCACGGAACTGCACCGCCAGGACTTCACCCTCACCTGGCAGACCATGCTGGCCCGCGGCATCGCGGCCGTCGGCTCCAGCATCTCCATCGACATGGACATCCAGATCGTCCCCAAGAGCTGAGCCGGCGGCGCCCGTTCAGGGCGCTTCGAGCCACCCCTCGTACTCCGAGGCGAACGCATCCAGCGCGGAGGCGTTCAGCCGCCCCGACGGGTCCTCCACGACCACGAGCCACTGGGCGTCCTCGGCATCGTCCTCGCCGGCCAGCGCATCGCGTACGAGCTGAGGCTCCTCGGTGACCCCGAAACGGTCGGCGAGCTCTCCGGCCACCTCCTCGGCGGCGTCGCGGTCGGGCAGCACCAGTACATGTCTCACATCGCTCACCTGCCCATTCTTCCGCACGGTGTACGGGGTGTGCGCCGTTGCTCCGGCGACGGGGTTGTCGGTGGTGCGTGGGATGCTGGACGGCGATGGCCACCAGAAAGAATTCCACCGACGATCCGCTCGCCCCCCTTACGCTCGCTGTGGGCCAGGAGGACCTGCTCCTCGACCGCGCCGTGCAACAGGTGGTGGCGGCGGCCCGTGCCTCCGACCCCGACACGGATGTCCGCGACCTCACCTCCGACCAGCTCCAGCCCGGCACTCTCGCCGAACTGACGAGCCCGTCGCTCTTCGCCGAGCGCAAGGTGGTGATTGTGCGCAATGCGCAGGATCTCTCCGCCGACACGATCAAGGACGTCAAGGCGTACCTCGGCGATCCGGTCGAGGAGATCACCCTCGTTCTGCTGCATGCGGGCGGCGCCAAGGGCAAGGGGCTGCTGGACGCGGCGCGCAAGGCCGGGGCGCGGGAGGTCACGTGTCCGAAGACGACCAAGCCGGCCGAGCGGCTCTCGTTCGTACGGTCGGAGTTCCGCGCGCTGGGGCGCTCGGCGACGCCCGAGGCGTGCCAGGCGCTGGTCGACTCCATCGGCAGTGATCTGCGGGAGCTGGCGAGTGCGGCCTCACAGCTCGTCGCGGATGTCGAGGGCACGATCGACGAGGCGGTCGTCGCCCGTTACTACACGGGCCGTGCAGAGGCATCGAGTTTCACGGTCGCCGACCGCGCGGTGGAGGGGCGGGCTGCGGAGGCGCTCGAGGCGTTGCGCTGGTCGCTGTCGACCGGGGTGGCGCCCGTGCTGATCACCAGTGCGCTCGCGCAGGGCGTACGGGCGATCGGAAAGCTGTCCTCGGCACGTGGGGGGCGGCCCGCGGACCTCGCCCGTGAGCTGGGCATGCCACCGTGGAAGATCGACCGGGTGCGCCAGCAGATGCGTGGGTGGACGCCGGACGGGGTGGCCGTGGCGCTGCGGGCGGTCGCGGATGCGGATGCGGGCGTCAAGGGGGGCGGCGACGATCCGGAGTACGCGTTGGAGAAGGCCGTGGTCGCGGTGGCGCGGGCGGCGCGGTCAGGGCGGTCGGGGCGGTAGCCGGGCGCGTGAGGGTGCCGGGTTTCTTCCGGCGATCGCTCGGTCCTCAATCTGCCCCATAGCTTCAAGGGGGCCTCAAGGGCATGCGGTGATCCCCGAGACAGGCTGAGCAGGGAACGCCGAAGGCCCCGTGTCTCGCTCCGGGGAGAGCGGGGTCGGGGCCTTCGGTTCACGCTTGGTGCGCCGCACCCGCGTGGCGAACGCAGGTTCGGTGTGCGGCGCGGGGGCCGGGCAGGGGCGGGAGAGAGGGCCCGCTGGTCCGTTCCGGCGGTTACATCAGAAAGCTCAGCCCTGGAGGGAGGCAACCTTGGACGCCAGCGCCGACTTCTTGTTGGCGGCGGCGTTCTTGTGGATGACACCCTTCGAGACGGCCTTGTCGAGCGCGCGGGAGGCGTCGCGAGCGGCCGCGGTGGCCTTCTCGACGTCACCGGCGACGGCAGCCTCACGGGCCTTGCGGATAGCGGTCTTGAGCGAGGACTTGACGGCCTTGTTGCGCAGGCGCGCCTTCTCGTTCGTCTTGTTCCGCTTGATCTGGGACTTGATGTTCGCCACGAAAGAGCCTTTTCAGGTTCGTTGGATCTTTGATGTGCGCCCCGCGGCCCGAGAGAGTCGCGAGACACAGCTGTCAACGGTACCAGTCCCCCTCCGACCGGCCCAAACCGCTCCTCGCCCCGCAACCATGGGACGATGGAGGCTACGTATCGATCCGACCGAACCGACATCGACCCGAGACACGGCGTTCGGCGTCTCAAGAATCAGGACCCTGCGTGCCCGCGACTCCTACCAACGTGCCCGAGCCGAGCCGTACCGACCCGGCGCTGATCCGCAACTTCTGCATCATCGCGCACATCGACCACGGCAAGTCGACCCTTGCCGACCGGATGCTTCAGCTGACGGGCGTGGTCGACCAGCGGCAGATGCGCGCTCAGTACCTCGACCGGATGGACATCGAGCGCGAGCGCGGCATCACCATCAAGTCCCAGGCGGTACGTCTGCCCTGGGCGCCCAGCACGGGCGAGGACCAGGGGCGCACCCACGTCCTCAACATGATCGACACCCCGGGCCACGTGGACTTCACCTACGAGGTCTCCCGCTCGCTCGCCGCTTGCGAGGGCACGGTCCTTCTGGTCGACGCCGCGCAGGGCATCGAGGCCCAGACGCTGGCCAACCTCTACCTGGCGATGGAGAACGACCTCACCATCGTCCCGGTGCTCAACAAGATCGACCTGCCGGCCGCGCAGCCCGAGAAGTTCTCCGAGGAGCTGGCCAACCTCATCGGCTGCCAGCCGGAGGACGTGCTCAAGGTCTCCGCGAAGACCGGTGTCGGCGTGGACACGCTGCTCGACCGGGTGGTCAAGGACGTCCCGGCCCCGATCGGCAAGGCCGACGCCCCCGCCCGCGCGATGATCTTCGACTCGGTCTACGACTCGTACCGTGGCGTCGTCACGTATGTCCGTGTCGTCGACGGTCAGCTCAACAAGCGCGAGCGCATCAGGATGATGTCCACCGGCGCCACTCACGAGCTGCTGGAGATCGGGGTCTCCTCTCCGGAGATGACCCCGGCCGACGGGCTCGGTGTGGGCGAAGTGGGCTACATCATCACCGGTGTGAAGGACGTCCGGCAGTCCAAGGTCGGTGACACCATCACCTCCCAGAGCAAGGGCGCGACCGAGGCACTGGGCGGCTACAAGGACCCCAAGCCGATGGTGTTCTCGGGCCTGTACCCGCTGGACGGCTCGGACTACCCGGACCTGCGCGAGGCGCTCGACAAGCTCCAGCTCAACGACGCCGCCCTGGTGTACGAGCCGGAGACCTCCGCCGCGCTCGGCTTCGGTTTCCGCGTCGGCTTCCTCGGCCTGCTCCACCTCGATGTGATCCGAGAGCGGCTGGAGCGTGAGTTCGGTCTCGAACTCATCGCCACCGCCCCCAACGTGGTCTACCGCGTGGACATGGAGGACGGCAGCGAGCACATTGTCACCAACCCGAGCGAATTTCCCGAGGGCAAGATCGACAAGGTGCACGAGCCCGTCGTGCGCGCCACCATCCTCGCTCCCAGCGAGTTCATCGGCGCGATCATGGAGCTCTGCCAGAACCGGCGCGGCACCCTGCTCGGCATGGACTACCTCTCCGAGGACCGGGTCGAGATCCGCTACACCCTGCCGCTCGCCGAGATCGTCTTCGACTTCTTCGACCAGCTGAAGTCCAAGACGCGGGGTTACGCCTCTCTCGACTACGAGCCCACCGGCGAGCAGTCCGCCCAGCTCGTCAAGGTCGACATCCTGCTGCACGGCGACAAGGTCGACGCGTTCTCGGCGGTCACGCACAAGGACAAGGCGTACGCGTACGGCGTGCGGCTTGTCGCCAAGCTGCGCGAGCTGATCCCGCGGCAGAACTTCGAGGTGCCGATCCAGGCCGCCATCGGCTCCCGTGTCATCGCCCGTGAGACCGTCCGCGCCATCCGCAAGGACGTCCTCGCCAAGTGCTACGGCGGTGACATCTCCCGTAAGCGGAAGCTGCTGGAGAAGCAGAAGGAAGGCAAGAAGCGGATGAAGATGGTCGGCAACGTTGAGGTGCCGCAGGAGGCCTTCATCGCCGTGCTGTCGACGGACGAGTCGGGCGGGGACGGCAAGGCCAAGAAGTAGCTTCCGTTGCAAGACCGAGAAGCAACTCCCGCCCCGGCTCCGTCCGCCCCTGCCCGGTGGTAGGCCAACAGGCCCCTGTGTCGCAGCATTTGGTGCGACACAGGGGCCCGTTTGTTATGAAGCGGCGGCCCCTTGCCCCTTACGCGGCGGACGCGCGCGCTCTACCCTGATCACGACCTCTTAGTTACTCGCCAGTTAAGCAACAGGGCAAGCACCGCAGGACCAAGCAACGCAGGACCAAGCGCACAGGGTGCGTGGGAACACACGTAGGAACAAGCAGCAATCAACAGCCGGTCGTGAAGCACTGCCGCAGGCCCGGAGGATGTCGTGAGCGACACACAGACCTTGATCGAGAACCGACCGCCCTCCGTGGCGAACCTCTTCATCGACCGCGTCGCGGCCACCCCGGACGGGGAGGCCTACCGCTACCCCGTCCCTGCGGCCGCCGGTGAGGGACCGGATGAGTGGAAGTCGCTGAGCTGGGCACAGGCCGCCGAGCGGGTGTACGCCATCGCGGCCGGGCTGATCGGTCTGGGTGTGCAGCCGGAGGAGCGGGTCGCGCTCGCCGCCGGCACGCGAATGGAATGGATCCTCGCCGACCTCGGTGTGATGTGCGCGGGCGCCGCCACCACGACGATCTACCCGTCGACCAACGCCGAGGAGTCGGCGTTCATCCTCTCCGACTCCGAGAGCCGGGTCCTGATCGCCGAGGACGCCCGCCAGCTGGCCAAGGCCCGGGAGTGCCGCGCCGAGCTGCCGAACCTCGCCCACGTCGTCGTCATCGACCCCGAGGGCGCCGGACCCGCCGAGGGCGACCCCGAGGGCTGGGTGCTCACCCTTGCCGATCTGGAGGCCCGCGGCGCCGAGCACCTGGCGAAGAACCCCGACTCGATCAAGGAACGCGTCGCCGCCATCACGGCCGACCAGCTGGCCACCCTGATCTACACCTCGGGCACCACCGGACGCCCCAAGGGCGTACGCCTGCCGCACGACAACTGGTCGTACATGGCCAAGGCCACCGTGGCGACCGGCCTGATCACCAAGGACGACGTCCAGTACCTCTGGCTGCCGCTCGCGCACGTCTTCGGCAAGGTCCTCACCTCGGGCCAGATCGAGATCGGCCATGTCACCGCCGTCGACGGCCGGGTCGACAAGATCATCGAGAACCTTCCGGTGGTCCAGCCGACGTACATGGCCGCCGTCCCCCGTATCTTCGAAAAGGTCTACAACGGCATCGCCGCCAAGGCACGGGCCGGTGGCGGTGCCAAGTACAAGATCTTCCAGTGGGCGGCCGGGGTCGCCCGCGAGTACGCGACGGTCTCCCAGGACAGCTTCCGGCGCACCGGCACGGCCTCCGTCCCGTTCGCTCTCGGTGCCAAGCACAAGGTCGCCGACGCCCTCGTCTTCGCCAAGATCCGCGAGGCCTTCGGCGGCCGGCTGCGTGCCTGCATCTCCGGCTCCGCCGCCCTCGCTCCCGACATCGGCTACTTCTTCGCGGGCGCCGGCATCCACATCCTGGAGGGCTACGGCCTCACCGAGACCAGTGCCGCCTCCTTCGTCAACCCGGGCGAGGCCTACCGCACGGGCACCGTGGGCAAGCCGCTCCCCGGCACCGAGGTACGGATCGCCGAAGACGGTGAGATCCTGCTGCGCGGCCCCGGCCTGATGCAGGGTTACCAGGGGCTCCCGGAGAAGACCGCCGAGGTGCTGGAGGCGGACGGCTGGTTCCACACCGGCGACATCGGCGAGCTGTCCGTGGACGGCTATCTCCGGATCACCGACCGCAAGAAGGACCTGATCAAGACGTCCGGCGGCAAATACATCGCCCCGGCGGAGGTCGAGGGACAGTTCAAGGCGGTCTGCCCGTTCGTCTCCAACATCCTGGTGCACGGCGCGAACCGCAACTTCTGCACCGCCCTGATCGCACTCGACGAGCCGACCATCCTCGGCTGGGCCGCCGAGAACGGTCTGGGCGGGAAGCCGTACGCCGAAGTGGTGGCGTCCCGACAGGCCGTGGAGCTCATCGAGGGCTATGTGAAGCGGCTCAACGAGGGGCTGCAGCGCTGGCAGACCATCAAGAAGTTCCGGCTGCTGCCCCGCGATCTCGACATCGAGCACGGCGAGCTGACACCCAGTCTGAAGCTGAAGCGGCCGGTCGTCGAGCGTGAGTACAAGGACCTCATCGACGACATGTACGCGGGGACCCGCGAGGCTTAGGCCGACGGCCGCACGGTGCGGCTGCTTCCGTCTCCCTCTGTTCACTTTCTCTGCTCACTTCGGCAACTCGTCGCTTATGAGCGTGGTCCATCTGTCACTCTGTCGGTGTTGTCAGCGGCGCCCAGCGAGAACAGACAGAACGAGAACAGACAGACAGAGCGAGAACAGGTCAGGAGCTGCACCGTGGGGCCCATTCCCTTGCAGCGGGACATCGTTCAGCGTCCCGGTATCACCGTCGGCCATGCGGATGCGCGGCCGGTCGCCCGTACGTCCCTGCCCGGAAACCTCCTCGCGCCCTCTGCTGCCCGCCGGTTCGTCAGGGCAGCGCTCACCGAGTGGACCGGGCTGGGACTGCCGGCGGCCGTGGGCTTCAGCGAGCGTCTGGCCGATGATGCGGTCGCCGTCGTCAGCGAGTTGGTCACCAACGCGGTCGTGCACGCCGGGACCAATGTCGAGCTGATCTGCCGGCTGGAGGAGGCCACCGAGGACGAGGCCGCGGCCGTGGTGCTGGAGGTCTCCGACCATCACCCGGCCCGTGCCGTACGCAGCGAACGCCCGGAGGACGGCAGCGCGGACACGGCGCAGGGCGATGCCCCCACCGGCCCCGAGGAGCCCGCCGAGTACGGTCGCGGGCTCCAGCTCGTCGGCGCCCTCGCCGAGCGCTGGGGCATCACCTACCGCACCGGCCTCAAGACCGTCTGGGCCCGGCTTCCCGTCGACGACTGGAATCCGTTCCCCGAACCATCGGCCGAGCCCGGATTCCAGCGGGGACTGCGCGCTGCCGAGCTGCTCGCCCCCAGTGCCCGGCGGGCCCTGCGCGGCAACGCGGACTGGGCCGGCCGCGGTGCGCTCTCGTTCCTCGCCGAGGCCTCGGACCTGCTCGCAGGCCAGCTCGACGAGGACATCGTCGCTGCGCTCGCCGGACAGTTGCTGGTGCCCAGACTCGCCGACTGGTGCGCGATCTGGCTGGAGCCCGAGAACGGCGGTCCGTCCGCCGTCCCTCGGCTCGCCAGCGTCTGGCACCGGGACGAGTCCGAGACCGGGCGGCTTCGTACCTTGCTGGAGCAGGACCCGATCCGGCTGCCCGAGCGGGTGGGCACCGGGCCCGTCTCCATGCCCTGGCCCGGGGGCGAGGAGGACGGCGGGGAATCCGACGGGCGCGCCGGATCCGCTCTCGCCTACAGGATCACACCGGGCGGCCGCACACTCGGCGCCGTACTCCTCGGCCGGGAGGGCACGGCACGTGTCCCCGACGAAGTGACCGCCCTGATAGAGGACTTCGTACGCCGTGTCGGCCTCGCCGTCGGCGCCGCCCGCGAGTACACCCGGCAGGCCACCATCAGCCGCATTCTGCAACGCGCGCTGCTGCCCAGCAAGGTCGCCGACATACCCGGCGTCACCAGCTCTCTGGTGTACGAACCCAGTGACGACGGGGTGGTCGGCGGCGACTTCTACGACATCTTCCCGTGTCCCGGCGACCGCTGGTGCTTCGTCCTCGGCGATGTGCAGGGCAGCGGCCCCGAAGCCGCCGTCGTCACCGGCCTCGCCCGGCCCTGGCTGCGGCTGCTGTCCCGTGAGGGCTTCGGCGTCGGCGAAGTGCTGGACCGGCTCAACCGGCTGCTCCTCGACGATGCCATGGAGGCTGCCGAAGCGGCCGCGCTCATGGTTGCCGCGGCGGGCGGACAGCAGACGGCGGACACCGGTCAGTCCCGCTTTCTCTCCCTGCTGTACGGAGAACTCGTGCCGCTGCCCGGCGGCGGCGTGCGCTGCACCCTCGCCAGCGCCGGTCACCCGTTGCCGCTGCTGCTGCGCCCGGACGGCGAGGTGCGCCCGGCCGCCGAGCCGCAGATGCTGCTCGGGATCTTCGACGACGTCGCGTACGAGAGTCAGAGCTTCGAGCTGGCGCCCGGCGACAGTCTGCTGTGTGTCACGGACGGCGTGACGGAGCGGCGCTCCGGGGCGCTGATGTTCGACGACGGGGACGGTCTGGCCCGGGCGCTGGCCGACTGTGCCGGACTGTCGGCGGACGGGATCGCGGACCGGATCAAGCGGGCCGTGCACGAATTCGCCGAGCGGCCGCCGGACGACGATCTGGCACTGCTGGTGTTGCAGGCGGGGTGAGGAGAGACGGGCGGCCGGCTGGGACGGGAGGGCGGTGCGGTCCATGGGGTCCGGTGGCCGTGATCTCGGGCGTGGCCCGCAGATCCCGGGCGGCGAGTGACAATGGGCGGTATGCCTTCCGTACTGCCCGATGGTGAGCCCGTACCCGACGACGGGGCGCTGCCCCGCCATGCCCTGGAAGGCGCCGCCGACCGGCCGCTCGGCTTCTACCTGCATGTGCCGTACTGCGCGACCCGCTGCGGCTACTGCGACTTCAACACGTACACCGCGACCGAGCTGCGCGGCTCCGGCGGTGCGCTGGCCTCCCGGGACAACTACGCCGCCCATCTGATCGGCGAGGTCCACCAGGCTCGCAAGGTCCTCGGCGACAACCCGCGGCCGGTCCGTACGGTCTTCGTCGGCGGCGGCACGCCGACCCTGCTGGCTGCCGGAGACCTGGTACGGATGCTGGGGGCGATCCGCGACGAGTTCGGGCTCGCGGACGATGCCGAGATCACCACCGAGGCCAACCCGGAGTCCGTCGGTCCGGCGTATCTGGCCGAGCTGCGCGAAGGCGGCTTCAACCGGATCTCGTTCGGGATGCAGAGCGCGCGGCAGCATGTGCTGAAGATCCTGGACCGTACGCATACGCCGGGGCGGCCCGAGGCGTGTGTCGCCGAGGCCCGGCAGGCGGGCTTCGAGCATGTCAACCTCGATCTGATCTACGGCACGCCCGGGGAGTCCGACGACGACTGGCGGGCCTCGCTGGACGCGGCGATCGGTGCGGGACCGGACCATGTGTCCGCGTACGCGCTGATCGTCGAGGAGGGGACGCAGCTGGCCCGGCGGATCAGGCGCGGCGAGATCCCGATGACCGATGACGACGCCCATGCGGACCGGTACCTGATCGCGGACGAGGCGATGACCGCGGCGGGCTTCTCCTGGTACGAGGTGTCGAACTGGGCCCGTACGCCCGAGGGCCGGTGCCTGCACAACGAGCTGTACTGGCGCGGCGCCGACTGGTGGGGCGCCGGTCCCGGGGCGCACAGCCATGTCGGCGGGGTGCGCTGGTGGAACGTGAAGCATCCGGGAGCGTACGCGCAGGCTCTGGCCGAGGGGCGGTCGCCGGGGGCCGGCCGCGAGATCCTTTCCGCGGAGGACCGGCGGGTCGAGCGGATCCTGCTGGAGCTGCGGCTCGTGGACGGGTGTCCGTTGTCGCTGCTGGCACCGGCGGGGCTGGCCGCGGCGGGGCGGGCGGTGGAGGACGGTCTGCTGGAGCCGGTGCCGTACGGACAGGGGCGGGCGGTGCTTACGTTGCGGGGGCGGTTGCTGGCGGATGCGGTGGTGCGGGACCTGGTGGACTGAGGGAGGGGCGGGGGTGGTGCGGGTACACCTGCGGCGGGCTTGTCGCTCCGCCCGCCCCTTCCCGTAACCGGGGCTCCGCGCCGAACCGGGCTCCTCGAACGACAGAGGTCCGGAGGCCGGCGGAGAGGCTACTGAGGCGGCGCTGTCACAAAGTCGATCAGGTTCTCCACGGAGCCCAGCAGTGCCGGTTCCAGATCCCGGTACGAGCGCACCGTGGACAGGATTCGCTGCCAGGCCGCGCCCGTGCTCTCCGGCCAGCCCAGCGCGCGGCACACGCCCGTCTTCCAGTCCTGGCCGCGCGGGACCACCGGCCAGGCGGCGATGCCCACGGACGACGGCTTCACCGCCTCCCACACGTCGATGTAGGGGTGGCCGACCACCAGCACGTTCGCGTCGGAGACCTGGGACGCGATCCGGGACTCCTTGGAGCCGGGGACCAGGTGGTCGACCAGGACGCCCAGCCTGGCGTCCGGGCCGGGGGAGAACTCCTGCACGATGGCCGGGAGGTCGTCGATGCCCTCCAGGTACTCGACGACCACGCCCTCGATCCGCAGATCGTCGCCCCAGACCCGCTCGACCAGCTCCGCGTCGTGGCGGCCCTCCACGTAGATCCGGCCCGCCCGCGCGACCCGGGCGCGCGCCCCGGGGACCGCGACCGAACCCGAGGCCGTGCGTGTGGGGCGTACGGGGCCGGCCGCCGACGGGCGTACGAGCGTGACCACCCGGCCCTCCAGCAGGAAGCCGCGCGGCTCCATCGGAAACACCCGGTGCTTGCCGAAGCGGTCCTCCAGGGTCACCGCCGGACCCTGGGCCGTCTTCTCGCAGCGGATCACCGCACCGCAGAATCCGGTGGAGACCTCCTCCACGACCAGATCGGGCTCGGCGGGGACCTCGGGAACGGCGGCGGACTTCTTCCACGGCGGGGTCAGATCCGGCTGGTAGCTGCGCATCGGATGACGATAGGACGACAACACATCACGACACGCCGGAGGGGGCACCTCCCATGCCTTCAGAGCGATGGGGGAGGACGGCCAGTTGGTCGCGCTGGTCCCTGACGAACGCCGCGTCCACCACCGCTCCGTGCCCCGGAACGTACACCGCGTCCTCGCCGCCCAGTGCCAGCAGCCGGTCCAGCGCGGCCGGCCAGCGGGACGGGACGGCGTCCCGTCCCGCCTGCGGTTCGCCGGACTCCTCGACCAGGTCGCCGCAGAGCACCACCGCGGGGGAGCCGGGGACGAGCACCGCCAGATCGTGGCCGCTGTGGGCGGGGCCCACATTCGCCAGCAGCACCTGACGGCCGCCGCCCAGATCGAGCGTCCACTCGTCGCACACCTCGTGGTGCGGCGCCACCAGCGCCTCGGCGGCCTCGGCCGCATCGTGTGCGGACACTCCGTGGCGTACGGCGGAGGCGCGCAGATCGTCCGCCTCGCGCTTCAGCAGCCCGGCCATGCCGGCCGCTCCGTACACCTGGGTGCCGGAGAACGCGGCAGTGCCCAGCACGTGGTCGAAATGGGGGTGGCTGAGTGCGATATGCGTCACCTTCCGGCCCAGCAGGGCCTGTGCCTGGGCCCGAATCTCCGCGCCTTCGCGCAGCGTTGATCCGGTGTCGTAGAGCAGTACTCCATCCGCTCCGACCACCAGTGCGACTGTCGCATCCCATCCGGGCAGGCGACGTCGGCCCACTCCGTGACCAAGTCGCTCCCAGCCGAACTCTTCCCAAGAGGCGTCCATACCGCGACGCTATCCGCAACGACCTGCGCAGTCTCGCAGTAGGGTGGCCGGTCGCCCTTGCTAGGTCCCCACTCGGCCGCCGTACACTGGGCGGGGGATTGCTGGCACTCGTGAGGACCGAGTGCCAGGGGGATTCCTGGGGATGAAGCAGGAACGGCCCGAGAACCACCGAGGAAAGACAGCTGGAGGTGTGCGCGATGCTCAGCGAACGCAGACTCGAAGTGCTGCGCGCCATCGTCCAGGACTATGTCGGCACCGAGGAGCCCGTGGGCTCCAAGGCGCTCACCGAGCGGCACAAGCTGGGGGTCTCCCCGGCCACCGTCCGCAACGACATGGCGGTGCTGGAGGACGAGGGCTTCATCGCCCAGCCCCACACCAGTGCGGGACGCATCCCGACGGACAAGGGGTACCGGCTCTTCGTCGACAAGCTTGCGGGCGTCAAGCCCCTCTCGTCGCCGGAACGCCGTGCCATTCACAATTTCCTCGACGGCGCGGTCGACCTCGACGATGTCGTGGGCCGCACCGTACGGCTGCTGGCGCAGCTGACCCGGCAGGTCGCCGTCGTGCAGTACCCCTCGCTGACCCGGTCGACGGTTCGGCATGTGGAGCTGCTGTCGCTGGCAGCCGCCCGGCTGATGCTCGTACTGATCACGGACACCGGCCGGGTCGAGCAGCGCATGATCGACTGCCCCGCTCCGTTCGGCGAGACCTCTCTCGCCGATCTGCGGGCCCGGCTCAACAGCCGGGTCGTCGGACGCCGTTTCACGGACGTCCCGCAGCTGGTGCAGGATCTGCCGGAATCCTTCGAGAGCGAGGACCGGGGAACCGTGTCCACCGTGCTCTCCACCCTGCTCGAAACCCTCGTCGAGGAGACGGAGGAGCGGCTGATGATCGGCGGCACCTCCAACCTCACCCGCTTCGGGCACGACTTCCCTGTGATGATCCGGCCGGTGCTGGAGGCACTGGAGGAGCAGGTCGTGCTGCTGAAGCTGCTCGGCGAGGCCAAGGACTCGGGCATGACCGTACGGATCGGGCACGAGAACGCCCACGAGGGGCTCAACTCCACGTCCGTCGTCGCGGTCGGCTACGGTTCGGGCGACGAGGCAGTCGCCAAACTCGGCGTGGTCGGACCGACCCGCATGGACTACCCCGGAACGATGGGAGCGGTACGCGCAGTGGCACGTTACGTCGGACAGATCCTGGCGGAGTCGTAAGTGGCCACGGACTACTACGCCGTACTCGGCGTGCGCCGCGACGCATCTCAGGACGAGATCAAGAAGGCATTCCGTCGGCTCGCCCGCGAGCTGCATCCGGATGTGAACCCCGATCCGAAGACCCAGGAGCGGTTCAAGGAGATCAACGCCGCCTACGAGGTGCTGTCGGACCCGCAGAAGAAGCAGGTCTACGACCTCGGCGGCGACCCGCTGTCCGCCTCCGGAGGCGGCGGTGGTGCGGGCGGATTCGGACAGGGTGGCTTCGGCAACTTCTCCGACATCATGGACGCGTTCTTCGGTACGTCGTCGCAGCGCGGACCCCGTTCGCGCACCCGGCGCGGCCAGGACGCGATGATCCGGCTGGAGATCGATCTCGCCGAGGCCGCGTTCGGCACCACCAAGGACATCCAGGTCGACACGGCTGTCGTCTGTGCGACCTGCAGCGGCGAGGGCGCCGCACCCGGCACCTCCGCCCAGACCTGTGACATGTGCCGCGGCCGCGGCGAGGTCTCCCAGGTCACCCGGTCCTTCCTGGGCCAGGTCATGACCTCGCGGCCCTGCCCGCAGTGCCAGGGCTTCGGTACGGTCGTGCCGACCCCGTGCCCGGAGTGCGCCGGTGACGGCCGCATCCGGTCGAGGCGCACGCTCACCGTGAAGATCCCCGCCGGTGTCGACAACGGCACCCGCATCCAGCTCGCGGGCGAGGGCGAGGTCGGCCCCGGCGGCGGCCCGGCCGGCGATCTGTACGTGGAGATCCATGAGCTGCCGCACTCGGTGTTCCAGCGCCGCGGCGACGATCTGCACTGCACGGTCACCATCCCCATGACAGCGGGCGCGCTCGGCACCAAGGTGCCGCTGGAGACTCTCGACGGCCTGGAGGAGGTCGACATCCGGCCCGGCACCCAGTCCGGCCAGTCGGTCCCGCTGCACGGCCGCGGCATCACACACCTGCGGGGCGGCGGGCGTGGCGATCTGATCGTGCATGTCGAGGTGACGACCCCGACGAAGCTGGACCCGGAGCAGGAGCGACTGCTGCGGGAGCTGGCGAAGGTGCGCGGTGAGGAGCGGCCCACCGGCCAGTTCCAGCCCGGGCAGCAGGGGCTGTTCTCCCGGCTGAAGGACGCCTTCAACGGCCGCTGACGGCCCCCGCACACCGTTCCCTGCCGCCGGACGGGCTCGCCTGACGAGCCCGTCCGGCGGCTGAGGACGAAATGGACCGCAGGCCGTGCGCGCCCAGGCGCGCAGGACGTGACACGATGCGGGCATGTCATCCGTGTTGACCGATCTCTGCCGGTATCCGATCGTGCAGGCCCCGATGGCGGGTGGCGGGTCCTGTCCGAGGCTCGTCGCGGCCGTCGCCGAAGCGGGCGGGCTGGGCTTCCTCGCCGCCGGGTACAAGACGGCGGACGGCATGTACAACGAGATCGAACAGCAGCGCGGGCTGACCGGTCGGCCTTTCGGCGTCAATCTGTTCATGCCGCAGCCGCATCTCGCCGACCCGAGCGCCGTCGAGGTGTACCGGCACCAGCTCGCCGACGAGGCCGCCCGGCACGAGACCCCGCTCGACGCCCCGGACTCCGGCGGCGACGACGGCTACGAGGCCAAGCTCGCCATCCTCCTGGAGGACCCGGTCCCGGCGGTCTCGTTCACCTTCGGCTGCCCGACCCGCGACACCATCGACGCGTTCGCCGGAGTCGGCACGTACACGATAGTGACGGTCACCACGCCCGAGGAGGCCCAGGCCGCCCAGTGGGCGGGCGCCGACGCGGTCTGTGTCCAGGGCGTCGAGGCGGGCGGCCACCAGTCCACCCACAGCGACGACCCGCAGACCGACGGCACCGGAATCGGACTGCTCTCCCTGGTGGCCCAGGTCCGCGAGACCGTACAGGTGCCGATCATCGCCGCGGGCGGGCTGATGCGCGGATCCCAGATCGCCGCGGTGCTCGCCGCGGGCGCGGAGGCGGCGCAGCTCGGCACGGCGTTCCTCGTCTGCCCCGAGTCCGGGGCGAATCCACTGCACAAGCAGGCACTGACCAACCCGCTGTTCGTACGGACCGCCCTGACCCGGGCGTTCTCCGGCCGCCCGGCCCGAGGCCTGGTCAACCGCTTCATGCGCGAGCACGGCCCGTACGCCCCCGCCGCCTACCCGCAGGTCCACTATCTGACGGCCGGGCTGCGCAAGGCGGCGGCAAAGGCCGGGGACGCCCAGGGCATGGCACTGTATGCGGGGCAGGGGCACCGGATGGCACGCGAGCTGCCCGCCGGCCGGCTGATCGGACTGCTCGTCGAAGAACTGGACGCCGCACGGGCGGCAGTGAGCACAGGGAGTACGCAGTGACCGCACCGGTCTTCGTCGTCGAACAGGTTCCCGACGGGCCCGAGTTCGTCCTGGAAGGACCCGAGGGACGGCACGCCGTCTCGGTGAAGCGGCTGCACGCCGGTGAGGACGTCGTGCTGACGGACGGCCACGGCCGTTGGACGGAAGGCGTTGTCAGGGCCGCCGAGGGCAAGGACCGGCTCGTGGTCGCCGGCCTGGCGACGGTTCATGAGGAACCGTGGCCCGCACCCCGTATCACCGTCGTCCAGGCCCTGCCCAAGGGCGACCGCGGCGAGGTCGCCGTCGAGACGATGACGGAGACCGGTGTCGACGCGATCGTGCCCTGGCAGGCATCGCGCTGCATCACGCAGTGGAAGGGCGACCGCGGCCTCAAGTCCCTCGCGAAATGGCGCAGCACCGCCCGGGAAGCGGGCAAGCAGTCGCGCCGGGTGCGCTTCCCCGAGGTGGCGGACGCACTGACGACCAAACAGGTCGCCGCGCTTCTGGCCGCGGCGGACTTCGCCGCCGTACTGCACGAGGACTGGGGCTACGGCAGTGAGCCGCTGGCCACCGTTCAGCTCCCCACCCAGGGCGAGATCGTGCTGGTCGTCGGCCCCGAGGGAGGTGTGTCGCCGGACGAACTGGCGGCCTTCACCGCGGCGGGCGCCCGTACCTGCCGGCTCGGAAGGTCCGTCCTGCGCACCTCGACGGCGGGCACGGCGGCGACGGCACTGCTGCTGGGGCGCACCGGCCGCTGGGCGTAACTCGGTGTGCCTGCGCCGCGCCGTTGTGGCCGCAAGTCGTCTACCGTCCCGTGGGGGAACGGTGGGAAGCTGCCCGTATGGGGACATCAAGGGCATGTGTACATCAAGGGTCATGGGGTCAGCGAAGGACCCGTCGCTTTCTGGCCGCGTCCGCACTCGCGGTCGCGGCGGTCGCGGGTGTCGTGGCCTGTGAGCCGACGGGCGGCCTGAACTCCGCATCCATCGCCGTGACCACCGACCTGACCGGCACCAGCACCCTGGAGCGCAACGGGGTCGATGTGCGGTGGCTGAACTGCACGGCCGACATCGACGGGAACCAGGTCGTGGGCGCGTCGCCCTCCGCCTCCGCTTCCGCGCACGGCACCGCGGACGTCGACTGCACCGGAAAGACCGGGAACGGCAAGGACATCACGATCAAGGGCAAGGTCACCCACGAGCTCGACGGGCAGTGTGTGCGGGGAGACCTGACCGCGAAGAGCGGCGGGAAGGTCGTCTTCCGGGCAGATGTGCTCGGCGACTGCAACACCGGCCCGTCGGCCGTCGGGGCGAATCCGCCCCGGGGCGGCGCCAGGCCGACGGTCACCGTGACGGTCACGGTGGCCGAATCGCCCCGGGGCAAGTAACGACCTGGGGGCCGACAGGGAGCGGGCCGCCCGGCGGACTCCGGCAAACCCGGTTCCGCGGAGCACGCCAGCGGCCTAGGGTGATTGATGTGACGCAGCCTGCCTACCTCCGATATCCCCATGTCCAGGGCGATTTGATCGCCTTCACCGCCGAGGACGATGTCTGGCTGGCGCCGCTGGACGGCGGCCGAGCCTGGCGCGTCAGCGCCGACAACCGACCTGTCACCAACCCGCGGATATCTCCCGACGGAACCCGCGTCGCCTGGACGTCCACCCGGGACGGGGCGCCCGAAGTGCACGTCGCACCGGTCGACGGCGGCCCCTCCAAGCGGCTCACGTACTGGGGCGACGCGCGGACCTCCGTACGCGGCTGGACGCCCGAGGGCGACGTACTGGTCATCAGCACCCAGGGGCAGGCATCGCTGCGGCGCAGCTGGGCCAGGGCCGTCCCGGTCGACGGCGGGCCCGCGCGGATCCTGCCGTACGGTCCGGTCGGCTCCCTCGCGTACGGGCCCGGCGGGCGGGTCCTGCTGCTCTCGGCCACCATGGGGCGCGAGGCCGCCGCCTGGAAGCGCTACCGGGGCGGCACCGCGGGCAAGTTGTGGATCGCACAAGAGGGCGCGACCGACGGCCCGGCGGAGTTCGTGCGGCTGCACGAGGACCTCGACGGGAACATCGAATCCCCGATGTGGGTGGGCAGTGGGGACTTCCCTGCCCGAACGGGATCGAGACGCGTCGCTTTCCTCTCCGACCACGAAGGCGTGGGCGCGCTCTACTCCTCGCTCCCCGACGGCTCGGACCTGCGCCGGCACACCGGCATCGAAGGTTTCTACGCCCGCCACGCGACCACCGACGGCACCCGCGTCGGCTACGCCTCGGCCGGTGAACTCTGGCTGCTGGACGACCTCGAAGGCTCTGAGCCCCGCCGTATCGACATCCGGCTCGGCGGCCAGCGAGCCGACCTCCAGCCCCACTCCGTGCACGCCGACAGCCACCTCGACTCCGCGTCCCCGGACCGTACGGGCCGCGGCAGCGCCGTCGGGACGCGCGGTGCCGTCCACTGGGTCACCCACCGCGAGGGCCCGGCCCGCGCGCTCGCCGTCGAACCGGGCGTACGGGCCAGGATGCCCCGCACCTTCCAGGCCGACGGCGACCAGCACGTCGTCTGGGTCACCGACGCCGAGGGCGACGACGCCCTGGAGTGCGCCCCCGCCACCGGCACCGCGCCGGGCGCCGTACCGCGCCGCCTCGCCGCGGGCCGTATCGGCAGGGTCCTCGACCTGGAGGCGGCCCCGGACGGCAGCCGGTTCGCCGTCGCCGCGCACGACGGGCGGGTACTGATCGTCGAGCGGGAGAGCGGCGAGGTCCACGAGGTGGACCGCAGCGAGCACGGCGATGCCTCGGGCCTCGTCTTCTCACCCGACTCCTCCTGGCTCGCCTGGTCGCATCCCGGGCCCGAGCCGCTCAGGCAGCTCAAGCTCGCGCACCTCGCCGATCTGTCGGTCGTCGAGGCCACCCCGCTGCGCTTCCGGGACTTCGCCCCCGCGTTCACCACCGACGGCAAGCACCTCGCGTTCCTCTCCGAGCGCTCCTTCGACCCGGTCTACGACGCCCATGTCTTCGACCTGGCGTTCATCGGCGCCTGCCGTCCGCATCTGCTGACGCTCGCCGCCACCACGCCCTCCCCGTTCGGGCCGCAGCGCCACGGCCGCCCGACCGAGAAGGAGAAGAGCGGCGGCGAGGGCGAGGACAACCCGACCGCGCTGCCCGTCACCCGGATCGACCTCGACGGACTCGCCGACCGGATCGTGCCGCTGCCCGTCGCGGCCGCCAGCTACTCCACGCTGCGCGCCGCGAAGGACGGGCTGCTGTGGCTGAGCCACCCGGTGACCGGGGTGCTGGGTACGAGCGGCGCCACGCCCGACGCCCGCCGGCCCGAGACCGTCCTCGAGCGGTACGACCTGGAGAAGCTGCGCTGCGAGGAACTCGCCTCGGACGTCGGCGGCTTCGCGGTCAGCGGCGACGGCAGGCGGGTCGTCCTGCACGCCCGGGGCAAGCTGCGCGTCGTACCGTCCGACGGCCGTGTCCCGGCCGGCGACGACGACCACGACGGAGGCAGCGACAGCAGCGTCACCGTCGACCTCTCCCGGATCCGCCGGACCCTCGACCCGGCTGCCGAGTGGCGTCAGATGTACGACGAGGCCGGGCGCATCATGCGGGACAACTTCTGGCGCCCCGACATGGGCGGCATCGACTGGGACGGGGTCCTGGACCGCTACCGGCCTGTGCTGGAGCGCGTCGCCACCCACGACGACCTGATCGACCTGCTGTGGGAGGTGCAGGGCGAGCTCGGTACCTCGCACGCCTATGTGACGCCGCCCGGCGGATGGCGCGACGACTCGGCCCGGCAGGGGCTGCTCGGCGCGGACATCTCCCGTACGGACGAGGGGAGTTGGCGCATCGACTGGATCCTGCCGTCCGAGACCTCCGACCCGGAGGCCCGCTCGCCGCTTGCCGCACCCGGGGTGGCGGTGCGCGTCGGGGACGCGATCGTCGCCGTCGACGGGCACCCGGTCGACCCGGTGGCCGGGCCCGGACCGCTGCTCACGGGCTCGGCCGACAAGCCCGTCGAGCTGACCGTCTCACCGGTGGACGGCGGCGACCCGCGCCATGTCGTCGTCGTACCGGTCGCCGACGAGGAGCCGCTGCGCTACCACGCGTGGGTCGCCGACCGGCGGGCGTATGTCCACGAGCAGTCCGGCGGACGCCTCGGCTACCTCCATGTCCCCGACATGGTCGGTGCGGGCTGGGCGCAGCTCCACCGCGACCTGCGGATCGAAGTGGCCCGCGAGGGGCTGGTCGTGGACGTCCGGGAGAACCGGGGCGGCCACACCTCGCAGCTGATCGTGGAGAAGCTCGCCAGGCGCATCGTCGGCTGGGACCTGCCGCGTGGCATGCAGCCGTACAGCTACCCGGATGACGCACCGCGCGGCCCCGTGGTGGCCGTCGCCAACGAGTTCTCCGGCTCGGACGGCGACATCGTGAATGCGGCGATCAAGGCGCTGCGCATCGGGCCGGTGGTCGGTACGCGTACCTGGGGCGGGGTGATCGGCATCGACAGCCGGTACCAGCTCGTGGACGGGACATCGGTCACCCAGCCCAAGTACGCGTTCTGGTTGGAGGGTTACGGCTGGGGCGTGGAGAACCACGGGGTCGATCCCGATGTCGAGGTCGTGATGGCGCCGCAGGACCATGCGGCGGGGCGGGACCCGCAGCTGGACGAGGCGATCCGGATCGCGCTCGCTTCGCTGGCCCGGACGCCGGCGAAGCGGGCACCGGAGCGGCCGGGGGCGTAGCGAGGCGCGGGCCGGGTGAGGGAACAGGCCCGCCTCGGGCGCCCCCTCACCCGCCCCTTCCCGCAGCCGTGGGCTCTGCCCCTGGAGCCCCGGTTCGGGAAGGGACATGGGGCCTGCCGCAGGCGCACCCGCGCACACCCGGCACCCCCCACGCCACCTTTGACCGCCCCGATACCATGCCGTACAACGATTGATCACCAACGACCGAGGAGCCCACCCATGGCGGGAGAACCGCAGCCCGACTGCCTGTTCTGCAAGATCGTCTCGGGTGACATCCCGGCAACCATCGTCCGGGAGACCGAGACCACCGTCGCCTTCCGGGACATAAACCCCCAGGCCCCCACCCACGTACTCGTCATCCCTCGCGTCCACCACCCGGACGCCGCCGCCCTCGCCGCCGCCGAGCCGGGGATCGCCGCCGACATACTGCGCGAGGCCGGCCACGTCGCCGCCGACGAGAAGATCGTGGACAGCGGCTACCGGGTCGTCTTCAACACCGGCTCCGGCGCCGGCCAGACCGTCTTCCACGCGCACGCCCACGTCCTGGGCGGCCGCGGACTGCAGTGGCCCCCCGGCTAGAACGGCCGATCGACACCGTGTCCGTACGCGAGCTCGTGGTCCTCGGCACCGCAAGCCAGGTCCCGACCAGGCACCGCAATCACAACGGCTATCTCCTGCGCTGGGACGGCGAGGGCATCCTCTTCGACCCGGGTGAGGGCACCCAGCGCCAGATGCTGCGGGCAGGCGTCGCCGCGCACGACATCGACCGGATCTGCGTCACGCACTTCCACGGCGACCACTCGCTCGGCCTGGCCGGGGTGATCCAGCGGATCAACCTCGACCAGGTCCCGCACCCGGTCACCGCGCACTACCCGGCGAGCGGGCAGCGCTTCTTCGACCGGCTGCGGTACGCGACCGCCTACCGCGAGACCGTCCGGCTGACCGAGGCCCCGGTCGCCGTCGACGGGGTGCTCGCCACCACGGACGCGTACACGCTCAGCAGCCACCGGCTCTCGCACCCCGTCGAGTCGTACGGCTACCGGCTCGTCGAGCCCGACAGGCGCCGCATGCTGCCCGCGAAGCTCGCCGAGCACGGCATCAGAGGGCCGGACGTCGGCCGGATCCAGCGCGAGGGCACCCTCAGCGGCGTCACGCTCGACGATGTCTCCGAGCGCAGGCGTGGGCAGCGGTTCGCGTTCATCATGGACACAAGGCTCTGCGACGGCGTGCACGTGCTCGCCGAGGGATGCGACCTGCTGGTCATCGAGTCGACCTTCCTCGACGAGGACGAACGACTCGCCACCGACCACGGCCATCTGACGGCCGGTCAGGCTGCCCGGGTGGCCCGGGACGCGGGCGTACGGCACCTCGTGCTGACGCACTTCTCGCAGCGGTACGACGACCCGGCCGTCTTCGAGGCCCAGGCCCGCGCCGCGGGGTTCGAGGGCGAACTGACCGTAGCCCGGGACCTCAGCCGGGTTCCCGTCCCTACCCGGCACCTCTGAAACACATCAGCACCACCATTTGTGAGCGTGAAAGACCCGTGCACCTCCCCAAAGCCGAACTCCACCTCCACATCGAAGGAACCCTCGAACCCGAGCTGGCCTTCGCGCTCGCCGAACGCAACGGCGTACAGCTGCCGTACGCGGACACCGGAGAGCTCCGCACCGCCTATCTCTTCGACGATCTGCAGACCTTCCTCGATCTGTACTACGCACTGATGGCGGTGCTCCGGACCGAGGAGGACTTCGAGGAGCTCGCGGACGCGTATCTCACCCGCGCCGCCGCCCAAGGCGTCCGGCACGCGGAGATCTTCTTCGACCCGCAGGCGCACACCGCCCGCGGCGTCCCGATCGGCACCGTCGTCGAGGGGCTCGGCCGGGCGCTGGACCGCAGCGAGGAGAAGCACGGCATCTCCACCCAGCTGATCATGTGCTTCCTGCGCGACCAGTCCGCCGAGTCGGCACTGCAGACCCTGGAGGCCGCGAAGCCGTATCTGAACCGGATCAGCGCGGTCGGCCTCGACTCGGCGGAGGTCGGGCATCCGCCCGTCAAGTTCCGTGAGGTGTACGAGGCGGCCGGGGCGCTCGGGCTGCGCAAGGTCGCCCACGCCGGTGAGGAGGGCCCGCCCGAGTACATCCGGGAGGCCCTGGACGTCCTCGGGGTCGAGCGCATCGACCACGGGCTGCGCTGCATGGAGGACGCGGACCTCGTGAAGCGGCTGGCCGCCGACCGCGTGCCGCTCACCCTCTGCCCGCTGTCCAACGTACGGCTGCGCGCCGTCGACACCCTGGAACAGCATCCGCTGCGGGCCATGATGGCCGCCGGACTGCTCTGCACGGTGAACTCCGACGACCCCGCCTACTTCGGCGGATACGCCGGGGACAACTTCCACGCCGTCCACGAGGCGCTCGGCCTGGACCACGAGGAGCTGCGCGCCCTGGCCCGCAACTCCTTCGAGGCCGCCTTCCTCGACCACGACGAGGAGCGCAGGGCGCGCTATCTGTCCGAGGTCGAGGCGTACGAGTTCGACTGACCGGCCCCAGCCGACGGACCGGCCGTCCGGAACGCGCTCCTGCCCAGGCGCCTGCGACGCAGCGCGGGCAGGCTGATCTCCGTGACGGCCTGCTCGGGCGCGCCCAGCTTGGGCACGGCACCGGGCACCGCTCCGGTGGTGACGGCAAGCAGCGCGGCCGGGGCACCGCCCCTGCGGCGCACCGACCCCGGCACCAGCGGACGGCCGCCGGTGTGCAGGGCGACGGCCGTGACCGGGGCCGCGACCAGGAGCGTGACGGCGCCCAGGATCAGGCCCATGACCGGGTAGCCGGCCTGCTCGGACAGCACACTGCCGAGAACCGGTCCGCAGGCCACCCCGACGGATGAGGCGGAGCCGGCGAGTACCGCCCAGCGGCCGCGTACGTCCAGGGAAGCGGCCAGGCCGATCAGATACGAGAGGACCACCGGGTAGACGGTGTTCCACAGGATCTCGCCGGTCGCGAACGAAACGAGGTTCCCGGCCGACGAGCTGCGCACGATGCTCGCTGCGATGATCACGGTGCCCAGACCGATCGGCACTGCCCGGCCGAGCCTGGCGCCCAGCAAGCCGGCGCCCATCACCCCGAGCAGACCCGCACCGAGCGCGGCGGCGAACACCGCACCGACGGTGACCTCGGAGAGCCCCGCCTGGACCACACCGATCCGGCCGCTGACGCCCCACAACGCGTTCTGCGCCATGGACCAGACGAGCATCCCGCCCGCCAGCACCAGACCGGAACGGCGGTGCGGCAGCCGGCCGGCGGCGGTGGCGGCGGCGGGACCGCTGGGCGCGGCGTCGCCGAGCCGTGCGGTGGCGGGCCAGACGAGCAGGGCGGTCAGGGCGATCGAGGCGAACGGCAGCCGGTGGCCGCCGCCGAGGTGCGGGATCGTCAGATAGAGGGCGCCCGCCGTCGCGGAGACGCTGAGCAGACCGAGCGACGAGGTCCGGTGCGGATCGCGCTGGGCGGCGATGCCCGCCGCAGCCACCGCGGTCGCCGTGCCGGAGCCGAAGCCGCCGATCACCGCGCCCATGACCACCAGCGGCACGGAGCCCGCCAGCGCCGCGCAGCCGTACCCCGCCATGGCCAGCACCAGTCCGATCCGGGCCGGCCTTCGCGGTCCGTACGCCTCGACCCGGCCCGCCAGCACGAACCCGGCAGTGGCCGAACTCAGCAGAAGGGCGCTGCCCACCAGACCGGCCTGGGCCGTACTGAGGCCCAGATAGACGGAGAGCCGCCCGACGATGGTGGGGAGCAGATAGGCGGCGAGGTAACCGGCGGTGAACACGGCGACCAGGGGCCACGCGGCGCGAGGGCGCGAGGACATGGGCGTTCCTGAGGACATGCCGAAGGAGGCGGAGAAGGCAGGGGAGGGCAATGCGGGAAATACGGGGAGACCGGGCACGCGCCGCGACTGTCGCCGACGTGGCTCGCGGGCCAATTTGTATCAACTGATTCCGGTTGGCCGAAAGGTGCCCCTACGTGATCTGGGCCATATTCGCGTTTGCTCTCCGACAGTGCGGGTAGCAGCAATCGTTTTTGCAGGTCAGCGTCTGTATGTGCGGGGACATCTCCGGCCCTGTGCACACGGCGGCGCGGACCCTCCGGTTATGGGGGCGAATCGGGCACACTGGCCAGATCTGCCACGACCGGGGAGTGCAAGGTGAGCACAGACAATCCAGGCATCGACCCACTGGACGGGCTGCGCGCCCCACAGGACCCGGACTGCGACGTCTTCCTCACCGGCACGGTCTTCCTCGACATCATCTTCACCGGCTTGGACAGCGCCCCGGTGCGCGGCACCGAGTCCTGGGCGCGAGGCATGGGCTCCAGCCCCGGCGGGGTCGCCAACATGGCCACCGCGCTGGCCCGGCTGGGACTGCACACCTCGCTGGCCGCGGCGTTCGGCGACGACCACTACGGGGAGTACTGCTGGGACGCCCTGGAACAGGGCGAGGGCATCGACCTGTCCATGTCGCACACCGTCCCCGGCTGGCACTCGCCGGTGACCGTCTCGATGGCATACGAGGGCGAACGGACGATGGTCTCGCACGGCCACGAGGCCCCGGGCCCCGCGGGCACCCACGGCGTCGCGCTTCCCGCCGAGGAATCCGCGTTCCCGAGCTGCCCGCCCCGCGCCCGGGCCGCCATCGCCTCGCTCGTCCCCGGCCGCAGCGAGCCCTGGGTCGCCAAGGCGGCCAGGAACGGCGCCCGGATCTTCGCCGACGTCGGCTGGGACGAGACCGGCCGCTGGGACCTGGACGCCCTCGTCGACCTGGAGCACTGCCAGGCCTTCCTCCCCAACGCCGAGGAGGCGATGCGCTACACCCGTACCGACTGCCCGCGCGCCGCCGCCCACGCCCTGGCCGAGCGGGTGCCGCTCGCCGTGGTGACCCTGGGCGCGCAGGGCGCGTACGCGGTGGACGCGGTGACCGGGGCGAGCGCCGAAGTGCCCGCGATCGAGGTCGAGGCGCTGGATCCGACGGGGGCGGGCGATGTCTTCGTCGCCGGGTTCGTCACCGGCACCCTGGCGGACTGGCCGCTGGCCGACCGGCTGGCCTTCGCCGGACTCACCGCGGCGCTCTCGGTGCAGGAGTTCGGCGGATCGCTGTCGGCGCCGGGCTGGGAGGAGATCGCCGCCTGGTGGCAGCAGGTCCGCACCTTCGCCGAGCAGGACCCTGCGGCGCTCCAGCGGTACGCGTTCCTGGAGGAACTGCTGCCCGCCCCCGCCCGGCCGTGGCCGCTGCGCCGGGCCGTCCCGACGATCGGCTTCCGCCGCCCTTAGACCGACCGGCACATGTGTTCGCAGCCTGTGCGAAAAAGCCTTCGGTGTTGGCAGCGCGGAGTCGTAGGCTTGGTAACCCAGAGGTTGTCGATCGGCGAGAACCTTGCAACGGGAGGTATGTGCAGGCCACAGAGCCGGCCCATGACTCAGACACCCACAGCCCAGACCCCCGCGCCGGGGCAGGCACGAGCCCAGTTCACCGTTCCGGCCAAGCATCCGATGGTGACCGTCCTGGGCTCAGGTGACGCCCTGCTGCGCGTGATCGAAACGGCCTTCCCGGCGGCCGACATCCATGTCCGGGGAAATGAGGTCAGCGCCGCCGGAGACGCGACGGAAGTCGCCCTGATCCAGCGCTTGTTCGACGAGATGATGCTGGTGCTCCGCACCGGTCAGCCGATGACGGAGGACGCAGTGGAACGCTCGATCGCCATGCTCAGGGCGAGTGAGAGCGGGGAGGGGGACGGCCCGGAGACACCGGCCGAGGTGCTCACCCAGAACATCCTCTCCAGCCGCGGTCGCACGATCCGCCCCAAGACGCTCAACCAGAAGCGGTACGTCGACGCCATCGACAAGCACACGGTCGTGTTCGGCATCGGCCCCGCGGGTACCGGCAAGACCTATCTCGCCATGGCGAAGGCGGTCCAGGCCCTGCAGTCCAAGCAGGTCAACCGGATCATCCTGACCCGTCCCGCGGTCGAGGCGGGCGAGCGGCTCGGATTCCTGCCGGGCACGCTCTACGAGAAGATCGACCCGTATCTGCGCCCGCTCTACGATGCGCTGCACGACATGCTCGACCCCGACTCGATCCCGCGGCTGATGGCGGCGGGCACGATCGAGGTGGCGCCCCTGGCGTACATGCGCGGCCGCACGCTCAACGACGCGTTCATCATCCTCGACGAGGCGCAGAACACCAGCGCCGAGCAGATGAAGATGTTCCTGACCCGGCTCGGCTTCGACTCGAAGATCGTCATCACCGGTGACGTCACCCAGGTCGACCTTCCGAACGGGACGAAGAGCGGCCTGCGCCAGGTCCAGGAGATCCTGGACGGCGTCGAGGACGTGCACTTCTCCCTGCTCACCTCGGGGGATGTCGTCAGGCACAAGCTGGTCGGCCGTATCGTCGACGCGTACGAGAAGTACGACAGCCGAAACAGCCACAACGGGAAGTAGTCGCAGCGCACCATGTCGATCGACGTCAACAACGAGTCCGGAACCGAGGTCGACGAGCGGGCGATCCTCGACATCGCCCGCTACGCGCTCACACGGATGCGGATCCACCCGCTCTCCGAGCTCTCGGTGATCGTGGTGGACACCGACGCCATGGAGGAGCTTCACATCCAGTGGATGGACCTGCCGGGGCCCACGGATGTCATGTCCTTCCCGATGGACGAACTCCGCCCGCCGTCCAAGGACGACGAGGAGCCCCCGCAGGGGCTCCTCGGTGACATCGTGCTCTGCCCGGAGGTCGCCAAGAAGCAGGGCGAGGACGCGGAGACCCAGCACTCCATGGACGAGGAGCTCCAGCTCCTCACCGTCCACGGAGTGCTGCATCTGCTCGGGTACGACCACGAGGAGCCGGACGAGAAGGCCGAGATGTTCGGACTCCAGGCCGCGATCGTCGACGGCTGGCGCGCCGAGCACGGCCTGACCGGCCCGTCGCCCGCACCCACCGTCTCGTGAGCGTTCCCCTGCTCCTGGGTGCCGTCCTGCTGGTCGTCGGCGGCTGGCTGGCGGCCTGTGCGGAGGCGGGCATCGCCCGTACGTCCAGCTTCCGGGCCGCCGAGGCGGTCCGCTCCGGCCGCCGCGGCAGCAAGAAGCTGGAACAGGTCGCCGCGGATCCGACCCGCTATCTCAATGTCGCCCTGCTGGTGCGGGTCGCCTGCGAGATGTCGGCCGGTGTGCTCGTCACGTACGCCTGTCTGAAGGAATTTCCGGAGACCTGGGAGGCACTGGCCGTCGCCATGGCCGTGATGGTTCTCGTCTCCTATGTCGCCATCGGTGTGTCACCGCGCACCATCGGCCGTCAGCACCCCCTCAACACGGCCACGGCAGCGGCATACGTGCTGCTGCCGCTGGCCAGGGTCATGGGCCCCATCCCGCAGCTGCTGATCCTCATCGGCAATGCGCTGACGCCGGGCAAGGGTTTCCGCAAGGGACCGTTCGCCAGCGAGGCCGAACTGCGGGCGTTGGTCGACCTCGCCGAGCAGGAATCGCTGATCGAGGACGAGGAGCGCCGCATGGTGCACTCGGTCTTCGAGCTCGGTGACACGCTCGCACGCGAGGTCATGGTGCCGCGGACCGACCTGGTCTGCATCGAGCGCCGCAAGACGATCCGGCAGGCGCTGACCCTGGCGCTGCGCTCCGGATTCTCGCGGATACCCGTCACCGGGGAGAACGAGGACGACATCGTCGGCATCGTGTACCTCAAGGACCTGGTCCGCAAGACGCACATCAACCGCGAGTCGGAGGCCGATCCGGTCTCCACGGCGATGCGGCCGGCGGCGTTCGTGCCCGACACGAAGAACGCCGGCGATCTGCTGCGCGAGATGCAGCAGGACCGCAGCCATGTCGTCGTCGTGATCGACGAGTACGGCGGCACGGCAGGCATCGTCACCATCGAGGACATCCTCGAAGAGATCGTCGGCGAGATCACCGACGAGTACGACCGCGAACTGCCTCCCGTCCAGGAGCTGGAGAACGGCTGCTTCCGGGTGACCGCGCGCCTCGACATCGGCGACCTCGGAGAGCTGTTCGGCCTCGACGAGTACGACGACGAGGATGTGGAAACGGTCGGCGGACTGCTCGCGAAGGCGCTGGGCCGGGTGCCGATCGCCGGGGCGTCGTCGGTCGTCGAGCTTCCGGACGGCCGCCGGCTGCGGCTGACGGCGGAGTCCCCGGCAGGCCGCCGGAACAAGATCGTCACGGTGCTGGTGGAGCCCGTGGAGCCCCAGGAAGCGGACGCCGGGTGACTCCGCATCAGCTGAGGGCGTTCTGCCTGGAGTTCAACGCGAGCGTCGAGGAGTTCCCGTTCGGACCGGAAACGTCCGTCTTCAAGGTGCTCGGCAAGATGTTCGCGCTCAGCACGCTGGACGCGCCCGTGCTGACGGTGAATCTCAAGTGCGATCCGGACGAGGCGGTGCGGCTGCGGGAGCAGTACGACGCCGTGGTGCCGGGCTGGCACATGAACAAGCGGCACTGGAACACGGTGACGGTGTCCGGGGTTCCGGACCGGGTGCTCCGCGAGCTGATCGAGGACTCCTACGACCTGGTGGTGGCGGGGCTGCCGAAGGCGGAGCGGTTGCGGCTGGACCGGGCGTAGGCGGCACGCGGGCGGGTGCGCCTGCGGCGGGCTCTCCCCGGTTCGTATGCTCGGCACATGACTGAGAGCACCGACCTCGGCCCCGAGGACCGCAAGATCGTCACGCTGGCGCGCAGCGCCCGCGCCCGCAACGGTGTCCCGGAGGGCGCGGCCGTCCGGGACGAGACCGGACGTACGTACGTCGCGGGCACCGTGCGGCTGGAATCGCTGAAGCTCAGCGCGCTGCAGACCGCCGTCGCAATGGCCGTGGCCAGCGGCGCCACCTCGCTGGAGGCGGCCGCGGTCGTCTCCGAGGCGCAGACCCCGTCGGACGCGGACCGTGCCGCGGTACGGGACCTGGGCGGCCCGGACACACCGGTGCTGCTCGCCGGACCCGACGGCGCGCTGCGGGTCAGTGTGACGGCGGGCTGATCCGCAGAATCCTCACGGCAATGAGGATCTTGACACCATCTGATGGCCCATCAGTCGGTGCATTTCGCTTCCATTGACTTCTTTTCGGCCGGAGTCGTCAATGGGCCCCTTGCCGGCGCAGAAGAGCCGCTGCGCCGCATCCGGCAGGAGGGGCTCCATGCGTCCGACCGTTCGAAGAATCAGTCTGCGAAGATCCGATGCCCGGATGCGTGCCGCGCGCGGCCGCCGCTGGGCCGCCGCGCTGGGCGTGGGCGCGCTCGTCGTAGCCGGGGGAGGGGGACTCGCCGGCCCCGCGCAGGCCATGGCGACGGCCTCCGTGCCGGTGGACTTCCCCACCCACTGCATTCCGCCGGCCATCGCGGGCATCCCGCCGATCGACGGGACCACGAAGGCCGAGATCACCGTCGACAACGCCGCCCCGATGGTGGGCGACAAGGTCACCGTCACGTACACCGTGATCAAGCCGGCCGCGAGCAACCCGGTCGACCTGGCTCTGCCGGCCGACATCATGACGCCGACCGGCAAGGTCACCGTCGGCGGTGCGCAGTCCGCGAGCGTCACCGTCGCGGGTCCGAAGAAGAACAGCCCCGTACCCGGCAAGGGCGACTTCCCGTCGTTCTCGATGACCGGCACCTTCACGGTCACCGCGCCCGGTCAGATCAAGCTGTCGCCCGGCGACTACAACATCCACACCAGCTACATCATGGAGCTGGACACCCCCTGCACGGTGACGAACCCGCCCGCCCCCGTCTCCGAGACCATCATCGCGACGGACGGCGGCGGCCAGGTCAACGAGCGTGCCATCCAGCTCGGGACCGCGTCCGGCAAGGCGGGCGACCCGGTCACGGTGACCGGGTCGAAGTTCACCGCGGGCGCGGACATCACGCTCGCGGGCCGGGCCGGTGACACCCAGACCGCCGACACGGCCACCGTCAAGGCGGACGGATCCGGCGGCTTCAGCGGGCGGCTCACCGTCAACGATCCGGCGACCACCGGCATCGTCGCCTACGAGGGCGGCAGCTGGGACGCGGCCAAGGGGGCGGGCCCGCAGGCCTACACCGTCACCGGTGGCGGCGGCGGGATCCCGGACGGCAGCCAGCAGCTCCGCTCGTCCGTCAAGGCGGGCACGCTGTCCATGCTCCAGGCCGGGGACACCGTCGAGATGTCGGCGGTCGACTTCGGGAGGGGTGGCGCCTCCCGCGGCTCCCTGCAGACGGTGACGGTCGAGGACTACCGCGGCGGCCCCGCCGGCTGGTCCCTGACCGGAAAGGTCACCGACTTCAAGGGCCCCGGCGGCGCGACGATCGGAGCATCCGCACTCGGCTGGACCCCGGTCTGCGCGACGAAGGCCGGCAGCCCCAGCACCTGTGCGGCCGGTTCCGCGGGACCTGTCGGCAGCGCGGGCGCCACGCTGGCGTCCACGCCGAACGGGACCTTCACCGGCGGTGAGTTCACCGTCGACGCCCGGCTCGCGCTGAACGTCCCGGCGTACACCGCCCCCGGCGCGTACTCCGGCGTGCTCACCCTCACCCTCACGTGACCGAGCAGTCCTGATCAGCCAGTGGACCGGGCGCGCACCCGCCCGGACCGCCCCGTCCAGAGATCAACCGACCAACCCGGGGGTTCCGCACCGTGCGCAAGCTGTACGTACTCCTCCTGGCCGGCGCCCTCCTGCTGATCGGAGCCCCCGCGGTCCACGCCGCGGACAACGGCAGCTGGTCGGTCTACCCGGCCACCACACAGTCCGGTCAGCGCCCGTACTTCTACCTCTCCGCCGACCCCGGCGCCACGCTCGACGACAAGGTCACCGTCACGAACAAGACGGACCGGCCGCAGACCTTCCGGCTGTACGCGGCCGACGCCTACAACACCGCACGCGACGGCGGATTCGCCGTCCGTGCCCAGAACGAGAAACAGCGTTCGGTCGGGGCCTGGGCGAGGACCGACCGCGAACGGGTCACCGTGCCACCGCACGGCTCGGTCACCGTCCCGGTCACCATCACCGTCCCGGAGGACGCCGAGCCGGGCGACCACCCCGGCGCACTCGTCGCCCTCGACGAACGCATCGACCCCGCGGACGCGGGAGCCGTCGCCGTCGGCATCCAGAAGGCGGTCGGTGCCCGGATCTATCTGCGGGTCAACGGACCGACCATGCCCGCCCTCTCCGTGGACGACGTCAAGGTCGAGCACACCCAGCCACTGGTCCCGGGCACCGGCAAGAGCCGCGCCGTCATCACGTACACGCTCCACAACCGGGGCAATGTCACCCTCGACCCCAAGGTCGCCCTCAAGGCCGAGGGCCTTTTCGGCCGCACTCTGCTCGCCCGCGATCTCAAGAAGATCCCCTCCGAACTGCTGCCCCGCCAGCGGGTCCGGCTGACCGAACAGTGGGCCGACGCGCCCCAGCTCGAATGGGGCGAGATCAAACTGACCGCGAGCGCCCGCGACACCCGTGAGTCCGCCGTCGTCTCCTACTTCGCACTGCCCTGGCTGGTGGCCGGGGTCCTGCTGGTGATCATCGGCGGGGGTACGGGGATGTGGGTACGGGCCCGCCGGAGCCGTACCCGCAGGGTCTGAGACGACGCGCGACAGGCCCCGTCGCGGCCCTTGGTGCGGTGGGGCCGCCAGGATCGGGGACAATGGGCGCCATGAGCGTTCGACCTGACACAGAAGCCGCTGCACAGCAGGCTGCGAACAACGCCCCCCACCGGGCCGGCTTCGCCTGCTTCGTGGGCCGCCCCAACGCGGGCAAGTCCACCCTCACGAACGCTCTGGTCGGCCAGAAGGTGGCGATCACCTCCAATCGGCCCCAGACCACCCGGCACACCGTGCGCGGCATCGTGCACCGCGAGGACGCGCAGCTGATCCTGGTCGACACCCCCGGCCTCCACAAGCCGCGCACGCTGCTGGGCGAGCGTCTCAACGACGTCGTACGGACCACCTGGGCCGAGGTCGACGTCATCGGCTTCTGCCTGCCCGCCGACCAGAAGCTCGGCCCCGGCGACAAGTACATCGTCAAGGAACTCGCGGGCATCAAGAAGACCCCGAAGATCGCCGTCATCACCAAGACCGACCTGGTCGACTCCAAGCAACTCGCCGAACAGCTGCTCGCGGTCTCCCGCCTCGGTGAGGAGCTCGGCTTCGAGTGGGCGGAGATCATCCCGGTCTCCGCGGTCAAGGACCGGCAGGTGGATCTGCTGGCTGACCTGATCGCCCCCCTGCTCCCGGAGAGCCCGCCGCTCTACCCGGAGGGCGACCTCACCGACGAGCCCGAGATGGTCATGGTCGCGGAGCTGATCCGCGAGGCCGCGCTCGAAGGCGTACGGGACGAGCTGCCGCACTCCATCGCGGTCGTCGTCGAGGAGATGCTGCCGCGCGAGGGCCGGCCGGCGGACAAGCCGCTGCTCGACATCCACGCCAATGTCTACATCGAGCGCCCCAGCCAGAAGGGCATCATCATCGGCCCGAAGGGCAAGCGGCTGAAGGACGTCGGTACGAAGTCGCGCAAGCACATCGAGGCCCTGCTCGGTACGCCGGTCTTCCTGGACCTGCATGTGAAGGTCGCCAAGGACTGGCAGCGCGACCCGAAGCAGCTGCGCAAGCTGGGGTTCTGACCGCCGCCCGAGTCCGGCCGGTCTCAGCCGTACGCCCGTCCCACGTGAGAGTGGAATCAGCGGTACGCGCGTCTCACGCGCCCTCCTTCAGGACGCGTGAGACCAGTGCACGCTGGGCTTCGGTCAGCTTCGGGTCCGCGCAGTGGACCGTCCGGTCGCCGACCGTGATCCGGTACCGGAAGCCGTCCGGTACGCCCGGGGGCGGGGTGCTGTGGCCCGCGGCGAGCGCCGATTCGGCCAGTGCCTCCCACTCCGCGGCGTCGGCCCGTCCGGAGGTGTCGACCTCGCGGTGGCGTGCGATGCCGGCGAAGCCGCCGGTCCTGCTGACCTGAATCCGCATGCGGTGTCCTCCATTGCCGGACGGGCCCGGGATTGTTCTACGCCGTCGGGACGCCCACCTCCGACCATGCCTTCAGGACCGCCTCCGCCTCGTCACCTTCCCCGAAGCGGCTGCGGGCCGCAGCCACCGTCAGCCGGGCGAAGGACGCGAAGTCCGCGTCCACGGCCAGTCGACCACCTGTGAGCACATCGAACCAGAGCTGACCGGCCCGCTCCCACGCACTGCCGCCGAGTGCCGTCGCCAGCAGATAGAACGCGCGGTTCGGGATGCCCGAGTTGAGGTGCACTCCGCCGTTGTCCTCGCTGGTGTGGATGTAGTCCTCCATCGACGCGGGCTGCGGGTCCTTGCCGAGCACATCGTCGTCGTACGCGGTTCCCGGCGCCTTCATCGAGCGCAGGGCGACACCCTGGACCCGGGGCGTCAGCAGCCCGGCGCCGATCAGCCAGTCGGCCTGGTCGGCGCTCTGGCCCAGTGAGTACTGCTTGACCAGGGAGCCGAAGACGTCGGACATCGATTCGTTGAGCGCGCCGGACTGGCCGTAATAGCTCAGATTGGCGGTGTGCTGGGTCAGGCCGTGCGCCAGCTCATGGGCGATCACATCGATGGCGACGGTGAAGTCCAGGAAGATCTCCCCGTCCCCGTCGCCGAAGACCATCTGCTCGCCGTCGAAGAAGGCGTTGTTGTACTTCTTGTCGTAGTGCACGGAGCCGATCAGCGGCAGCCCGTTGCCGTCGATCGAATGGCGTCCGTACGCCTTGAGCAGCAGGTCGAAGGTGGCGCCGAGTCCCGCGTACGCGCGGTTGACGCTTGCGTCCTTCGTCGGCTTCTGTCCCTCGGAACGGACCTTGGTGCCGGGCAGCAGGGTGCGGTGACGGCAGTCGTACAGCGTCCGGTCGGGCTTGTCGGACGCCGCCCCCTCGGTCGCGGGGGCGGCAGGCACGGTGACGACCGTCGCCATCTGGCGGCGGGTGCGACGGGCGGCGTCGCTCTCCAGGGTGCGGCGGGCCGGGCCCGCGAGATCGGGGTTGCCGGACTGCGACAGCTTGTCGAGGACATGGGGCGGCACGATGGTGCAGAAGACGGGGTGGAACCCGTGCTGAGACTGAGGCTGCATGCAGCCGACTGTGGCACCGAGTAACAGCTGTGTCACTGATTGCTGCCAGGATTGACGAAATGGAGTGATCGATCGCAGTTGGGCGTTTCCGGCGCCCGGTCCCGCATGCTGATACGGGACGGACGCATCAGACGCCTCTCGGCTACTCTCGTCGCATCATGCGTTTCGGGCTGCTTCTTCTTAGCTGCCGCGGCGAGGGCCTGTAATCGTAGGCCGACCCCCTCCCCGCGGAGTCTGGTGTTGCAGCGACACAGTCGGCCGTCCCATTGGTTGGACCCCGAGGAGCCGTACGCCATGACCGCCGCACATCCCGCCGAGACCGCTGTCGGCCGCCCGACGCCGATCACCAACGCGACCCAGCTGCAGAAGCCGTCCGGGATGCCGATCCACAAGTACGGCCGCTACGAGGCCGTCGAGATCCCCGACCGCACCTGGCCGGACAACCGGATCACCGTCGCCCCCCGCTGGCTGTCCACCGATCTGCGCGACGGCAACCAGGCCCTGATCGACCCGATGTCGCCGGCCCGCAAGCGCGAGATGTTCGATCTGCTCGTACGCATGGGCTACAAGGAGATCGAGGTCGGCTTCCCGTCCTCCGGTGAGACCGACTTCGCGTTCGTCCGCTCCATCATCGAAGAGGGCGCGATCCCCGAGGACGTGACGATCTCCGTGCTGACGCAGGCCCGCGAGGACCTGATCGAGCGGACGGTCGAGTCGCTCGTCGGCGCCCGCCGTGCGACCGTGCACCTGTACAACGCGACGGCACCCACCTTCCGCCGGGTCGTCTTCCGCGGCTCGAAGGACGACATCAAGCAGATCGCCGTGGACGGCACCCGGCTGGTCATGGAGTACGCGGAGAAGCTGCTGGGCCCGGAGACGATCTTCGGCTACCAGTACAGCCCCGAGATCTTCACCGACACCGAACTGGACTTCGCCCTGGAGGTCTGCGAGGCGGTCTGTGACGTCTGGCAGCCGGAGGAGGGCCGCGAGATCATCCTCAACCTGCCCGCCACCGTGGAGCGTTCGACCCCGTCCACGCACGCGGACCGGTTCGAGTGGATGTCGCGCAACCTGTCGCGCCGCGAGTTCGTCTGCCTGTCGGTCCACCCGCACAACGACCGCGGCACCGCCGTCGCCGCCGCCGAACTGGCCATCATGGCCGGTGCGGACCGGATCGAGGGCTGCCTGTTCGGTCAGGGCGAGCGCACCGGCAACGTCGACCTGGTCACCCTGGGCATGAACCTGTTCTCGCAAGGTGTCGACCCGCAGATCGACTTCTCGCAGATCGACGAGATCCGCCGCACCAGCGAGTACTGCAACCAGATGGAGGTCCACCCGCGCCACCCCTACGCGGGCGACCTGGTCTACACCGCATTCTCCGGCTCCCACCAGGACGCCATCAAGAAGGGCTTCGACGCCATGGAGGCCGACGCGGCCGCCCAGGGCAAGACCGTGGACGATCTCGAGTGGGCGGTGCCGTACCTGCCGATCGACCCGAAGGACGTCGGTCGCAGTTACGAGGCCGTCATCCGAGTCAACTCGCAGTCCGGCAAGGGCGGAATCGCCTACGTCCTGAAGAACGACCACAAGCTGGACCTGCCGCGCCGGATGCAGATCGAGTTCTCCCGGACCATTCAGGCCAAGACCGATGCCGAGGGCGGCGAGGTCACACCGGCCCAGATCTGGTCCACGTTCCAGGACGAATACCTGCCGAACCCGGACAGCGCCGCGGTTCAATGGGGACGCGTGCAGATCCGCTCCGGCCAGACCACGACCGGCTCCGACGGCCAGGACACCATCACCGTCGAGGCGACGGTGGACGGCACGGACACCGTACTGACCGGTTCCGGCAACGGCCCGATCTCCGCGTTCTTCGAAGCGCTGCAGGCCATCGGCATCGACGCCCGTCTGCTGGACTACACCGAGCACACCATGAGCGAGGGTGCCAGCTCCCAGGCCGCCTCGTACATCGAGTGCGCGATCGACGGAAAGGTCCTGTGGGGCATCGGTATCGACGCCAACACCACGCGTGCCTCGCTGAAGGCGGTCGTCTCCGCCGTCAACCGCGCCACCCGCTGACCCGGCGCCTCGAAGGGCGTGAAGCCGCACGGCCGAAGACCCCGTCCACCCGTATCCGGGGGGACGGGGTTCGGCCATCTCCGGCGGTTGTGACGACCGAAGTACTGACGCCACGTCACGACTGTGGTTAACATCACGTCGACACGGCAATGTTGCCGAAGGGGGCACCCCCCGTGCCCTTGGGGCCGGGGGAGTTACGGAGGTGTGCGACGTGCGGCCAGCCCTGGGACAACGCGCCATGAAGCTGCGTATCTGCGGCATCCGCACCACCTGGGACACCGTCGGTGACGGCGAGTTCTTCTGCCCCGGCTGCGGCGGCGACCGCAACTACCGTCGGCTCACCGGCCGTCGGCGCTTCACGGTGCTCGGTGTGCCGATGCTGCGGCGCGGCACTGCGGGGCCCGTCATCGAATGCGCTGTCTGCCGGGCCCACTTCGACACCGATGTGCTCGACCACCCCACCACCACCCGGTTCTCCGCCCTGCTCCGGGACGCCATCCACACGGTCACGCTCGGTGTCCTCGCGGCCGGCGGCACCACCGCCCGTACGGTCCTGGAGACCGCGGCCGCCACCGTGCGCGACGCCGGATTCGACGACTGCACGGAGGAACAGCTCTCCGCCGTCGTCGAGGTTCTCTCCGCCGACATCGGCCACGGCTCCGCCTACGACCCGGCGGCCGAGGCCTGCGGAGCGGCCCTCGCCATCGAACTGCACGAGGCGCTGGAACCCCTCGCCCCGCACCTGGCCCCCGCCGGACGTGAATCCATCCTGCTGCAGGGCGCCAGGATCGCGCTCGCCGACGGTCCGTACGGGCCGTCGGAGCGTGAGGTGCTGACCACGGTCGGCGGAGCGCTGCAGCTCAGTGCCGAGGACACCGCCCGACTGCTTGCCGCAGCGGCGCGTACCCCCTCCTGAACGGCCTCGTCCGCACCCGGTGCGCACCCAGGGGGAGGCGTGTCCGCTGAGCCGCCCCGGTACCGGACAATGGACGCATGAGCTTGTTCCGGGACGACGGCGTGGTGCTGCGCACGCAGAAGCTGGGCGAGGCCGACCGGATCATCACGATCCTGACCCGCGGCCACGGCCGGGTGCGGGCCGTCGCACGCGGCGTGCGGCGTACGAAGTCCAAGTTCGGGGCACGGCTGGAACCCTTCTCCCATGTCGATGTGCAGTTCTTCGCCCGGGGCAGCGAGCTGATCGGCCGCGGCCTGCCGCTTTGTACCCAGAGCGAGACGATCGCCCCGTACGGCGGCGGCATCGTCACCGACTACGCCCGCTACACCGCGGGCACCGCGATGCTGGAGACCGCCGAGCGGTTCACCGACCACGAGGGCGAGCCCGCGGTCCAGCAGTATCTGCTGCTCGTCGGAGGGCTGCGCACCCTCGCCCGCGGCGAACACGAGCCGCATCTCGTCCTCGACGCCTTCCTGCTGCGTTCGCTCGCCGTCAACGGCTACGCACCCAGCTTCGAGGACTGCGCGAAGTGCGGAATGCCCGGACCGAACCGGTTCTTCTCCGTCGCGGCGGGCGGCGTCATATGCGGCGACTGCCGGGTACCCGGCAGCGTCGTACCCTCGGCTGAGGCCATTACTCTGCTGAGCGCACTGCTCACCGGCGACTGGGAGACCGCGGACGCGTGCGAGGCGCGGCATGTCAGGGAGGGGAGCGGACTGGTGTCCGCCTATCTGCACTGGCATCTGGAGCGCGGGCTGCGCTCACTGCGGTACGTAGAGACGTGACACAGGCAGATCAGGCACAGAGAACACAGGCAGATCAGGCACAGGGAGCGAGACAGTTCATGGCAGTACGCGGGTTTCTCGGCGGCCGTAACCGGCGCGACTACAAGACCCCTGAGCCGCACCCCTCCGGTGCCACGCCCCCGAAGATCCCCGGCGAGCTGGTGCCCAAGCACGTCGCCATCGTGATGGACGGCAACGGCCGCTGGGCCAAGGAACGCGGCCTCCCGCGTACCGAGGGCCACAAGGTCGGTGAGGGCGTCGTGATGGACGTCCTCAAGGGCTGCATCGAGATGGGTGTCGAAAACCTCTCGCTGTACGCGTTCTCCACCGAGAACTGGAAGCGGTCCCCGGAGGAAGTGAAGTTCCTGATGAACTTCAACCGGGACGTCATCCGCCGCCGCCGCGACGAGATGGACGAACTGGGCATCCGTATCCGCTGGGTGGGGCGCATGCCGAAGCTGTGGAAGTCCGTCGTCCAGGAGCTCCAGATCGCCCAGGAGCAGACGAAGGACAACGACAGGATGACGCTGTACTTCTGCGTCAACTACGGCGGCCGGGCCGAGATCGCCGACGCCGCGCAGCGCATCGCGCAGGACGTCGCGGCCGGGAAGCTGGACCCCTCCAAGGTCAACGAGAAGACGTTCGCGAAGTACATTTACTACCCGGACATGCCGGACGTCGACCTCTTCGTCCGCCCCAGCGGCGAGCAGCGCACGTCCAACTACCTGATCTGGCAGAGCGCATACGCCGAGATGGTCTTCCAGGATGTGCTCTGGCCGGACTTCGACCGCCGCGACCTGTGGCGGGCCTGCCTGGAGTACGCCCAGCGGGACCGGCGCTTCGGCGGTGCGATCGAGGCGGCTCAGGAGCCGACGAGCTGAGCGGCGCGGGCCCGGGGGCAGCGCCCCCGGGCCCGCTTCCTCACTCCTTCGCGTCCGCGCACTCCACGCAGGTCCCGAAGATCTCCACCGTGTGGGCCACGTTCACATACCCGTGCTGCGAGGCGATCGTCTCCGCCCACTGCTCCACCGCGGGCCCCTCGACCTCCACGGCCTTGCCGCACATCCGGCACACCAGATGATGGTGGTGCTCCCCGGTCGAGCAGCGCCTGTACACGGACTCGCCGTCCGTGGTGCGCAGCACATCGACCTCGCCCGCATCGGCGAGGGACTGGAGGGTGCGGTAGACGGTGGTCAGACCGACCGAGTCGCCGCGGTGCTTGAGTACATCGTGCAGCTCCTGGGCGCTGCGGAACTCGTCCACCTCGTCGAGCGCCGCCGCCACCGCCGCCCGCTGCCGGGTCGACCGGCCGCGTACCGGGGCCGCGTTCGTTCCACTGATCGGCGCCGTCGCCACAGCAGCCTCCTCGTGTCGCCCGTACCTGTGTCGGGCCATTGTGCCAGCCCGTCCGGCCGTGACGGTCAAACCCGGAGTTCGTCCGTGGCCGGACGGGAGGCCGGTACCTCAAGAGTGCACTCCTCGGACGCGGCGTCGCTGCGCCGGGCTCGCCTTCGGGCCAGTGGGGTCGCGAGCAGCGTCAGGCCGATGAAGACGGCGATGGCCAGCAGCACGATCGTCGCGCCGGGCGGGACGTCCTGGTAGTACGAGGTCACGGTGCCTGCCAGGGTCACCGCCGTGCCGATGACGACCGACAGCACGAACGTCACCTTGAAGGACCTGGAGATCTGCTGCGCGGCCGCGACCGGCACCACCATCAGCGCGCTGACCAGCAGCAGCCCGACGACCCGCATCGCCACGGTGACCGTCACCGCCGCCGTCACGGCGACCAGCAGATTCAGCGTGCGCACCGGCAGTCCGGTGACCCGGGCGAACTCCTCGTCCTGGCTGACCGCGAACAGTTGCCGGCGCAGCCCCAGCGTCACCAGCAGCACGAAGGCGGCCAGCAGACAGATCGCGGTGATGTCCTCGGTGGAGACCGTGGAGAGAGAGCCGAAGAGATACGAGGTGAGGTTGGCGTTGGAGCCGGTGTCGGAGAGGTTGATCAGCAGGACACCGCCCGCCATACCGCCGTAGAACAGCATGGCCAGCGCGATGTCGCCGCGGGTGCGTCCGTACCAGCGGATCAGCTCCATCGCGACGGAGCCGACGACGGCGACCGCCGTGGCCATCCACACCGGGCTGGTGGAGAGCAGAAAGCCGAGGCCGACACCGGTCATCGCGATATGGCCGATGCCGTCGCCCATCAGGGCCTGGCGGCGCTGGACGAGATAGATGCCGACGGCGGGGGCGATGACGCCTACCAGTACGGCGGCGAGCAGTGCCCGCTGCATGAACGGGGGGTCGAGGAATTCCATGATCAGCTCAGCAGTCCCGTCCGGACGGGCTCGGAGGCCGCGTGGGGGTGTACATGGTCGTGTCCGGGCAGCGCGTGCTGGCCCAGCGCCTTCGGGGGCGGCCCGTCGTGCATCACACAGCCGTCGCGCAGCACGATCGCGCGGTCGATCAGCGGCTCCAGCGGGCCGAGCTCATGCAGCACGAGCAGCACCGTGGTGCCGGCCGCGACCTGTTCGCGGAGCGTCGTGGCGAGGATCTCCTGGCTGGCCAGGTCGACGCCGGCCATCGGCTCGTCCATGATCAGCAGCTCCGGTTCGGCGGCCAGCGCCCGGGCGATCAGCACCCGCTGGTGCTGCCCGCCGGAGAGCGCGTTCACCGAGTCCCCGGCCCGGTCGGCGAGGCCCACGAGGCCGATGGCCCGGTCGACGGCGGCCCGGTCGGCCTTGCGGAGCAGGCCCAGCTTCGTGCGGGAGAGGCGCCCGGAGGTGACGACCTCACGGATCGTGGCGGGGACACCGCCGGCTGCCGTGGTGCGCTGGGGTACGTAACCGATGCGCGCCCAGCCGCGGAAGCGGCGCAGCGGGGTACCGAACAGCTCGATGGAGCCGCCGGTGAGCGGGACCTGGCCGATGACGGAGCGTACGGCGGTCGACTTGCCCGAGCCGTTGGCCCCGAGCAGGGCGACGACCTCGCCGCGGTGGACGGACAGGTCGATGCCGCGCAGCACCGGGCGCGCGCCGAGCGTGGCCGTGGCGCCGCGCAGGGCTATCACGGGGTCGGTCGTGGTGCTCCCGGGCTCGGACATGAGCGCCTCCGATGCTGCTGTGGCGGGTGTTACGTGGCTCACTTCGCGCCGAGCGCCTTCTGCAGGGCGGCGAGATTGGACTGCATGACTTCGATGTAGTCGGTGCCCTTGGACTTGTCCGTGATTCCCTCCAGCGGGTCCAGGACGTCGGTCTTCAGGCCGGTGTCCTTGGCGAGGGTCTTCGCGGTCTTGTCGCTGGCGAGTGTCTCGAAGAATACGGTGCTGACCTTGTTCTTCTCCGCGATGGTGTGGATCTCGTTGATCCGGGCGGGGCTGGGCTCGGCCTCGGGGTCGATACCGGCGATGCCCTCCTGGGTGAGGCCGTAGCGCTCGGCCAGGTACCCGAAGGCGGAGTGGGTGGTGATGAAGGTCCTGGTCGCGGTGTCCTTCAGACCTGTCTCGTACGCCGTGTTCAGTGCGTCGAGCTTGTTGACCAGCGCGTCCGTGTTCTTGCGGTAGTCCGCGGCGTGGGCGGGGTCGGTCTTCTCCAGGGACTTTCCGACGCCCTTGGCGACCTCGGCGTACTTCACCGGGTCCAGCCAGATGTGGGGGTCGGCCCCGGCCTCGTCGCCGTGGTGCTCATGACCGTGTTCGTCGGCGCCGGTCTCGGTGCCGTGGTCTTCCAGCGTGGTGAGCTTCGAGGCGTCGACGACGTCCTTCGCGCCGGACTGCTTGATGGCGTCGTCGACGGCGGGCTGGATGCCCTTGAGGTACAGGACGTAGTCGGCGTCGCCGAGTCCGCCGATCTGCCGCGGGGTGAGCTCCAGATCGTGCGGCTCGACGCCCGGCTTGGTCAGCGTGGTGACGGAGACGTTCTTCCCGCCTATCTCCTCGGCCAGGAACTGCATCGGATAGAACGAAGCCACCACGTCCAGCTTGTCGCCGTTCTTGTGGGCGGCGGCGTCCGGGGCGGAGCAGGCGGTGAGGGCGGTGAGGCCGAGGACGACTGTTCCCGCGACGGCGGCGGTGGGTATGAGGCGGCTTATGTTCATGACAGTCATTTTCAACAAAACTGGAAACGATTGTCAACAAGGTCGATGGGGGTGCCCCTCGGCCGGCCGTGCCGATACCGATTTGATCGAAGGGGCGTGCCCGCCGGTAATCTGAAGCATTCGCCCACCCGTCTCCCGACCACCACCCCCCCACAGAGGCGCTTCGCGCCACCCTTGTCCAATTTCGTCGTCGTAATGAAGAGAGCACCGTGGCCGCCGACAAGATCGACTCCATCGTCAGCCTGAGCAAGCGCCGTGGCTTCGTCTATCCCTGCAGTGAGATCTACGGTGGTCAGCGTGCCGCCTGGGACTACGGGCCGCTGGGCGTCGAGATGAAGGAGAACCTCAAGCGCCAGTGGTGGCGCTACATGGTCACCTCTCGCGAGGACGTGGTCGGACTCGACTCGTCGGTCGTCCTGGCCCCCGAGGTGTGGGTTGCCTCCGGCCACGTCGCTACGTTCACCGACCCGCTGACCGAGTGCACCTCCTGTCACAAGCGCTTCCGCGCCGACCACCTGGAGGAGGCGTACGAGGAGAAGCACGGCCACGCGCCCGTGAACGGCCTGGCCGAGCTCAACTGCCCCAACTGCGGCAACAAGGGCACCTTCACCGAGCCCAAGCAGTTCTCGGGTCTGCTCTCCACCCACCTCGGCCCGACCCAGGACTCCGGCTCGGTCGCCTATCTGCGCCCCGAGACCGCCCAGGGCATCTTCACCAACTTCGGCCAGGTGCAGCAGACTTCGCGCAAGAAGCCACCGTTCGGCATCGCCCAGATGGGCAAGTCCTTCCGGAACGAGATCACTCCGGGCAACTTCATCTTCCGCACCCGCGAGTTCGAGCAGATGGAGATGGAGTTCTTCGTCAAGCCGGGCGAGGACGAGAAGTGGCACGAGTACTGGATGGAGCAGCGCTGGAACTGGTACACCGGCCTGGGCCTGCGCGAGGAGAACATGCGGTGGTACGACCACCCCGCGGAGAAGCTCTCGCACTACTCCAAGCGCACCGCTGACATCGAGTACCGCTTCCGCTTCGGCGGCGGCGAGTGGGGCGAGCTGGAGGGCGTCGCCAACCGCACGGACTACGACCTCAAGGCGCACTCCAAGGCCTCGGGCACGGACCTGTCCTTCTTCGACCAGGAGGCCGGCGAGCGCTGGACTCCGTACGTCATCGAGCCGGCAGCCGGTGTCGGCCGCGCGATGCTCGCCTTCCTCCTCGACGCCTACATCGAGGACGAGGCGCCCAACGCCAAGGGCGTCATGGAGAAGCGCACCGTGATGCGTCTCGACCCGCGCCTTGCGCCGGTCAAGGTCGCCGTCCTGCCGCTGTCCCGCAACCCGCAGCTGTCGCCGAAGGCCAAGGGCCTCGCGACCGACCTGCGGAAGAACTGGAACATCGAGTTCGACGACGCGGGCGCCATCGGCCGCCGCTACCGCCGTCAGGACGAGATCGGTACGCCGTTCTGCGTCACCGTCGACTTCGACACCCTCGACGACAACGCGGTGACCGTGCGCGAGCGCGACACCATGAAGCAGGAGCGCGTCTCCCTGGACCAGATCCAGGCGTACCTCGGCGCACGTCTGCTGGGCTGCTGACGCACCACGGTTTCACGGCGAAGCCCCCGGTTCCCCGTACGGAACCGGGGGCTTCGCCGCACACCGTCCACGCCGAGGAACATCTCGCCGAGGCCCACCGGGCGACGGCCGGCCCGACCGCCTGAACGCGCCGACGACACCGACCGCCCCCGCGGGCGGCGCCGCCGTGACGCGCAGCCGAAAACCGGATGCGGAGGCCGGCGGGAACGGAGTACGGTTCCGGCATGTCTTCGTTCTTCCAGATCTACGAGTGAGCGCGCGGCGGGCCCGAACACCCGCCGCCCATCGGATCGATTCCAGGTCCAAGACCTACTTCTCACCACGAATGGGAGAACGCCGTGGCCAAGAGCCGCAATAACCTCCTCGGTGTGGGCGGACAGCGCAAGAAGCTGTCCCGTGCCGAGCAGCAGGGCGCGGGCCCTGCGCGCAATACCGACCGCAAGGCGGCTGCCGACCAGAAGCAGGAGCTGCTGCGCAAGATGCGTGAGCGCGCACAGTCGGGACCGGCCGCTGCGCAGGCGGCTTCGTCCGCCGCGCAGACCGGGCCGTCGTCCGACGACTCTGCACAACCGAGTACGTCCGAGCAGGACTCCCCGGCACAGAGCTGACGCCTACGGTTGCAGTACAAGGGCGTGGGCCCGGATCGCCTGGAGTGATCCGGGCCCACGCCCTTGTCCGTGCCCCGTCGCCGCCCCGCGCATGGTGACGTACGCCCCCGTCGACGACGAGGCCGGGCAGCGGCTGCAGCGCCTTCAGATCTTGGAGGCCGCCGACGCCTGATCCCCGGCGGGGACACCCGTCGGCGCCACCAGCCGCTCCGCGGTCCGACGCGCCGTCTCCAGCGCCCAGTGCCCGCTGGTCAGCGCCCCGACCAGCAGGACGCACAGCCCGCACCCGGTGAGGATCCACCAGGCGGGCTTGCTCGCGTCCACGAAGGCGGCCGCGTACTCGGCGCCGCGCGGTGACCCGGTACCGGCCACGCCCGCCGCCAGCACCGCACCGATCACGGCGACCCCGAGCGTTCCGCCGATCTGCCGGCTGGTCGAGGCGACCGCCGCCGCCACACCGGCCTGTGAGCGCGGCATCCCGGAGACGGCCGTGTTGGTGATCGGCGCGTTCACCATGCCGAAGCCGAGACCGAACAGTACATAGCCGGTGAACAGCAGGAAGTCGTCCGTCTCGGCGTCGAACGCGGCGAACAACAGCCCGCACGCCGTCATGGCCACGCCCGCCACCAGCAGCGACAGCCGAGGCCCCCGGCTTCCGACGAGCCGGCCCGACAGCGGTGCGCAGAAAAAGGTCAGGGCCGCCATCGGCAGCATGTACAGACCGGCGTGCAGAGCGCTCAGGCCGCGCACGTTCTGCAGATACAGCGTGTTGAGGAAGAGGAACCCGCTCAGTGCGGCGAAGGCGCAGACCGCGATGGCGGTGGCACCGCTGAACGGGGCGCTGCGGAAGAACCGCAGATCGATGAGGGGCTCGGCGCGCCTCGGCTCGTACAGCAGCAGCCCGACGAGCGAGCACACGGCGAGCGCGGCGGTTACCAGGATCCGCGGCGAGGCCCAGCCCACCGAGGGTGCCTCGATGATCGCGTAGGTCAGCGAACCGAGCAGCCCGACCACCAGCAGCTGACCCACAGGATCGGGGCGGCGCGGCTTCGGGGCGCGGGACTCGGGGACGTACCGCCAGGTGAGCAGCAGCGCGGCGAGACCGACCGGCAGATTGATCCAGAAGATCGACCGCCAGCCGACCGAGTCCACCAGCAGGCCGCCGACCACCGGCCCCGCCGCCATGGAGATGCCGACGACACCGCCCCACACTCCGATGGCGCGGGCCCGCTCGCGGGGGTCGGTGAAGGTGTTGGTGATGATCGACATCGCGACGGGGTTGAGCATCGAGCCGCCCACCGCCTGCACCATGCGAAACGCCACCAGCGACTCCAGGTGCGGCGCCATGGAGCAGAGCACCGAGCCGAGGGTGAAGAGGACGAGCCCGATCTTGAAGATCTTCCGGCGCCCGATCCGGTCGGCGGTGGAGCCCGAGAGCATCAGCAGCGAGGCGAGGACGAGGGTGTAGGCGTCGATCGTCCACTGCATGCCCGCGACGGTGGCGTGCAGTTCCTTCTGCATGGAGGGCAGAGCGACATTGAGGACGGTGTTGTCGAGACTGACGATCAGCAGACTCATGCAGCAGATCGCCAGTACCAGCTGCCGTCTGCGGGAGCTCAACTCGGGCATACATGGATAGTACGGTTAACTAACGAACTTTGCCGTCGGGCCGCTCCGAGCCGTACGCGACAATGGAGCAATGACCACGCTCGCCCCCTCGCTCCCGCTGCTCCGGATCGGCCCCCACACGGTGCAGCCGCCGGTGGTGCTCGCCCCCATGGCCGGCATCACCAACGCCCCGTTCCGCACCCTGTGCCGGGAGTTCTCCGGCGGCAAGGGGCTGTTCGTCAGTGAGATGATCACCACGCGGGCGCTGGTCGAGCGCAATGAGAAGACCATGCAGCTCATCCACTTCGACGCGAGCGAGACCCCGCGCTCGATCCAGCTGTACGGAGTGGACCCGGTCACCGTCGGCAAGGCCGTCCGCATGATCGTCGACGAGAACCTCGCCGACCACATCGATCTGAACTTCGGCTGCCCGGTGCCCAAGGTGACCCGCAAGGGCGGCGGCTCGGCGCTCCCGTACAAGCGGCCGCTGCTGCGCGCGATCCTCAACCAGGCGGTCTCCAACGCGGGCGATCTGCCGGTCACCATCAAGATGCGCAAGGGCATCGACGACGACCACATCACCTACCTCGACGCGGGCCGGATCGCGGTGGAGGAGGGCGTCACGGCCGTCGCGCTGCACGGCAGGACGGCCGCCCAGCACTACGGCGGCACCGCCGACTGGGACGCCATCGCCCGCCTCAAGGAGCACGTCCCGGAGATCCCCGTCCTCGGCAACGGCGACATCTGGTGCGCGGACGACGCCCGCCGGATGATGCGCGAGACCGGCTGTGACGGCGTGGTCGTGGGCCGCGGCTGCCTGGGCCGCCCCTGGCTCTTCCGTGACCTGGTGAGCGCGTTCGAGGGGACGGAGACGAGGCGGGCGCCGGCGCCCCGTGGAAACCACCTCGCCACGGCAACCGTCCATGCCCCCGGCACGGGGCGTACCGGGGCGACGCCCGGTCTGCGCGAGGTCGCCGACGTCATGCTGCGGCACGCGACGCTGCTGGGGGAGTGGATCGGTGACGAGGCCCGTGGCGTGATCGACTTCCGCAAGCATGTCGCCTGGTACCTCAAGGGCTTCTCGGTCGGCTCCGAGATGCGCAAGAAGCTGGCGATCACCTCGTCGCTGGACGAGCTGGGCGGTCAGCTGCAGGAGCTGGACCTGGACCAGCCGTGGCCGGACGGCGCGGACGGGCCGCGCGGGCGCACCTCGGGCAACAACCGGGTGGTCCTGCCGGACGGCTGGCTGAAGGACCCGTACGACTGCGCGGGCGTGAGCGCGGACGCGGAACTGGACACCTCGGGCGGCTGAGAGGGCTTGCCGGGCCCGAGAAGCCTGCCGGGGGCTCCGACGGGGCCTCCACGCCCCTTCAAGAGGCACGCGGCGCCACAGGCACCGCGTGCCTCTTGATTTACTCCGCTCATCTGAGCGCTACATCGAGCCGGATTCGGCGATATCCGGCCGAGGCTGAGCCCTGAAGCGGCCCGCACCGGGCATCGTGCGCCGAATCCGCTCACAGCCAGCTGCGACTGGATGATCAAAGGGTGACGATCGGTCATCGTTCGCCCGTCCGAATGGTGACATCTGAGCGTCGATCGTAGAGTGATTCTCGCCACCCTGAGAATCATGTCGCTCAGATGAGCGCCATTTCGGGAGCTGCACTTCTCAAATGGTGGCACTCGGTGCCAGGGGCCTTCACTTTGATCGATCGACGCTTCCATTGCGCAGCGTGGCCGAACTCCGGGATTCTTGTCGCACTGAGTGCTTATTCATTCAAGAAGTGAAGACACTCCATCGATCGAGGGACCGATCATGTCACTTTCGATCTGCTGGCGGACGGGTGGTTGAGGCCTCATGACGCGCAAGTGGACGTACCCAGACACCTTCGATCTGGGTATGTTCCTCGCCGTCAGGGCAGCCACCGCGTCCTCGAGGAGTCGAGACCTGTGTCGCAAAACAAAGATCCCCAGGTATCAACCCCGGAATCCCGGGAGCCCCAGGGCCAGAAGTTCGTCTATGACTTCACCGAGGGCAACAAGGATCTGAAGGACCTGCTCGGCGGGAAGGGTGCCAACCTCGCCGAGATGACCAATCTCGGACTCCCCGTCCCTCCGGGCTTCACCATCACCACCGAGGCGTGCAAGGTCTACCTCGACAGTGGCGAGGAGCCGACGGAGCTGCGCGACGAGGTCAGCGCGCATCTCGCCGCCCTTGAGGCGCGGATGGGCAAGAAGCTCGGCCAGTCGGACGACCCGCTGCTGGTCTCGGTCCGCTCCGGCGCGAAGTTCTCGATGCCCGGCATGATGGACACGGTCCTCAACATCGGTCTCTCCGACGAGTCCGTGGTCGGCCTCGCCGCCCAGGCCGGCGACGACCGGTTCGCCTGGGACTCCTACCGCCGCCTCATCCAGATGTTCGGCAAGACCGTCCTCGGTGTCGACGGCGACCTCTTCGAGGAGGCGCTGGAGGCGGCGAAGGAGGCCAAGGGCGTCACGGTCGATGTGGATCTCGACGCGGCCGATCTGAAGAAGCTGGTCAAGCAGTTCAAGAAGATCGTCTCGCGGGACGCCGGGCGTGACTTCCCGCAGGACCCGCGCGAGCAGATGGACCTGGCCATAAAGGCCGTCTTCGACTCGTGGAACACCGACCGGGCCAAGCTCTACCGCCGCCAGGAGCGCATCCCCGGCGACCTCGGCACGGCCGTCAACATCTGCTCGATGGTCTTCGGCAACCTCGGTCCCGACTCGGGTACGGGTGTCGCGTTCACCCGCGACCCGGCCAGCGGCCACCAGGGCGTCTACGGCGACTACCTGCAGAACGCGCAGGGCGAGGACGTCGTCGCCGGTATCCGCAACACCGTGCCGCTCGCCGATCTGGAGTCGATCGACAAGAAGTCGTACGACCAGCTGATGCAGATCATGGAAACCCTCGAAACGCACTACAAGGACCTGTGCGACATCGAGTTCACCATCGAGCGCGGCCGGCTGTGGATGCTCCAGACCCGGGTCGGCAAGCGCACGGCCGGTGCCGCCTTCCGGATCGCTACGCAGCTCGTCGACCAGGGCCTGATCGACGAGGCCGAGGCGCTCCAGCGGGTCAACGGGGCGCAGCTCGCGCAGCTGATGTTCCCGCGCTTCGACGACGAGGCCGCAACCGACCTGCTCGGCCGCGGCATCGCCGCGTCGCCGGGTGCCGCGGTCGGCAAGGCCGTCTTCGACTCGTACACCGCGGTGAAGTGGTCCCGGTCCGGCGAGAAGGTCATCCTCATCCGCCGCGAGACCAACCCCGACGACCTCGACGGCATGATCGCGGCCGAGGGCATCCTGACCTCGCGCGGCGGCAAGACCTCGCACGCCGCCGTCGTCGCACGCGGCATGGGCAAGACCTGCGTCTGCGGCGCCGAGGAACTCGAAGTCGACACCAAGCGCCGCCGGATGACGGTGGGCGGCCGGGTCATCGAGGAGGGCGACGTCGTCTCCATCGACGGCTCCACCGGCAAGGTGTACCTCGGTGAGGTCCCTGTCGTGCCGTCCCCGGTCGTCGAGTACTTCGAGGGCCGGATGCACGCGGGCGCCGACGACGCCGACGAGCTGGTCGCCGCCGTGCACCGGATCATGGCGTACGCGGACCGGGTGCGCCGGCTGCGGGTGCGGGCCAACGCCGACAACGCCGAGGACGCGCTGCGCGCCCGCCGCTTCGGCGCGCAGGGCATCGGCCTGTGCCGTACCGAGCACATGTTCCTCGGCGAGCGCCGCGAGATGGTCGAGAAGCTGATCCTCGCGGACACCGACGCCGAGCGCGAGTCCGCGCTGGAGGAGCTGCTTCCGCTCCAGAAGACCGACTTCATCGAGCTGTTCGAAGCGATGGACGGACTGCCCGTCACCGTACGGCTGCTCGACCCGCCACTGCACGAGTTCCTGCCCGACATCACCGAGCTCTCGGTACGCGTCGCGCTCGCCGAGTCCCGCAAGGACGCCAACGAGAACGACCTGCGTCTGCTCCAGGCCGTGCACAAGCTGCACGAGCAGAACCCGATGCTCGGTCTGCGCGGGGTCCGTCTCGGTCTCGTCATCCCCGGCCTGTTCGCCATGCAGGTACGGGCGATCGCCGAGGCCGCGGCCGAACGCAAGAACGCCAAGGGCGACCCCCGCGCCGAGATCATGATTCCGCTCGTCGGCACGGTCCAGGAGCTGGAGATCGTCCGCGAGGAGGCCGACCAGGTCATCGCCGAGGTCGAGGCCGCCACCGGCACCGAGCTGAAGCTCACCATCGGCACGATGATCGAGCTGCCCCGCGCCGCGCTGACCGCCGGTCAGATCGCCGAGGCCGCACAGTTCTTCTCCTTCGGTACGAACGACCTGACCCAGACGGTGTGGGGCTTCTCCCGTGACGACGTGGAGGCCTCGTTCTTCACCGCGTACCTGGAGAAGGGCATCTTCGGGGTGTCGCCGTTCGAGACGATCGACAAGGACGGCGTGGGCTCGCTGGTCCGCAGCGCCGCCGCGGCCGGCCGGGCCACCCGGCCGGACCTGAAGCTCGGCGTCTGCGGCGAGCACGGCGGCGACCCGGAGTCGGTGCACTTCTTCCATGAGGTGGGCCTGGACTACGTGTCCTGCTCCCCGTTCCGCATCCCCGTCGCGCGCCTGGAGGCGGGCCGGGCCGCGGCGGAATCGAAGGGCAGCGACAGCCGCTGACCCGGCACCACACCCCCTGACCCGGAGCTGCCGTCGGCTCACCCGTACCCTCACCGACTCGACGGCAACTCCGGAACTCCCGGAGGCGGCGGCACCCCGTGCGGGGATGCCGCCGCTTCGTTTTGTTCTGGGGAAAATGGTTGTTCGACGTTGTGTCTTTTCTCGTTCGATACGCAAAGTCCGCTCAATACGCAAAGACCGGGCCGGGAAGGGACCGGGGTGCGGCCCACGGATCCCCACCCATGGGCCGCACCCGGCCTACCCCTGTCGGGTACGGAGCCGCACCGTCGCCGACCGCCGTCGAACGAGCAAAACCCCCCACGGCCTTCACTCGCTCTCCCCGGCAGCTCCGGATTCGTACCCGACGTCGTACAGCTTTTCGGGAGACGGCATGTGGAGGCGAGGCGTTTCACCTCTGGCCGAAACCCCGTGGTGACGTGTTGTTACGGATCACATACCCTTGGGTGGGGGGAATTGCAGGTGCAACAGGTGGGGGTTCCGTGCTGCGTATCCATATGTCCGGAGTGGACCTTTCCAAGGTGCGGATGGCCACCCGGCCGGATGCGCTGTGGGAAACCATTCTGAGTTTCCATCGGCTGAGGGACCGGCGTGGTTCCACGGTGTTCGGGAAATGGCGTACGGAAACCCGACCCAGGTTGAATGGTGAAGTACGTCTGCTGGCCGCCGTGATTCCACCGCGCGGCTATTTCCCGGACTTTCTGACGCCTTCTCAGGAAGGCAGTGAGCCGTACGGCATCGACGCCGGAATCGAAGCGTTACGTGACACCCCGCGCCGGCGGATCCGCGCCGAACTCGCCCTGCTGAGCGCCGAACGTCGCGAGGCGGGCCGCACTCCGGACGGGCGCGCCGAGCTGCTCGGCCGGCTCATCGGCGCCCTGCGCAGCTACCACCGCGCCGCGATCGAACCGTACTGGCCGCATATCCAGGCCAGCGTCGAGGCCGACCGCGCCGTCCGCGGCCGCGCTCTCCTGGACGGCGGGGCGGAAGAACTGCTCGCCTCCCTCCCGCCCATGATCCGCTGGCGAGCACCCGTACTGGAGGCGGACTACCCTGTCGACCGTGAACTCCATCTGGACGGACGGGGGTTACTGCTCCAGCCGTCCTACTTCTGCCGCGTCACCCCGGTCGTCTACCGCGACCCGCAGCTCCCGCCGGTCCTCGTCTACCCGGTCACCCACTCCCGCGCCCCGGTCTTCGCCGAACCGGGGCCCTGGCTCGGCCGGCTCCTCGGCAACACCCGCTCGACGATCTTGAGAGCCATCGGCAACGGATGCACGACCAGCGAACTCGCCCGCCGGGCGGGAGTCTCCCTCGCCTCGGCGAGCCAGCACGCCTGTGTCCTGCGCGAGGCCGGCCTGATCCGCACCCTGCGGCACGGCAACTCGGTCCTGCACACACTGACCCCGCTGGGCGGATCGCTGCTCCGGGGCGGCGCGCCGCTGGGGGCTGTCCCGTAATCCCTGATGGGCGCCGGCCGGACTGGCCGGACGGGTCCGGATTCCCCCGGCCCCCGGGGGCCGGGAAGTCAGGGATCCTCAGAGTTGGCTCAACTTTCCCGCGATCCGGCCGAAGCCGTTGGACGGGGCACGCATCGCCTCCCTAGGGTCGTTGACCATGCCCGACATAGCACTCACCACTCTGGTCGTCCTCTGCCTCGCCGCAGCCGCGGCCGGCTGGATCGACGCGGTGGTCGGCGGCGGCGGACTGCTCCTGCTGCCCGCCCTGCTGCTGGGCCTGCCGCACGTTCCGGCCGCGCACGTCCTCGGCACGAACAAGGCGGTCGCGATCGTCGGCACGTCGGGCGCCGCCGTGACATATGTACGCAAGGCGCCGGTGAAGGTCGGGACGGCCCTGCGGATCGGGCTCGCGGCGCTGGCCGGATCGATGACCGGCGCGCTCTTCGCGGCCGGGATCAGCAGCGAGGTGCTGCGCCCGGTCATCATGGTCGTATTGCTGGCGGTCGCAGCTTTCGTGATGCTGCGGCCCTCGTTCGGCAGGACGGCGGACGACGGTACGCGGCACAAGGTCACCCGGGCCCGCACCGTCACCGCGATCGTGCTGGTCGGCGGCGGCATCGGCTTCTACGACGGGCTGTTCGGCCCCGGCACCGGAACGTTCCTGGTGCTCGCGCTGACAGCGGTGCTCCACCTCGATCTGGTGACGGCGTCCGCCACCGCCAAGATCGTCAACGTCTGTACCAACGGCGGGGCGCTGGCGATGTTCGCCTACCAGGGCAGCGTGATGTGGCAACTGGCCGCGATGATGGCGGTGTTCAACCTGGCGGGTGGACTGATCGGGGCGCGGATGGCGCTCAGGAAGGGCAGCGAGTTCGTCCGCGGGGTACTGCTGGTCGTGGTGTTCTCGCTGGTTGCCAAGTTGGCGTTCGACCAGTGGACGGCATGAACGACGAGCGGTGGACGGACGAGCGGTGGACGGCAGCGTTCACCGCACCTTGGTGAGGTGTGCGTACGCCACCACATTGCCCTGGTAACCCGTCGTCTTCGAGAATCCACCGCCGCAGGTGATCAGCCGCAGCGAGGCGTAGGGCGAGGCACCGTACACCCGCTTGTCGGGGAAGTGCTTGCTCTCGTAGACCTCGATCGCGTCGATGGAGAAGACGGCGGTACGCCCGTCCCGGCGGACCACCTCGACCGTGCTGCCCTTCTGCAGAGAGCCCAGGTCGTAGAAGACCGACGGCCCCTGTGCGTTGTCGACATGACCGGCGACGATCGCGCTGCCCTTGGAGCCGGGCGGAGTGCCGTCCCGGTACCAGCCGACGACGTCACGGTTCCCGGCAGGCGGCACATCGAGACTGCCGTCGGACCCGAGTCCCAGTCGCATCATCGCTGCGTCCACCCGGATGCTCGGGATCCGGATGCGTACGGGCGCCGAGGGCCTCAGCGGTTCGGCGACCGGAGACCCCGGTTGCGGCTCGGGGCCGCCCGCGAAGGCCTGGCCGGCGGTCGGCTGGGGCGGGATCAGCTCGGCGCCGGCGCCGTGATGGATCAGCCAGATACCGGCCAGCGCCGCGACGACCAGCAGCCAGCTCTTGGCCTTCTGGGACACGATCGTCCTCCGGATGACGAAATGGGGACGGTACGGGGACATTCCCGTCCCGGTGGCGCGCGACCACCGGGACGGAAACCAGGCGGTACGGAGACGTGAATCCGTCGCCGTCAGCCGGCTCCCTGCGTGCCGCTCGCCCGGCGACGCAGGAGCCAGGCTCCGCCGACGGCGGTCGCGGCGAGTACGCCGGCGCCCGCCGCGATCTGGGTGGTGTCGGGCCGGACGCTGCCGCCGACGCCTGTTTTGACGTGCCCGCTGGGGGCGTTGGGTACGGATGAGTTGTCCCGCCCGGACGAGCCGTCCCGCCCGGACGAGTTGTCGCGCCCGGACGAGTTGTCGCGCCCGGACTGGTTGTCGCGCCCGGACTGGTTGTCGCGCCCGGACGACTCGTCGCGCCCGGACGAGTTGTCATGACCGGACGAGTTGCCGCGTCCGGAGGACGAGCTGTCGTTTTTTGTCCAGTGCTCGTCCTCGGACGACTTCCGGCTCTCACGCTCGTGCGAGCCCTCGTCCCCGGAGGTGATGTCGAGCCCGGAGAAGGCGTCGAGCCCGCCGACGGAGTCGAGCAGCGAGGGGATGGTGAGGCCGGAGGGATTGTTGAGGCGGAAGGGGGTTTCGTGCCCGGACCCGGCGGGGTTTTCCGCCCCGTCCTCGTCGGTCTGCGCCTTCAGGCCGTCATTGGCCCGTGGTGCGGCCGCCGAGCTGTCCCGCAGCGCGCCGGCATCACCTGCGTATGCGGACGGCCCGGCGATGAAGAGGACGAACGTAGCAATGGTGACCACGGAAGCGGCGGTGCCGGTCACTGGGCGGGCAGGACGCATGGGGGTTCCTCCGGCAACTGCGCGAGTAGGTCCTGACCTCGAGCTAACGGGCGGTCCGCCACCCATGCCTGCTGACGTGAAGTCAGCTTTCACTCGAATGACCCGGCGCGGCATCCTTGCCGAACTGTATGTGCGCAGGTCACAGCAGCGATCAAAGCGAGGGCGCCCGGCCTCGCAGCGCCCGGTGCCGATTGGGTGACGCCATCCCGGAGGAGAGTGGCGCACATCACATGCATGACCTTCTGGGTCCCGGGCACATGTCTGACACCCCCCACGGGACGGTGAACCAGGCCGCCCCCGGCCGCCGCCCTCACCGGGCCCATCCCCTTGGGTCCGGTGAGGGCGGCCTCGTGCCGTGCCCTACCGAGGTGCCGGTGTTTCTCAGGCCGGGCGACGGTGCGGCCCAAGGCCTACGAGTACGACGGGGGCACCGCTGTCGGATCCACAGGTGAGGCCGGGCCTCAGATCGTGTCCCACGACGCACCGTCGTACGCCTGCCCGATCCGCTTCATCAGCTCCTCGTCCAGTGTGAACTCGCTGTCGTCGATGCGCCGGACCGGCGCGATGCCCTGCGAGTTGGTGATGAACGCCGACCGGAACGCGGCCAGCCCGTCCAGCTTCACCGGGCGCCGTACGGACTCCAGCCCCGCGCCGGGCAGCTCCTGCTCCAGCAGCGCCATGGTGATGCCGGGCAGGGAAGGGGCATCGGGCCAGACGACCGAAGAGCCGTCCCAGAAGCCGATGTTGGTGATCGCCCCCTCCGTCACCGCACCGTCCGGCATGGTCAGCAGGGCCTCGTCGAAACCGGCGCGTGCCGCGAGCCTCGCGTAGTACGTCTGGCCGAACTCGCCGGGGCGCTTGATGTGCGGCACGGTCCGGGCGTACGGAACGGACATCAGGGCGTACGGTTCGGCGGACTTCTGTGCCGGCTCGCGCACCGTGACCATCACGGTCGTCTCCGTGCCGCCCGGCGCCAGAAAGCCGTACACACGAGTCGAGGCGTCCCGCACCCCGGCACTGTCCAGCGCGTGCCGGATCAGCTCGCGGACCCGCTCCCCGTCGAGACCGCGCTCGAACAGCTCCTGATTGGCGGAGTCCAGCCGAGCCAGATGCAGGGCGAGGCCAGGCACTGCGCCGCGCCGCAACGCCCCCGACAATCGACGAACGGAGCAAGAACGCAACGTAACCGACCCCCGAGGAGCCCGAAGGTGACGACGCCGGCATGGCTGACCGTACTGACCACGACGGACAGTGAGGAGAAGGCTCACGCCCTGGCGCAGGGCGCGGTGGAGGCGCGGCTCGCCGCCTGCGTACAGATCTCCGCGCCCGTCACCTCGGTCTACCGCTGGCAGAACGCCATCGAGACCACCGAGGAGTGGCAGCTGCTGTTCAAGACGACGGCCCAGCGTTACGAGGAACTGGAGACCCACCTCCTGGCAGCGCACGACTACGAAACACCGGAGATCATCGCGATCCCGGTGCTACGGGGCAGCGCCCGCTACCTCGACTGGGTCTCGGCCGAGACCGCCCCGGACGCCTCCCTCTAGAGCCGACAGCCGACAGCCGCCTCCGCCGCCCGTCCCTACCGCTCGTCCGCGGCCAGGGCCTCCCCGATCCCGGGCTCCTGGGGGCCCAGGAAGTACGGGTCGGGCTTGAACACCGCATCCAGCGCCGCCTTGCCCGCCGCGAATATCTCCCGCGTACCGCCGTAGTACCAGTTCACATCGTGTACGGCGTCGACGCCGACCCCGTATGCATCGATCCCCGCGGTCCGGCACAGCGCGATCGCCCGTCGGATGTGGAACCCCTGGCTCACCAGCACCGCACGGTCGACGCCGAAGATCTTCTTGGCCCGCACGCACGAGTCCCAGGTGTCGAACCCGGCGAAGTCGCTCACGATCCGCTTGTCCGGCACGCCATGCGCCCTGAGATACGTGCGCATGGCGTCGGGTTCGTCGTACTCCTTCCGGCTGTTGTCACCGGTCACGAGCACAACCTTCACCTTCCCGTCCCGGTACAGCTCGGCGGCGGCTTTGAGCCGGTTCGCGAGATACGGCGACGGCTTGCCTTCCCAGAGACCGGCCCCGAACACCATGGCGACCTGCTGCGCGGGCGCGTCCGCGGTCGTCCTGACGCGGGCGTCGGCCACGGAGTACATCCAGGTCGCGGGCGCCAGCGCCGCCACACAGGCGACCATCACCCCCTGCACGAGCCGCCGCTGCCCGCGCCGCGTCCGCGGCCACCGCGGCCGCAACCGCCCCAGTCGTCCCGGCTGCTTCTCCCGCATGGGTGTCCCCCTGTTCGCGCCCTGTGCAGTGCTGTCCCACTTGTTCGGACGAGACGGACGAGGCATGGGTTCCGATGCTCACTCCGGAGGGGCCGGGCGTGCTCCTCCGGTGCAACTCGGACCGAGACCGGCGGTTGGCCGGGGGACGCCCAATAGCATCGGGCAATGTTGCTTCCACGACTGATCGCCTCCGATCTCGACGGCACGCTCCTGCGCAACGACGGGACGCTCTCGGCTCGTACCCTGCGCGCCCTGCGCACGGCCGAGAGCGCCGGTGCGGAGGTCGTCCTCGTCACCGCCCGGCCGCCCAGATTCGTCGACCGGCTCGCCGAGGCCGCCGGGCTCGGCGGGACGGCCGTGTGCAGCAACGGGGCGCTGGTGTACGACATCGGGACGCGCACTGTCGTCTCCTCCCGAGCCCTGCCCCTCGCCACCGCCCGGCGCGTGGCCACCGCGCTCGCCGCCGCCGTGCCCGAGATCGGCTTCGCCCTGGAGACCGGCAGTCACGTCCTGTACGAACCCGCCTACCGGCTGCGGCTCTCCGAGGACATCGACGCCGAGCTGCCCGTACCGTCGCTGACGGATCTGTGGCTGACCGACCTCCCTGTCACCAAGTTGCTCGCCTGGTCGGACCGGCTCGACGCGGACGCCCTGCTGGCCGCGGCCGAGGAAGGGGCGGGCGACGAGGTACAGCTCACCCACTCCGGCGGGCGCGGGCTGCTGGAGATCAGCGCGTCCGGCGTCACCAAGGCCGGAACCCTCTCGATGCTGTGCGCCGGGCGGGGCATCGACGCCACGGAGGTCATCGCCTTCGGCGACATGCCCAACGACCTGACCGTCCTCGACTGGGCCGGAACCGGCTACGCGATGGGCAACGCCCACCCGAGCGTGCTGGCCGCCACGCGGACGCACACGCTCTCCAACGAGGAGGACGGGGTCGCGCACGTTATCGAGCGGCTCTTCGGCGGCGCGGCCTGACACCGGTAGGTGGGCGACGAAGACGACCTGGGACCGACTCCCCCAGCTGCTTGAACTTCACGGAGGCGTCCTCCAGTGGAATGTCTTGCAGCTGCGCACACTGGCCGCGTATCCGCCTGAGCCCTCTTGTCGGCCCGGCCGTCTACTGTCGGAGCCATGGAGGACGGCATGGACGGCACGGACGGCACGGACGGCACGCAGGACACACAGGACACGCAGGACCACGGCACGGCCCCCTACAGTGCGGCCGACGCCGAGCGCTGGGACACCGAGCAGGACAAACGGCCCGGTCGTACCGCATTCCAGCGTGACCGTGCCCGGGTGCTGCACTCCGCCGCGCTGCGCCGGCTCGCCGGGAAGACCCAGGTCGTCACCCCCGGCACCCGCAGCCACGCCTGGGACGCCAGTCCACGGACCCGGCTCACTCACTCTCTGGAATGCGCCCAGGTCGGCCGCGAACTCGGGGCGGCGCTCGGCTGCGACCCCGATCTGGTCGAAACGGCCTGCCTCGCCCATGACCTGGGCCACCCGCCGTTCGGGCACAACGGGGAGCAGGCGCTGAACGACTTCGCGTCGGACTGCGGCGGCTTCGAAGGCAACGCCCAGTCGCTGCGCCTGTTGACCAGGCTCGAACCGAAACGGTTCGTGCCCGACACCCGGACCGGCGAGCTGGTCAGCGTCGGACTCAACCTCACCCGTGCCGCTCTGGACGCCGCCACCAAGTACCCGTGGCCGCGCGGTGGGAACCCCTCCGATCCCGGCTCGCCGAAATTCGGGGTGTACGAGGACGACCTGCCGGTCTTCGAGTGGGCACGCCACGGCGCCCCGAAGGACCGCAAGTGCTTCGAGGCCCAGGTCATGGACTGGTCCGACGACGTCGCGTACTCGGTACACGACTTCGAGGACGGGCTGCACGCCGGTCACATCGACCCCAACTGCCTTTATGCCGAGCCCGAGCGGAACGAGATCTGGGCGGTCGCCATCGGCCGCTACGTCCCGGCGGACACCGACCCCGAGGAGCTGGCCGACGCACTGGACCGGCTCATCGGCCAGGACTGGTGGCCGCACGGCTACGACGGATCCGCCGTCGCCCAGGCCCGGCTGAAGGACGCGACGAGCCAACTGATCGGCCGGTTCTGTCTCGCCGCCGAGAGCAGCACCCGACTGGCGTACGGGACGGGGCGCCTCGGCCGGTACGCAGCCGAACTCGTCGTCCCCCGCGAGGCACGCAACGAATGCGCCGTGCTCAAGGCGGTCGCCGACCGGTACGTCATGCAGCGCGCCGAGCAGGAAGCGATCCGCGCCGACCAGCGGATCGTCATCGCGGAACTGGCCGCGGCGCTGACCGCACGTGCCCCGGAGGGGCTGGAGCCGCAGTTCCGGGCGCTGTTCTGCGCCGCCCACGACGACAGGGCCCGCAAGCGGGTCCTGGTCGACCAGATCGCCGCCCTGACCGACGCCTCCGCACGCTCCCTGCACGCATCGCTCACCGACCACCGTCGATGACAGGACTCGCGTCCCCGGACAGCCCTTAGGGCGCGGTATCGACCGAGCCACGCGGACCGGCCTGTGACCACTGGGCGTGACCTGATCGGTGTACACCCTCTTTCGCCATCACGCTGCGTGCGGGACGCTCGCAGTTGAGCCCCGCGCAGCAAGCACCGAGGAGGCATCACGTGGTCGACGCACATCGGACGTTCGTCATCGTCGGCGGAGGACTGGCAGGAGCGAAGGCAGCCGAGACACTCCGGGCGGAGGGTTTCAGCGGCCGGGTGATCCTTCTCGGCGATGAACGCGACCATCCGTACGAACGGCCTCCGCTCTCCAAGGGCTATCTGTCCGGCAAGGAGGAGAGGGACAGCGTCTTCGTCCATGAGGCCGCCTGGTATGCGGGCACCGACATCGAGCTCCACCTGGGCCAGCCCGTCACCCGCCTCGACCGGGAGGACCGCTCCGTACAGCTCGGCGACGGCACCGTCGTTCACTACGACAAGCTGCTGCTCGCCACCGGGGCCGAGCCGCGCCGCCTAGCCATTGCGGGTACGGACCTGGCCGGCGTCCACCATTTGCGCCGTCTGCCCCACTCCGACCGGCTGCGCAACGTACTGACTGTCCTCGGCCGCGACAACGGCCATCTGGTGATCGCCGGGGCCGGCTGGATCGGCCTGGAGGTTGCGGCGGTGGCGCGCGGGTACGGCGCCGAGGTCACCGTCATCGAACCGGAGCCGACGCCACTGCATCAGGTCGTCGGGCCCGAACTCGGCCAGATCTTTACCGATCTGCACGGCGACCACGGTGTCCGTTTCCACTTCGGCGTCCGCCTCACCGAGATCATCGGTCAGGACGGCCTGGTCCTCGCGGTCCGCACCGACGACGGCGAGGAGTACCCCGCCCACGACGTGCTCGCCGCGATCGGTGCCGCCCCCCGCACCGCCCTCGCCGAAGCCGCGGGGCTCGCCATGGCCTCGCGCGAGGACGGCGGCGGCATCGCCGTCGACGCCTCCCTGCGCACCTGTGACCCGCACATCTTCGCGGCCGGAGACGTCGCCAACATGCCCCATCCGCTGTTCGGCACCCGACTGCGCGTGGAGCACTGGGCGAACGCGCTGAACAGCGGCCCGGCCGCGGCCCGCGCCATGCTCGGCAAGGACGTCAGCTACGACCGGGTGCCGTACTTCTTCTCCGACCAGTACGACCTCGGCCTCGAATACTCGGGCTGGGCACCGCCGGGCAGCTACGACCAGGTGGTGATCCGCGGAGATGCGGGGAAGCGCGAGTTCATCGCCTTCTGGCTGAAGGACCGCCGGGTGCTGGCCGGAATGAACGTCAACGTGTGGGACGTCACCGAGGCCGTGCAGCAGCTGATCCGCTCCGGCCGGCAGCTCGACCCGGACGCGCTGGCGGACCCGTCCGTACCGCTGGTCTCCCTGAGCTGAGCCGAGCCGAGCCGAGCCGAGCGAGGTGAGTCGGCCGCTGCGACCGGTGGCCCCGGTCGCTCTCAGTCGTACGGCAGTCGCCAGGCGCCTCGCCAGGCACCCTCGCCGCCGGGTTCCCCGGATCACATCGGCGCGCGGCACGGCCGTCGTACCCCACCCGTAGACTTCACCCGTGGCAGGCAGGATCAATGACGACGATGTGAAGGCGGTACGGGACGCGGTCCCGATCGACGCCGTCGTTTCCGAGTATCTCCAGCTGCGCAACGCCGGCGGTGGCAACCTCAAGGGCCTCTGCCCGTTCCACGACGAGAAGTCCCCCTCCTTCCAGGTCAGCCCGAGCAAGGGTCTCTTCCACTGCTTCGGCTGCCAGGAGGGCGGCGACACGATCGCCTTCGTGATGAAGATCGACCATCTCTCGTTCTCCGAGACGGTCGAACGGCTCGCCGCCAAGGCGGGCATCACCCTGCGGTACGAGGAGGGCGGGTACAACCCCTCCCACCAGCGCGGTGAGCGCATCCGGCTGGTCGAGGCGCACAAGGTGGCCGCCCGGTTCTTCGTCGAGCAACTGGACAGCCCCGAGGCCGAGATCGGCCGGAAGTTCCTCGCCGAGCGCGGCTTCGACCAGGCGGCGGCCGCCCATTTCGGCGTCGGCTACAGCCCGGCGGGCTGGGACCACCTCACCCGCTATCTGCGCGGCAAGGGCTTCAGCGACAAGGAGCTGATCGCCTCCGGCCTCTCCCAGGACGGCAGGCGCGGCCCCATCGACCGCTTCCGCGGCCGGCTGATGTGGCCGATCAGCGACACCTCCGGCGATGTCGTCGGCTTCGGCGCCCGCAAGCTGCGCGACGACGACAGCGGACCGAAGTACCTCAACACCCCAGAGACCGCGATCTACAAGAAGTCCCAGGTGCTGTACGGGATCGACCTGGCGAAGAAGGACATCGCGAAGGCCAGCCGGGCCGTGGTCGTCGAGGGCTACACCGACGTCATGGCCTGCCATCTCGCCGGGGTCACCAACGCCATCGCCACCTGCGGTACGGCCTTCGGCGGCGACCACATCAAGATCCTGCGCCGCCTCCTGATGGACAACGGCAGCGCCCGGGTGATCTTCACCTTCGACGGTGACGCGGCCGGGCAGAAGGCCGCCCTGCGCGCCTTCGAGGACGACCAGAAATTCGCCGCCGAGACGTACATCGCGATCGCCCCGGACAACATGGATCCGTGCGATCTGCGCCTGGCCAAGGGCGACGAGGCCGTCCGCGACCTGGTCGAACCCCGCACCCCGCTCTTCGAGTTCGCGCTCCGCCAGATCGTCGGCCGGTACGACCTGGAGACCCCGGCGGGCCGCGGCGCCGCGCTCGACGAGGCGGCACCCGTCGTCGCCCGGATCAAGAACAGCTCCTCGCAGCACGAGGTCGCCGTCCAGCTGGCCGGTATGCTCGGCATCCTGGACACCCAGTTCGTGGTCAAGCGCGTAGGCCAGCTCGCCCGCTGGGCCCGCGAGCGGGGCGAGCAGCGGGGCCCCGCGCAGGCCCCGTCCCGCGGTGGCCCCCAGCCCCAGCAGGTCCGGGCGCCCGCCGCACCCTCGGGCCCCGCCCTCAACCTCCGCAGCCCCGCCCACCGCACCGAGCGCGAGCTGCTCAAGCTCGCCCTGCAGAAACCCGCCCTCGTCTCACCGGCCTTCGACGCCTACGGGGCCGACGAGTTCACGGCCCCGCCGTACGCCGCGGTCCGGCAGTGCATCGCGGAGGCGGGCGGCGCCGAGATGGGGGTCCCGGAGACCCGCGAGTACCTGGCCCAGGTGCTGGACGCGGCCCCCAACGACACGGTGCGCAATCTGGTCACCGAGCTGGCGGTGGAGGTCTTCCACGGCAAGACCATCGACGAGACGTACGCGGGCATGCAGCTCGTCCAGGTCCGGCTGCGCGCCGTCGACCGCCGGATCAACGACGTACAGGGCAGCCTCGCCCGCCTCGGCAGCAATGTCGCCCCGGACCATCTGGCTGCCGCGCAGAACGAGGTCTGGGTCCTCCAGCAGTACGCCCAGGCCCTGCGCAACAACGGCGCCGACGCGCTCTGACGCGGGGTTCCGGCGCCGCGGCCGGGAACACGCCCTAGGGCCGCCCAGTCTCCGTAACCGTCCGGTCACGGACCGGACTCAGAAAGTCCCCGCACGCCCCTCGTGGCGGCGATGTGTCTTCCCCCACACTGGGGGCGGTGCCTGAGACCGACCGGAGCGCGGCCGGCCCACCGAACGGTGGTCCTCCATCCCCGCGATCCGGCAGCGATCACCTGGAGGTCGCCCCCGTGCAGACCCGGACCCTGACCAAAGCCGAGCATGTCTCGGCAATACCCGCGCAGAACCGGGCAGTGCGTCATCCACAGGCCGTGGTCGAGCCCCAGACGCCCTGCGATCCACCCGGCCCACCCGAGGTACTCATGGAGGAGCTGCCCCAGGCGTCCGAACCGCCGGAGCCGCGGGGCCGTCCGGAGGCCGTCGGTCCGTCCTCCGATCTCTTGCGCCAGTATCTGCGGGAGATCGGCCGGATTCCGCTGCTCACTGCCGCCGACGAAGTGGAGCTCGCCCGCCGCGTCGAGGCCGGACTCTTCGCCGAGGAACGGCTTGCGAGGACCCCGGACCCGGACACCCGGCTGGGCGTCGATCTCGACCGGTTGGTGGTCATGGGGCGGATGGCGAAACGCCGTCTCATCGAGGCCAACCTCCGCCTCGTCGTCTCCGTCGCCAGACGTTATGTCGGCCGCGGGCTGACCATGCTCGATCTCGTCCAGGAGGGAAACCTCGGACTGATCAGGGCGGTCGAGAAGTTCGATTATGCCCGGGGGTACAAGTTCTCGACGTACGCGACCTGGTGGATCCGGCAGGCCATGTCCCGCGCCCTCGCCGACCAGGCACGGACCATCCGGGTCCCGGTCCATGTCGTCGAACTGATCAACCGGGTCGTGCGGATGCAGCGCCGGATGCTTCAGGAGCGCGGATACGAGCCGACGCCCGAGGAGGTCGCCGACCAGCTAGACCTCACCCCGGAACGAGTCGGCGAAGTCCTGCGGCTCGCCCAGGAACCCGTCTCGCTGCACGCCCCGGTCGGCGAGGAGGAGGATGTCGCCCTCGGTGACCTGATCGAGGACAGTGACGCCGCTTCCCCGGTCGAGTCCGCCGCGTTCCTGCTGCTGCGCGAGCACCTGGAAGCGGTGCTCTCCACGCTGGGCGAGCGCGAGCGGAAGGTGGTCCAGCTGCGCTACGGGCTGGCCGACGGGCGGCCCCGCACGCTTGAGGAGATAGGCAGGATCTTCGGCGTGACACGCGAACGCATCCGCCAGATCGAGTCCAAGACCCTCAGCAAGCTGCGGGACCACGCCTTCGCCGACCAGCTCCGCGGCTACCTCGACTGACAGTGATGATGTCCGTGGTGACGCCGCCGGTGGACGGGCCGCACCGCCGACCGGCGGTACGGCCCCGTCATGTGGGCGGACGACGCCGTCATGTGGGCGGACGACGCCGCTTTCGATACACGCTCCAGTGCCGGTCGCGGCTCTAGTCGACCTCGGCGACCGCCTGCGCGAACTGCGCCGAATACAGCCTGGCGTACGCGCCCTCGGCATCCAGCAGCTCGTCGTGCGTGCCCTGTTCGACGATCGAGCCGTTCTCCATCACCAGGATGACGTCGGCATCCCGGATGGTGGAGAGCCGGTGCGCGATCACAAAGCTCGTACGACCGTGCGCCAGGCGCGCCATCGCCTTCTGGATCAGCACCTCGGTACGGGTGTCGACGGAGCTCGTCGCCTCGTCGAGCACCAGGATCACCGGGTCGGACAGGAATGCCCGCGCGATGGTGATCAGCTGCTTCTCGCCCGCGCTGACGCCGGAGCCCTCGTCGTCGATCACCGTGTCGTAGCCGTCCGGCAGGGTACGGATGAAACGGTCCGCGTGGGCCGCCTTCGCCGCCTCCTCGATCTCCTCCCGGGTGACCTCGCGCGAAGCGCCGTACGCGATGTTCTCCGCGATCGACCCGCCGAACAGCCAGGTGTCCTGGAGGACCATGCCGATCCCCGACCGCAGGTCGTCGCGCGACATATGTGCCACGTCGACCCCGTCGAGGGTGATCCGGCCGCCCGTCACCTCGTAGAACCGCATCAGCAGATTGACGAGCGTGGTCTTGCCCGCGCCGGTCGGGCCGACGATCGCGACCGTGTGACCCGGCTCGACGTTCAGCGACAGGTCCTCGATGAGCGGCTTCTCCGGGTCGTAACGGAACGACACCTTCTCCAGCGAGACGCTGCCCCGCAGCTCCTCGGGGCGCTCGCCCTTGCCGGGCGCGGGGTCGGCGCCCTGCTCCTCGGCGTCCAGCAGCTCGAAGATCCGCTCGGCCGACGCGACACCCGACTGCACCAGGTTCGCCATCGAGGCGACCTGGGTCAGCGGCATCGAGAACTGCCGCGAGTACTGGATGAACGCCTGCACGTCACCGATCGACAGCGAACCCGAAGCGACCCGAAGACCACCGACGACGGCGATCAGCACATAGTTCAGGTTGGAGACGAACATCATCAGCGGCTGCATGATCCCGCTGTTGAACTGTGCCTTGAAGCCCGCCTCGTACAGCGCCTCGTTCTGCTCGGCGAAGTCCCTCGCGGACTCCTCCTGCCGCCCGAAGACCTTCACCAGGGTGTGCCCGGTGTACATCTCCTCGATATGGGCGTTGAGCTTGCCCGTCACCTTCCACTGCTGCACGAACTGCGGCTGGGACCGCTTGCCGACCTTCGCGGCCACGACCACCGAGAGCGGCACCGTCGCCAGCGCGACCAGTGCCAGCAGCGGTGAGACCCAGAACATCATGATCAGTACGCCGATGATGGTGAGCAGGGAGTTGATGAGCTGGCCCATCGTCTGCTGCATCGTCTGCGAGATGTTGTCGATGTCGTTCGTTGCCCGGCTGAGCACCTCGCCGCGCTTGGCCCGGTCGAAGTACGACAGCGGCAGCCGCGACAGCTTCGTCTGGATGTCCTCGCGCAGCTGGAATATGACCCGGTTGATGATCCGGATCGACAGCCGGGTCGCCACCAGCATGAACAGCCCGGCTCCGACATAGACCGCCAGCGCCACCAGCAGTACGTCGCCCACCGCACCGAAGTCGATGCCGTGACCGGGGACGAAGTCCACCCCGGAGAGCATGTCGGCGAGGCCGCTGTCGGTCCTGCGCAGGCCCTCGACGGCCTGCTCCTTCGTCGTGCCGTCGGGCATCTGCCGGCCGATCACACCGGCGAACACCAGGTCGGTCGCCTTGCCGAGGATCTTCGGCCCGACCACCGACAGGCCGACGCTCAGCACGCAGGCCGCCAGCATCACGTACAGCGAGGTCTTCTCCGAGGCGAAGCGCTTCAGCAGCCGCTTCGAGGACCCCTTGAAATCCATGGACCGGTCGGTCGGCGCCCCGCCGGCCATCATGCGTCCGCCAGGACCGGCCATTACGCGGCCTCCGCTTCCGTCAGCTGGGAGAGCACGATCTCCCGGTACGTTTCATTGCCGTCCATCAGCTCGTGATGGGTTCCGGAGCCGACGACCCGGCCCTCGTCCAGCACCAGGATCCGGTCGGCGTCGCGGATGGTGGACACGCGTTGTGCCACGATCACGACGGTCGCCTCGGCCGTCTCCAGCGCCAGTGCCCCGCGCAGCGCGGCGTCGGTCGCATAGTCGAGCGCGGAGAACGAGTCGTCGAAGAGGTAGATCTCCGGCCGCTGCACCAGCGTCCTGGCGATCGCCAGACGCTGACGCTGACCGCCGGAGACATTGGTGCCGCCCTGCGCGATCGGCGCGTTCAGACCGTGCTCCAGTGCCTCGACGAACTCCTTGGCCTGTGCGACCTCCAGCGCGTGCCAGAGCTCCTCGTCGGTGGCGTCCGGGTTTCCGTACCGGAGATTCGTCGCGACGGTCCCGGAGAACAGATACGGCTTCTGCGGAACGAGACTCACGGTCTTCGCCAGCAGCGCCGGCTCCAGCATCCGGACGTCCGTGCCGTCGACCAGCACCTGGCCGTCCGTCACATCGAACAGCCGGGGTACGAGGCCCAGCAGCGTCGACTTCCCGCTGCCCGTCGACCCGATGATCGCGGTGGTCTCGCCGGGGCGGGCCACCAGGTCCACCGACCGCAGCACCGGCTCCTCGGCGCCCGGGTAGCGGAAGTCCGCGCCGCGGACCTCCAGATGACCGTGGGCGCGCAGCTCGCTGACCGGCTTGACCGGCGGAACCACGCTCGACTCGGTCTCCAGGACCTCCTGGATACGTTCGGCGCAGACCTCGGCGCGCGGCACCATCATGAACATGAAGGTGGCCATCATCACCGACATGACGATCTGCATCAGATAGGCGAGGAACGCGGTCAGCGCGCCGATCTCCATGCCGCCGCTGTCGATGCGGTGGGCACCGAACCAGACCACGGCGATCGAGGACACATTCACGACCGTCATCACGGTCGGGAACATCAGCGCCATCAGCCGGCCCGTGGACAGCGCCACATCGGTCAGATCGTTGTTGGCTCCGCGGAAACGCTTTTCCTCGTAACGGTCGCGCACGAAGGCGCGGATGACCCGGTTGCCGGTGATCTGCTCGCGCAGCACCCGGTTCACGGTGTCGAGCCGCTCCTGCATGGTGCGGAACAGCGGCCGCATCCGCTTGACGATCAGGCTCACCGCGATGCCGAGCACCGGCACCACCGCGAGCAGCACCGCCGACAGCGGGACGTCCTGGCCGAGCGCCATGATGATGCCGCCGACGCACATGATCGGCGCCGAAACCATCAGGGTGAACGTCATCAGCACCAGCATCTGGACCTGCTGGACGTCATTGGTCGTACGGGTGATCAGCGAGGGCGCGCCGAACCGCCCGACCTCGCGCGCCGAGAACGACTGCACCCGGTCGAAGATCGATGCCCGGATGTCACGGCCCAGCGCGGATGCGGTGCGGGCGCCGAAGTAGACCGCCCCGATGTTGCAGACCACCTGAACAATGCTGACGGCGATCATGATGCCGCCGAACTTCAGGATGTAGCCCGTATCTCCCTTGACGACACCGTTGTCGATGATGTCGGCGTTCAGGGTGGGCAGATAGAGGGTGGCGCAGGTCTGCAGGAGTTGGAGGACGACCAGCAGCAGGATCGGTTTCTTGTACGGACCGAGATAAGCCCGCAGGAGTTTTATGAGCACGCGTGTCTCTCGGAGTCGGCAGAGGTCGGGGGAGTCGACCCATTTTCCGTTACCCCCGACCGCGACAGCGAACGATTTTATTCAAGACCAGGTCAAAAAGAAGACCGAGTACACACGTGGAAGATCGATCTCCACGGGTGCACCCGGTCATGTCACGCACGGTGGCCGCATCACGGCACGGAGTCGAACGCCCCCGGGTGAATCTGGTCACGCGTGGCCACGTACTGCTGGCGCACCGCCCGGCCGACCGCCAGCTCATCGCCAGGCTCCAGCACCTGCGCCGCGGCACCCTGCCAGGCCGGGGGAGTGAGCGGATCGGCCGTCCCCTGCGAGACCCCCAGCGCCCAGGCCGCCTGCCGGGCCGCACCCAGCGCCGCGTACTCGGCGGGCTGCGGCACGACCACCTGGGTGCCGAACAGGGCGGGCGCGAGCCCCTGCACCGCGGGCAGCTCGGCCGCCGCCCCCAGCAGGAACACCCGCCGCACCTCGACACCGCGGCCGCGCAGCACGTCGAGCGCGTCGGCCAGCGAGCACAGCATCCCCTCGAACGCCGCCCGCGCCAGATGTTCCGGCTTCATCGACTCGCGACGCAGCCCGCACAGCGTCCCCGCCGTGTGAGGCAGATGCGGGGTGCGCTCGCCCTCCAGATACGGCAGGAGTACGAGCCCGGAGGCGCCCGGCGTCGACTTCAGTGCCAGCGCGGACAGCTCCTCCAGCCCCTCCACGCCCAGCATCTCGACGGACCCGCGCAACGCACGTACCGCATTCGACGTGTACACCACCGGCAGATGCATCCCGGTCGCGTCCGCGAACGAAGTGATCATCCCGCCCGGATCGGACAGCGCTTCGTGGTGCACCGCCATGACCGAACCCGACGCACCCAGCGACACCACCGCGTCGCCGACCCCGACCCCGAGCCCGAACGCCGCCGCCATCGTCTCGCCGGTCCCCGCGGAGATCAGCAGCCCTTCGGGCGTCGTTCCGGCCGCATCGCAGGGGCCGAGCACCTCGGGCAGCGCGACCTGGTGCCCGAGCGCGAGCTCCACCAGGTCGGGCCGGTAGGAACCTCTGCCCGCCGACCAGTAACCGGTGCCGGACGCGGCACCACGGTCGGTGGTCCGCCGGGTCGGCCGCCCCAGCAGTTGCCACACCAGCCAGTCGTGCGGCTGCAGCACCGAGGCCACGCGCTGGGCCGCCTCCGGCTCGGTCCGCGCCAGCCAGCGCAGCTTCGACACCGGCTGCGCGGCCCGCGGTACCGACCCGACCGCCTCGACCCAGGACTGCCGCCCGCCGAGCCCGTCGATCAGATCGGCCGCGGCCACCTGAGCCCGCTTGTCATTGCCGAGCAGCGCCGGGCGTACGAGATTGCCCTGGTGGTCCAGCGGCACCAGACCGTGCTGCTGCGCGGAGACGCCGATGGCCTGCACGCCTTCGAGCAGCCCGCCGGTGGCGGCCTCACCGAGCGAGAGCAGCCACGCCTGCGGGTCGACCTCGGTGGCCTTCGCCTCGACGGGGTGCGCGGCGTAGCCCCGGCGCAGCACGGCGCCCGTGTCCGTATCGCAGACGACGATGTGTGTGAAGGCGGAAGAACTGTCCAAGCCGGCGACTATGCCCATGCCCAAGATTCTGCCGCACCGCCGGGGTGTTTCCGTACCGGTGGGGCGGCAGTGAGTGCGCGGCACTAGGGCGTGTTTCGAAAGTCCCGTCTGGCCGGGGGCGTCCGGCACGCACGTTCGCCGCGTTGTCGGTCGTCGGCGCAGCCCGCTGCGCTCTCCTCCCTCCGCCTTGCGATCGCACGCACCAGACGCCCCCGGCCCCGCCCTGCGGGCGGACGACGCCACTTTCGAAACACGCCCTAGGTGTTGGTGGTGCCCCAGTCGTCCTCGTTGTTCTGGTTGCGGTCCCGCAGGGAGCGCATCCGGTCGGTCACCGAGGCGGGCATCTTCTCGCCGACCTTGTCACTGACCGCGTGGTAAGCCTTGCAGGCCAGATCGCGGCCGTTCTGCGCCGCGGACTCGGCGGTATTGCGCACGGCCGGATTCTGGGCGAACTGACGTGCGGACTTCTTCAGCTGCTCGTAACGCTCGCGCCCGGCCCGTGCGCCGATGACGTATCCGAGGGCCAGTCCGGCGATGAACGTGAGCCGGTACCGCATGGCTGCCACCCTTCCTTGCTCAGTGCGACGTGTGCTGCTCGCCTACCCGCGGGCACCCGAGATCACCCCGGGAGGTACCGATTGGCAAAACACCCCCCTGCTTGCGCTAATGTATGTGTCGCAGCGAACGCGCGCCGCCCGGCAGGAGCCAGGTAGGCAGGGTTCGGTGCAAACGCAGCAATCCCCTGTAGCTCAATTGGCAGAGCAGCCGGCTGTTAACCGGCAGGTTACTGGTTCGAGTCCAGTCGGGGGAGCGCGATCCCCTGTAGCTCAATTGGCAGAGCATTCGGCTGTTAACCGGAGGGTTACTGGTTCGAGTCCAGTCGGGGGAGCGGTGCGGAAGAGGACCCTGCGGGGTCCTTTTTCGCGTGCCCGTCGCCGGTCCTCCGCCGCGGTGCGTGTGCGGTGCACGAGAATCTTTCGCGTCTACTTCGCTCCGTTCGGAACCGGGCAGGGGGCAGTGTGGTCTTCATGGTCAGGCGAAGCCGACCATCCGGAGCGAGAGATCGTATGACCGGCTATGCTGCGGCAGACGGCGCGCACACTTGTACGCGCCACGCCGAAAAGGGGCGGTAGCTCAGCCGGTTAGAGCAGCGGACTCATAATCCGTCGGCCGTGGGTTCGAGTCCCACCCGCCCCACTGCCGCTGTGTCGGCAGAAACGTTATGACCTGCGTGTATGCAGGCGGTAGGGCCCTCATGGATTCCATGGGGGCCCTCACCATAGCTCCGGACCAAGATCAAGCAACCGCGCCGCAGCCCGGCGCGTCGCCCGCCGGACCTCTCGCGTCGTCAGGGAGCGTACGGGCGGGCCCGATTGGGCGGGGAGCGGTGCGGCCTCGAAGGGTAGTCGCGCCCGTACCGCCCGCGTTGGCTCTGTGGCCGGTTTGTTCGCGTCTGTAGAGGAGTGCCAGAGAGTCGCTTATGGCAACGCTCTGAAAGCTTGTGGTACTTCGCGAGTTTTGTGCGAATTGATGCCTGTACGAGTTGTTGGTCCCAGGGGGGCGTCGTAGTGTCGGTAGTGCCGCAGCAAAAGCAAGGAGCGGCGCAGCTTCACCCTCCGAAGGAGGCGAAGATGAAGGTACGCAGCATCTTCGACTACGGCGGTCACGGCGGTCACGGCGGTCACGGCGGACGCGGCGGACGCGGTGGATACGGCGGACGCGGCGGACGCGGTGGATACGGCGGACGCGGCGGACGCGGTGGATACGGCGGACGCGGCGGACGCGGCGGCCGGGGGCGATACTGACCCCTGAAGCCCCGACACCATCCCCAATGCGAGGCAGGCCCGCGCTCCGGCGCGGGTCGGCTTCGCATGTGGGTCCGCGCCTATGGAGATGGTCCATAGTCCGAGCACCTCTGTGACGTGACGCCCATGCGCCTCCGCAGCTCACCCCGGCGCCCAGCGCCCCCGGAAGAGACTTCTCAGGACTCGGTGACGGATGTCCCGATCCGCACGGCCCCCATCAGCATCGCCGTGGCGTTCCGGCGCTTCTGGCCACTGACCCAAGGCGACCGGCGCTGGCTTCTTCTCATCTTCCTGTGTGCCATCCTGGCCGCCATCGCCGAGACCATCACGGTCCTGCTCTTCGCCGAACTCACCGACACCGCTCTGCAGACCGGTTCCGTCAGCGCCTTCTGGAAACCTGCCGGCCAGTGGCTTGCGGTGGCCGTCGCCGGTGCGGTGGTGGGGTACCTGGGCAACTCGATCGCTGCCTGGATCGCCGAACGCTTCGTGATGCGGCTGCGGGCCCGTGCCTTCAGCCATCTCCAGACGCTGCCGCCGCACTTCTATCAACGCAATCGCCGCGGTGACCTGGTGGAGCGGCTGACGGGTGATGTGGAAGCCATCGAAGCGCTCGTGGTCTCCGGCATCGTCGGGGCGGCCTCGGCCCTGTTCAGCGCGCTCTTCTACGCCGCCGCCGCCCTGTGGCTGCGCTGGGACCTGGCCCTCGCCACACTGGTCATGGTGCCGTTCTTCTGGTTCACGACCACCCGTTTCGCCGGGCCGCTGCGCGCGGTGTCCCGGCGCGGCCGCGCGGCGGACGGTGCCATCACGGCAGTGGTCGAGGAGACATTGGTCAACGTCGTCATGACCCAGGTGTACAACAGGCAGCACGACGAGGAGGCGCGGCTCCTCAGCAAGGCACGTATCCGGCTGAAGGCAGCGGTGAAGGCCGTCCGCCTCACCGAGTTCTACGAGCAACTCGTCGAGGTCCTCGAAACGTTGTGCGTTCTGGCGATCATCGGCCTGGGGGCGTGGGAGATCTCCGCGGGGCGGATGACGCTCGGCCAGCTCCTGGCCTTCGCCGCCTTCATCGGCTACCTCTACCCGCCGATCCGCTCCCTGGGCCAGCTCGGCCTGACGGCCACCGCCGCGACAGCGGGAGCCGCACGGCTGCTGGAGATTCTCGACGCCGAGCCCGCTGTCACCGACCCGGCCGCCTCCGTGCCCGCCCCGCCCCGGAGCCGTGCGCTCGGCGAGGTGGAGGCGCGTCAGGTCTTCTTCCACTACCCCGGCAGCAGCGAGCCGGTTCTCCGGGATCTCTCGTTCACCGCGAGCCCGGGGGAACTGCTGGTCATCACCGGCCCCAGTGGCGCGGGCAAGTCGACCCTGGCGGCTCTGCTGCTGAGGTTCTACGACCCGGATTCCGGCAGTATCCGGCTGGACGGCCTGTCCGTGGACCAGTTGCCGCTGACCTATCTCCGCCGGAACATCACGCTGCTGCCCCAGGACACGCTCGTCCTGCACGACACCATCGAGCAGAACATCGCTTGCGGACGCACGGATGTGACCCACCGTGACGTAGTGGAAGCCGCACGGGCGGCCGACGCCGACGCCTTCATCGGCGCATTGCCGGAGGGATATGACACAGTCATATCCACCGGCACGTCCCGGCTCTCCGGAGGTCAGCTGCAGCGCATCGCGATCGCCCGCGCCATGCTGCGCGACGCGCCCGTCCTCCTCCTCGACGAGCCCACCACCGGACTGGACCGACTGGCCGCACAGCGCATCCTCGCGCCGCTGCGACGCCTTGCCGAAGGACGCACCACCATCGTGATCACGCACGACCTGGCCTTTGCCGCGGACGCCGACCGCATCCTGGTTCTGGACGAGGGGCGTCTCGTGGAGTCGGGCACGCATACCCAACTCCTGGGCCGGAGAGGTTTGTACGCCACTTTGTTCGAGCGCCGTACCCAAGCGCACAACGGCACTGCGTACTCGCCCGCCCGCCCGTCGGGAATCCACTGGCGTTAGGGCGTGAGCGGGCGCCGAACTGCCCGGCCGATCGCGCCGACTGACAATCGTGGGCGAGGTCGTTACCATCCGCTGTGACCGAAACAGCCGAAGAGCCCGCGCACCGCACACGAATACTCGCTGACTTGACGCCGCTGCGGACCTCCCCGGACTACCGGCGGCTCTGGTTCGGCAACACGGTTTCCTGGATCGGGCAGGGAATGACGGCGCTCGCTGTCTCGCTCCAGGTCTACGACATCACCGGGTCCGCCTTCTCGGTCGGACTCATCGGGTTCTGTTCGTTCCTGCCGCTGGTCGTCTTCGGGCTTTACGGCGGGGCCGTCGCGGACACCATCGACCGACGCAAGCTGGGACTGGCCAGCTCCGCGGGGTCGTTCGTCCTCTCTGTCGGTCTGGTCGCCGCCACCGTCGCCGGGGTGGAAGAGGTGGGGCTGCTGTACGCGGTCGTCGCCCTCCAGGCGGCCTGCTTCGCGGTCAACGCACCGGCCCGCAGCTCGATGATCGCCCGGCTGCTTCCGGCCGAGCAACTGCCCGCCGCCAACGCACTCAACTCCATGACCAGCACCACCGGCACGCTGGTCGGGCCGATGCTCGGCGGGCTCGTCGTCGGCTGGTGGGGTTACCGGGCCGCGTACACCGTCGACGCCGTCACCTTCACCGCTTCGCTGTACGCGATGTGGCGGCTGCCCTCGATGCTGCCTGAGCGGGAGGAGGGCGCGGGCGGCAAACGGGCATCCGTCGCGGACGGGCTGCGCTTCCTGGGGACCAGGCCCAATCTGCGGATGACCTTCTTCACCGACCTCTGCGCCATGGTGCTGGCCCATCCCCGGGCGCTGTTCCCCGTCGTCGCCGTGGTCTGGTACGGCGGTGACGCGAAGACCACCGGGCTGCTGGTCGCCGCTCCCGCGCTGGGGGCGCTGCTCGGCGGGGTGTTCTCCGGATGGCTGGGACGCGTGCGCCGCCACGGCCTCGCCGTGCTCCTCGCCGTCGCCTCCTGGGGCACCGCCATCGCGATCTTCGGGCTGACCCGTCAGCTCTGGCTCGGGCTGATCTTCCTGGCGCTCGCCGGGTGCGCGGACACCACGTCGATGGTCTTCCGGAACACCATGCTCCAGGCGGCCGTGCCGGACGAGATGCGAGGACGGCTGCAGGGCGTGTTCATCGTCGTCGTGGCGGGCGGACCGAGGCTCGGCGACTTCCTGGCCGGATCGGTCGCCGATCTGACCTCGCCCGGCCTGGCGGTGACCGGGGGCGGGATCGCCTGTGTCGTGGCCGTATCGCTGCTGGGGCTGCGGTGGCGCGGGTTCGCGCGGTACGACGCGAGGGACCCGCAGCCCTGACGGCCCCCAGGTCGTCAGTCCCCGGGCGGAGCCGGCCGCACCACGGCGCGGGCGACGCCCAGTTCCACCAGGTCCTGGGGGCGCAGCCGCAACTGGTCGGCCGTGGCGTGCAGCTCGTCCGGGGTGCGCTTCAGGATCGCCGCAGCCAGTTCCGGGGCGATCACCGAGAAATAGCTGTCCTGGGTGACATAGGTGTTCCCCGGTGCCGCCAGGGCCAGTGCGCCGCCCGAGCCGCCCTCGCCGATCACCAGCGTCGTGACGGGAACCCTGGCCTCGGCTATCGCCGCGAAGGCGTCGGCTATCGCCGCGCCCGCGCCCGCCCGTTCCGCCTCGGCGTCGTTCGCCGCGCCCGGGGTGTCGATCAGAGTGAGTACGGGAACACCGAGCCGGTCGGCCAGCCGGATCACCCGGGCCGCCGTGCGGTAGCCGGCCGGGCGGGTCGCGGTGCCGCACTGGGCGACGTACGCGACCGTCCGGTCGCCGCGTCGACCGAAACCGCAGCGCAGCCCCGGATCCGTACCACCGCAGCGGTCGCCGCTGAGCGGGAGCCGGTGGTCGAAATACGCGTCCAGATACGCCTCGGCGTGCGGCCGGGAGGGGGAGCGGGCCTGCCGGACCGCGTCCCAGCCGGTCACCGGGAGGCCGGTGGCGGAGAGGGCGTCCGGCACGGGGGCGGGTGAGGGGGCCGTAGAACCAGGAGTACGGAGCGCCTCCAGCCAGCGGGCCACCGTCCCCGGGAGCTCGTCCGGCGGGACGACTGCGTCGATCTGGCCCGCGGCGAGCTGGCCCTCGGCGGTGTACGCGTGAGGGTCCGCGTCCGCGGGCCGCACCCGTGAGCCGGCGAACCCCACCTGGGCGCCCGGCAGCGCCAGGATCACATCGGCGCCCGCCCCCAGCGTGGCCCAGCCGCCGCCCGTCGTCGGGTCGCGCACCACCGCGAGCTGCGCGGGGCCGGCCGCCCGCAGCCGTGCCGAGGCGCGGGCCACGCGCTGCAGCTGGGTCAGGGCGACCATGCCCTCCTGCATCCGGCTGCCGCCCGTCGCGATGAGCGAGACGAGCGGCAGCCCCCGGGTCCGGGCGGCCTCGTACGCGGCCTCCAGCCGGTCCCCGGTACGCCGGCCCAGCGAACCGCCCAGGAACCCGAACTCGAACGAGACCAGGACACAGCGCCGGTCGGCGACGGACGCGAGGCCGTGGACGACGGACTCCTCCTCGCCGGTACGGGCGGCGGCGCGGGCCCGGGAGTCCGCGTACCCGGCCCAGGAGAGGGGCCCGTCCCCGGCACTGTCGCGGCCGGGCGCACCGGCTTCGGTGAACTCCTCGAACTCGGTGGTGAGGGCCGCGATCGCCGCCCTCGCCGTCAGCCGGTCAGACATGGAGCGACCGCTTCATGATCTTGCCCAGGTCGTTGCGGGGCAGCGCTTCCAGGTAGCGGACCGTGCGCGGGCGCTTGTGCGGGGACAGCTGGGCGGCCACATGGTCCGCGAGCTCGTCCTTCGTCGGGGGAGCGGCGGGGTCGGCCGGCACCACCCAGGCGATGATCCGCTCGCCCAGATCCGGGTCCGGTTCACCGGTGACGGCGGCCTCGCGGACACCGGGGTGGTCGAGGAGCGCGTTCTCGATCTCACCGGCGCCGATCTTGTACCCGCCGCTCTTGATCAGATCGGTGGCCTTGCGGCCGACGATCCGTACATAGCCGTCCGTGTCACGGGTGGCCATGTCTCCTGTACGGAACCAGCCGTCCTCGGTGAGAGCGGCGGCCGTGGCGTCGGGGCGGTTCAGATAGCCGGTGAACAGGTTCGGGCCGCGCACCTGGATCTCGCCGATGGCGTCGGGGCCGGGTTCGGTGAGGACGGTGCCGTCCTCCTCGACCAGGCGCAGCTCGACGCCGCGCAAGGGTGCGCCGACCGTGCCGGGGCGTGGTTCGCCGTCGGCCCGGACGCCCGTGTTCATCAGGGTTTCCGTCATGCCGTACCGCTCGATGACCCGGCGGCCGGTCGCGGCCGCGATCCGCTCGTGGTCGTGGACCGGCAGCGCGGCAGACCCGGACACCAGCAACCGGGCCCCGGCCAGCGCCTTCGCCAGCCCGTCCGCACCGGGGGCGGAGCCGTCGAGGGACTCCGCCAGCCGGTGGTACATCGTCGGTACGCCGAAGAGCATCGTGCCGCCGGACGACAGCTCCCGGGCCACACCGTCGGCGGAGAACCTGCCCAGATGCCGCACCGATCCGCCCCGGCGCAGCGGACCGAGCACACCCAGGATCAGACCGTGCACATGGAACAGCGGCAGGGCGTGGACGAGCACGTCGTCGCCGGTCCACTGCCAGGCGTCCTCCAGCGCGTCCAGCGACGAGGCGATCGCCCGCCGCGGCAGGATCGCGCCCTTGGGCGGGCCCGTGGTGCCGGAGGTGTAGACGATCAGCGCGGGGGACTCGGGGGAGGGCTCCGGGAGCGCGGCGCCGTCGCCCTCGTCGTCCGGGGCGGTGTCGACATCGATACGGTCCAGGGCGTCCAGCACCGGCGGGAGCACGTCGCCCGCCCCGGCCAGCACCGCGGTCGGTTCGCTGTCGGCCACGATGTGCGCGAGTTCGCGCGTCCCCGTCTTCGGGTTGAGCGGCACCGCCGGCACACCGGCCCGCAGCGCGGCCACGACGGCGACCACGGTCTCGGGCGTGGGCGTGGCCCAGACGGCGACTCGTCCGGCACCGCTGAGACGCGCGGCGAGCACGGTGGATGCGGTGGCCAACCGGTCGTACGTCATGGTGTGTTCGCCGAACCGGGTGGCTTCCCGGGCGGAACCGTCATCCGGCACAAACAGAAGAGGAGTCACCCACCGCACTCTAAGGGCTGTCCCGTAATCCCTGGTGGGCGCGCGACGACAGCTGCTTCCCCAAGCTCTCGGCTGCGCTCGAGCAGGGGAGGCCCCATCCTCGCCGCGTTGTCGGAACGCCCGAATACATCCAGTATTCGGGCGTCCCTCCGCCTTGCGATGCACCACATCTGACGCCGCGCGCTGATCCACCACGGATTACGGGACAGCCCTTAACGACCTCGCCCACGATTGGCAGTGGGAGAAGGAGCGGCGTCTGCGGCGGGCACAAGCCATGGGCCCGTCCGGATGCGCCTTGGACCGAAGTCATCATTCGGACAAAGCTGCGACAATCGCGGTATGGACCGTCTGGACAGGGAAATCCTCGGCATCCTGCAGGAGGATGCCCGGATCTCGTACCGCGATCTGGGCGTACGGGTCGGGCTCAGCGCCAACGCCGCGGCCGACCGGGTGCGCCGGCTGCGTCGCGACGGTGTCATCCGCGGCTTCACGGTGATCATCGACCCCGCCGCCGACACGCGTACGGGTCTTGTCGTCTTCATCGATGTGTCGCTGCGGATGGACACGACGAACGAGGTGTTCGAGCGGGCGGTGCTCGCTCTGCCCGGCATCACCGAAGTGGTGCATGTGACCGGCGGCCACGACTATCTCGTACGGGCCACCGTCGCCGACACCACAGCCCTGGACGGACTGCTGCGCAGACTCAAGCGGGAGGCCGGCGTCGCCCACTCCAACACGCGCGTCGCACTCAGAGCGGCGCCTGCCAGATGAGGGTCGACGAGCGCGAGCCGTCCTCGTCGCGGCCGTCGTCGGCGACCGCCGGCCGGACCCCGGCCCGTCCGGCACCATACGCCGCACCCCCGTCGCGCTCAGCAGGCGAGCGGGGTCAGAACCATCGGCTGGATCTCGCCGTCCAGCATCGCGCCGAGTCCCAGTACGGAGCACACGTCGGGCCGCTCCGCGATGTGCACGGGCACGCCCGTCGCATTCCGCAGCATCTGATCGAGACCGGGCAGCAGCGCGCTGCCGCCCACCATCACGATCCCGCAGTCCGCGATGTCGGCCACCAGGTCGGGCGGGCAGTCCCGAAGGATCTTGCCGAGGCCGTCGAACACCGCGGTCAGCGGGGCGTGGATGGCCTGCCGCACGGCGTCGGTGTCGACGTGCACCGAGCGGGCCAGGCCGGTCGCCACATCACGGCCGTGGATCTCGGTCGTGATAGGAACGTGCGCGGCCGGACCGCTGCCGCTGAGCGCCAGCTGGAGCGGGCGCACGGACTGGCTCGGCAGTATCAACTCGTGGTGATGGCGCAGATGCTGGATCACCGCGTGATCGATGGCGTCGCCGCCGATCGGGATGCGCACGGCGGTCACGATCGAACCGAGCGAGAGCACCGCGATCTGAGTGGTCGCCGCCCCGCACACCATGATCATGGAGGCGGTCGGCTGCTCGACGGGCAGCCCGCAGCCGACGGCCGCAGCGATCAGGGTGTCGACCAGTTCGACCCGCCGGGCGCCCAGCCCGACCAGGGTCTCGACGGTGGCCCGCTGGGCGAGCGGATCGCTGTCGTGCGGGGTGCAGGCGGCGGCCCGCAGCCGAGGCTTGCGGCGCAGCTGGCGGCGGAGCTTCTCGCCGAGCAGCTGGCGGAGCATGCGCTGGGCCATCTCGATGTCGACGACGGTTCCGCCGGTGACCGGGCGGACCACCCGGATGTAGTCGGGGGTGCGGCCTGTCATCTGCTCGGCGAGCGTGCCGACGGCGATGAGCGAGCCGGTACGGGTGTTCATGGCGGCGACACTCGGTTCGTCCACGACAAGCCCGGGCCCCTTGATGTACACGCGGGTCCGGGCGGCCCCGAGGTCGACGGCGACATGGCAACGGCGCAACTGCTCAAGACTGACGGTCACGGCAGGTTCTCCCGAGAGCGCTGATCGGCGGTACCGGCGGCAGCCGGCTCTCTACGCATCGTGCGCCGTTCGGAGTCATTGCGCGCGCCGGGGTGGGCCGTAGGGGTGCAGAGCTGACGGACCGACAGAAAAGTGCGGTACGGGGAAGTCAGCCGCCCAGCATCCGCCGCAACAGGTCCCGCAGCATCGCCCGGTCCGCGTCCGACAGCTCGGCCAGTGGCTCCCGGGCGAAAGTGAGCGAGTCACGCAGCTGCTGTGCCGTCCGCGCCCCCTTCTCCGTCGGGGCGGCCAGCTTCACCCGCCGGTCGGCCGGATCCGGCTTGCGCTCCACCAGGCCGCGCGTCTCCAGCCGGTCCACGATGCCGGTGACATTCGACGGCTCGCACTTCAGCTTCTGCGCGATCTTGCGCATGGGCATCGGCTCCAGGGAGAGGAGCCCGAGCACGCGCGCCTGGGCGCCGGTGAGGGAGTGGGCCGCCGCGGCCTCGTCGTACTCCTCGTAGTAGCGCGCCACGACGGTACCGATGAGCTCGACGACTTCGAGGGTCAGGGGATCTGTACGAGTGGTGGCCATGACACCCAGGATAGTCGGTTGCTTGACAAGGTGAAATATTCAGGGGCATTGTTGTTTCACGTCGTGAAGTATTTTGTTGCGCCTGCCGGCCCCCACCGGCCCGGGCGAAGCTTCCCCTACCCCGTAAGGCACTGAGGAGACCTCGAGCCCATGTCTGCAGCACTTCCCACGTCCAGCCGTGAATGGCACCTCGTCGCCCGCCCCCACGGCTGGCCGAAGGCCGAGGACTTCGCCCTGCGCGAGGCCCCCGTCACCGCTCCCGGCGAGGGCCGTGTCCTCGTCCGCAATCTGTACTTCTCGGTCGATCCGTACATGCGGGGCCGGATGAACGACGTGAAGTCGTACGCCCCGCCCTTCAAGCTGGACCACCCGATGGACGGCGGCGCGGTCGGCGAGGTCATCGCCTCCGACGCCGAGGGGATCGCGGTCGGCGACCACGTCCTGCACGGCCTCGGCTGGCGCGAGTACGCCGACGTCCCGGCCGAGCACGCCGTGAAGGTCGATGCGTCGCTCGCCCCGCTCTCCGCCTATCTCGGCGTGCTCGGCATGACCGGGCTCACTGCCTACGCGGGCCTCTTCGAGGTCGCGTCCTTCAAGGAGGGCGACGCCGTCTTCGTCTCCGGCGCGGCCGGTGCGGTCGGCAGCCAGGTCGGACAGATGGCGAAGCTCAAGGGCGCCTCGCGGGTCATCGGCTCGGCCGGCTCCGACGAGAAGGTCAGGCTTCTCGTGGAGGAGTACGGCTTCGACGCGGCCTTCAACTACAAGAACGGCCCGGTCGCCGAGCAGCTGCGCGAGGCCGCACCCGACGGCATCGACGTCTACTTCGACAATGTCGGCGGCGAGCACCTCGAAGCGGCGATCTCCTCGCTCAACGTGCACGGCCGCGTCACCGCCTGCGGAATGATCGCCCAGTACAACGCCACCGAGCCGCCCCCCGGCCCGAGCAACCTCGCCATGGTCATCGGCAAGCGGCTGCGCATCCAGGGCATGCTCGTCAGCGACCACGCCGCACTCCAGCCGCAGTTCGTCCGGGAGGTCGCCGGCTGGCTGGCCTCGGGCGGGCTGAAGTACCGCGAGACTCTCGTCGAAGGCATCGAGAACGGGTTCGACGCCTTCACGGGCCTGCTGCGCGGCGAGAACACCGGAAAGATGATCGTTTCCCTCGCCTGACGACCCCCGGCGGGCGCACCCGCGGCCGGAACGGCTCCTGCCCCCACCAGTACGCTGATGCCATGCGTGATCTAGGGGCGGGCTTCGGCTACTTGATAAAGGGACAGCGATGGGTCGGCAGGCACGGACGCTGGTTCGGCCTCGGGCTGCTGCCCGGACTCGTCACTCTTGTCCTGTACGCGGCGGCGCTCGTCGGCCTCGGCTACGGCGCCGACGACCTCGTGAGCTGGGCGACCCCCTTCGCCGACGACTGGTCATCGCCCTGGCTCGGTCTGTTCCGTAACACCCTGACGGTGCTGGTCTTCGCCCTCGGGCTCTTCCTCGCCGTGATCACGTTCACCGCCGTGACGCTGCTGGTCGGCGAGCCCTTCTACGAGTCCCTCTCGGAGGAGGTCGACCGCACGGAAGGCGGCGAGGTTCCCGAGTCCGGGCTGCCGCTCTGGCGGGATCTGTGGATATCCGCCCGCGACAGCATCCGCATCCTGGTGCGGGTGGGGCTGTACTCGGTGCTGCTCTTCGCCCTCGGGTTCATACCGGTCGTCGGCCAGACCGTCGTCCCCGTGATCGGTTTCTGCGTCACCGGCTACTTCCTCTCCGAGGAGCTCACCGCCGTCGCGCTCCAGCGCCGCGGCATGGTCCTGAAGGACCGGCTCGTCCTGCTGCGCGGGCGCCGCATGCTGGCCCTCGGCTTCGGCGTACCGCTGGGACTCGCCTTCCTCGTCCCGTTCGTCGCCGTGTTCCTGATGCCGGGCGCCGTCGCCGGAGCCACCCTGCTGGCACGGGATCTGGTGGCGCCCGACGAGGACGCGGCCCCTGCCCCGTACACCCTCGAGAAGGGCTGAGGAGATTCCGCGGCCACAGGATCGGTGCTCGCCGGACTGGGCGTCACCCCGGGCCCTGAGCGACGCCCGCCGGGCACCGGGTCAGCTGCTGTGCACCTCCAGCGCGGATCTGACCGCCGACTCCAGGGCCCCCTCGATCCAGGCCGGCTTGATCGAGGTGTGGCAGCCCGCGAAGTGCAGCGGCCCCTCGACCGAGCGCACATCGGCGAACAACTCGGTGTGCTGGCCCGGCAGCAGCACCGAGGCCTCGCCGTACGCGTACGGATCACGCATCCACGACTGGGTGGCGCCGACGCCCGTGTAGAAGACCTCGATGCGCTGCCCGTACACGTCCTGCACCCCGCCCAGGGCGTGCGGATAGCGCTCGTCGTCGTCCAGCGAGTCCCACTTCAGCGCGTCGTCGGCCCAGCTGTACGAGGCGAGGACGACGCCGCCCGCGCTGCCCTCGACCGGGTGGGAAGGCTGGAACATGAAGCGGTTGGGGTTGTCGGTGACCGATCCGCCGCCGATGACATGCGCCGCCTCGGGCTGGTTGCGGGCGGTGGCCCGGTACGCGGCGTAGTGCACGCGCTGGTTGGGCGGGAGATGACCGGGCGGTACGGAGGGGTGGGCGCCCAGCAGCGAACCGTCGGCCGGCGCCTTGCCCAGGCGGTAGGCCTCGTACAGACCGGGCCGGACCTTGTCCAGCTCGGTCTTCCAGTCCTTCTCCTCGAACTCCCACCAGCGGCGGCTGAATTCGAGGAGCACCTTGGTCGCCGCGTCGTAGTGGATCTCGGTGATCGCGCGCCGCTTGCCGTACGAGAGGGCGGGAGCGACGGGGATGTGGCGCAGCCCCGAGAACGGCACGGTGATGATCGCCCGGTCGCCGGTGAACGTCTCGCGCACGAGCGGCTTGCCGTCGCGGCCCTCGGAGATCGTCTCGACCCGGACGCGGTCCGCGCCGTAGCTGATCCTGGTGGCCCGGCGGTCCAGCCGCACGATGTCCTTGACCCGCTTGTACATCGCGTCGGCCAGGGTGGCGGTGCCGTCCGGCAACTCGAAGAACGCGGTGTCCGGGCTGATCAGGGAGGCCCCGATGAAGCTGTGCACAAAGGCGAGATGGAGCCGGGAGGTGAGGTTCTCGACCGTGCCGATGAGGTCGATGGTGCGCTCGTCGAGCTTGGCCGCCTCGGTCAGGAAGCGGAACATCGACCAGTGTCCGTACCGCTGGATGACCCGCGCCCAGCCCTCGACGAGCTCGCGGCCCTCCTTGCCCTCGAACTCCTTGCGCACGGGTGCGAAGGCCTCCCGCACGATCGTCGCGGCGGTCTTGTTCTCGAACTCCGCGGGGACCCCGAACGAGCGGTTGATCGTCTGCGGCTTCTTCGCGTAGTCGGCCTTGCGCATCCGGATGCCGTTGACATGGATCCAGGTGCGGTTCACCGGCCGGCCCTCGGTGTCGACGTCGACCAGGTAGAAGCGGCGGCGCTTCAGGTCGAAGCTGTCCATGAGCCCGGTGACGAGCGGGTGGCTGTCGGGGATCCGCATGGCGCCGGCCTCGGCGTACTGCTTCGGATCGGCGAACGGCGCCTTCGCGTTCTCGTGGCCGCCCTTGCGGAAGGTCTTGATCCGGCCGCCGACGCGATTGCCGTTGGCCTCGATCACGGTGACGGTGTGCCCGGCGCTGCGGAGCAGATGGGCGGCGGTGAGCCCGGCCGGTCCCGCGCCGACGACCAGCACCTTCTTGGGGGCCTTGCGGTTGCGCGGCAGACCCTTGGACAGCAGGATGTCGCGGTAGCGGGGGACCAGCGGCTGGTCCTGTTCGTCGCGTACGAGGATGGCGCGGGCGATGTTCAGGCAGGTGGCCCAGTCCGAGCCGGTGGCCGCAGGTGCGAGCGAGGTACCGGATGCGGCGGCGGTGTCAACGGCTCGGGGGACTGCGGCACTTGCGGTGCCGGCGGCGGTCGCGGCGAGGGCGGCGCCTGCGGCGGCACCCGCGATCACTGTGCGGCGGGAAGGCAGGCCGGAGGAAGGTCCGGTGGGCTCGGAAGTCATGCGCCCAACCCTGGGCCGCCCGAAAGGGTACCCCTTGCCCGGACGCGCGTAGACCGCTCGGAAATCACCCGCAAGTGGGGCCCGTTCGATCGAAACACGCCCTAGCCGTACTGACGTCGCCCCGGGTCATGTCATGACGACGGATCCTCCGCGGCGCCCGGTTCCGCCGACCGCAACAGCGCCAGGAAATCCTGGAAAGCCGCCGGCATGTCCACCGAATCCGGGTCCAGCAGCCACTGGTACTGGAGCCCGTCCATGGTCGCCACCAGCAGTGGCGCCGCGCGCTCCGGAGTCAGGCCGCCCGGCATCCGCTCGCCGTACTCCGCGCGCAGCATCGCCGCCATGCTCGCTCGGACCTGGGCGTAGCGGCGGGTGAAGAACTCCCGCGCGGGATGACCTTCCGTCACGCTCTCGCCGAGCAGCGCAGAGAACGTCTGGACGATGCCCGGCCGCATCGCGTTGTACTCGACGAGCGAGGTCAGCAGATCGATCCGCCACGCGCCGTCGCTCCGGGTGCCGCCGCCCGTGTCCCACTGGTCGCGCTCCTCCAGCACGGCGACGAGCAGCGCCTCCTTGGTCGGGAAGTAGTGCAGGAGCCCCTGCTGGCTGAGACCGACCCGCTCGGCGACAGCGCTCAGAGAAGCGCCGCGACAGCCGCGCTCGGCGATCACTTCGAGAGTGGCGCGGAGAATCTCCGCCCGCCGTTCCGCGCTTCTGGCCCGCACCATCTCCCGGCCCCTTTCCGTGCTTCGTACGGTCCCGCCCCGAGACCGTACGCCATCCCTGAGAGTTACGGAATGATAACGATACCTACTTGCCTACTGGTAATGGAGTCAGTATGGAGACATTCAGTGCAGGAATCGACGAGGAGGTACGGCCGTGGCAGGCGCGTCCACATCCACCAACCCCGATGCGGCCCGCGAGGCCGCGGTCGACGCGGCGCTGGCCGCACTGGGGCTCGACGACAAGGCGCGGCTGCTGGCCGGCCAGGACATGTGGTCGCTGCCCGAACTCCCCGCCGTCGGGCTGCGCTCCCTGGTCATGTCCGACGGTCCGATCGGCGTCCGCGGGGTCGCCTGGACCGCCGACGACCCCTCCGTCGCACTGCCCTCGCCCACCGCGCTCGCCGCGACCTGGGACCCGGCCCTGGCCCGCCGGGCCGGCCGGCTGCTGGCCCAGGAGGCCCGCCGCAAGGGGGTGCACGTCCTCCTCGCCCCGACCGTGAACCTCCACCGTTCCCCGCTCGGCGGGCGCCACTTCGAGACGTACAGCGAGGACCCGTACCTCACCGGCGAGATCGGCACCGGCTTTGTGCGGGGCGTGCAGGACGGAGGCGTCGGTACGACCGTCAAGCACTTCGTCGCCAACGACGCCGAGACCGACCGCTTCACCGTCGACAACATCGTCGCCCCGCGCCCCCTGCGCGAGATCTACCTCGCCCCGTTCGAACGGATCGTCAAGAACGCCCACCCGTGGGGCATCATGGCCGCGTACAACCAGGTCAACGGCTCCACCATGACCGAGCACCGCTATCTGCAGAACGCGGTGCTGCGCGGCGAATGGGGCTTCGACGGCTACATCGTCTCCGACTGGCTGGCCGCCCGTTCCACCGTCGCCGCCGTCAACGGCGGTCTCGACGTCGCCATGCCGGGCCCCAGGACCGTGTACGGGAAGGCGCTCGCCGACGCCGTACGGGCCGGTGAGGTCGAGGAGTCCGTCGTCGACGGGGCCGTACGCAACGTACTGCGGCTGGCCGCCCGCGTCGGCATCCTGGACGGTGCCCCGCCCGTCGTCGACGAGGCCGGATACCCCGGGGCCGCCGACGGCGACGCACTGGCCCGCGAGATCGCCCGCCGCTCCTTCGTCCTCGTACGCAATGAAGGCGCCGCGCTCCCCATCGACCCGGCCGCCGTCCGCAAGGTCGCGCTCAGCGGGGCGCTCGCCCGGGACGCCCGGGTCCTCGGCGGCGGCTCGGCCCAGGTCTTCCCGCACCACATCGTCTCGCCGCTGGACGGCTTCACCGCCGCGCTCCCCGAGGGCGTCCTCGACTACCGCGTCGGCGCCGACCCGAACAACGAACTCACCCCGGCCGAGAAGGGCTTCGAGCTCAGGGCCGTCTGCTACGACGCCTCCGGCGCCGTCATCGGCTCGGCCCCGCTGCACAGCGGCGCCGTCCAGTGGATCGGCGACGACCTTCCAGAAGGCGTGACCCGCGCGACGCTGCACAGCGTCGAGATCACCGGCACCTTCGTCCCGCGCAACGACGGCGAGCACGTCTTCGGCACCCGCGGCACCGGAGGGCTCACCCTCACCGTCGCCGGCGAGACCCTGTACGACGAGGTCCACCGGGTCACCGGCTCGGACGACCCGGGCGAGGCATTCTTCGGCAACCCCGTGGAGCGCGGCCGGATCGTCCTCGCCGCGGGCGAACCCGTCGAGGTCTTGCTGCGGCTGATCCCCGACACCCTGGGCGACGACGCGCCGATCCCCGGCGTCTCGTTCTCCTTCTGCCACCTCGGCCCGCGCCTCGACCCCCGGGAGCTGATCGCCGAGGCCGTCGAGGCGGCCCGTACCGCGGACACCGCGATCGTCGTCGTCGGCACCACCGAACGCGTCGAGTCCGAAGGCTTCGACCGCACGGACCTGAAGCTCCCCGGCCACCAGGACGACCTCGTCAGGGCCGTCGCCGCCGCCAACCCGAACACCGTCGTGATCGTCAACTCCGGCTCCCCGGTGGAGCTTCCGTGGCGCGACGAGGTCGCCGCGGTCCTGCTCAGCTGGTTCCCCGGCCAGGAGGCCGGCCACGCCCTTGCCGACGTCCTGCTCGGCGCCGAGGAACCGGGCGGCCGCCTCCCCACCACCTGGCCGGTCGCCCTCGCCGACGTCCCGGTCTCCTCCACCACCCCCACCGGCGGCGAACTCCACTACGACGAGGGCGTCTTCGTCGGCTACCGGGCCTGGGAGAAGGCCGGCACCGCGCCCGCGTACCCCTTCGGCCACGGGCTCGGCTACACCACCTGGGAGTACGAGAGCCTGGCGGCCGGCCCCGACACCGCCACCGTCCGCCTCCGCAACACCGGCACCCGGCCCGGTGCCGAGACCGTCCAGCTCTATCTGGCGCCCCAGGACGACACCGTCGAACGCCCGGTTCGCTGGCTGGCCGGCTTCGCACGCGTCGAGGCGGCGCCCGGCGAGAGTGTCGAGGCAGTGATTCCGCTGGAGCGGAGCGCGTACGAGATCTGGGACGAGACGGCGGACGACTGGACCCTCGTCCCGGGCACGTACGAGGTGCAGGCGGCCCGCTCGCTCGGTGACGTACGCCTGACGACGGCCGTGGACATCAAGGAGTAACGGCCCCTGGTACGGGTGAGCCCCGGCGCGGTGCCTGACCCCGCTCCGGGGCTCCCCTCATGCAGTGCCTGCCGTCAGCGCACCGCGAATCCGTACACCGTCGTCGAGACGTACTCCTCGCCCGGCCGCAGTACCGTGCTCGGGAACTCGGGCCGGTTCGGGGAGTCGGGGAAGTGCTGGGCCTCCAACGCGATCCCGGCGCACGGCCCGAACGGCCGCCCGTCGAAGTGGTCCGCCGTGTACAGCTGCATCCCGGGTTCCGTCGTGGTGACGGTCAGGACGCGCCCCGACGCCGCGTCGTACAGCTCGGCCGCCGGGCCCGGCCCGGCACCGTCCAGCACGAAGTTGTGGTCGTAGCCCGCGCCGACCGGCTTCGGCTCACGGAAGTCGAACCGGGTCCCGTCCACCGGCAGGAACTCACCCGTCGGCAGCGACTCGGCATCCGCCGGAGTGATCTGCCCGGCCGCGATCCGCAGCACCTGCCCGAGCGCGCTGCCGCTGCCGTCGCCCGCGAGGTTCCAGTACGTGTGATTCGTCAGGTTCAGCACCGTCGGGGCGTCCGTCGTCGCCCGGTACACGATCCGCAGCGCCCCGCCCTCGTCCAGGCTGTACGTCGCCGACACCGTCAGACGCCCCGGGAAGCCCTCCTCGCCGTCCTCGGAGACCAGGGACAGCCGGACACCGTCCGCCACCTCCCGCGCCTGCCACACGCGCTTGTCGAAGCCCCGGAGCCCGCCGTGCACATGGTTGCGCCCCTCATTGCGCGTCACCCGGTGCCTCTGCCCGTCCAGTTCGAAACAGGCACCGCCGATCCGGTTCGCGTACCGGCCGACCAGCGCACCGAAGTACGGACCCGAATACGTCTCGTACCCGGCGAGATCCGGCAGCCCGAGCGCGACACCCGCCCGCACCTCGTCCCGGCCGGGCACCTCGACCGACTGCACGATGCCGCCGTACGTCAGGACACGCACCCGCGTACCGTCCCGTTCCAGCGTCCAGCGGTGCACGACAGTGCCATCCGCGAGGGTGCCGAAATCTTCCGCGCACACCGCCGTGCTCGAACCTGTGTTCATGATCACGGACCTTAGACCAACCGGCAAATGGGGGGCGGCGTCGCGGGGCCGGGCACGCACATCTGCCGCGTTGTCGTCAATCACCAACGCTCCGCGTTGGCTCAATCCTCCGCCTTGCAGCTGCACGCACCCGGCCCCGCTCCTTCTCCCACCCCCCATTTGCCGGTCGGTCTTACGCCGGGGGCCGGGCCGAGGTGACATTGCGGTACGCGATCTCCGCCAGCCGCGCCTGCCCGTCCCGCCCCGGATGGAACCAGTCCCACTGGCTGAGCTGCTTGCCGGTGAACCGGTAGTCGAAGACCGCCCCGCCGTCGTAACGGCAGCGCCGGTCCTTCGCACAGACCTCCCGCAGTACGTCGTTGTACGCCACGACCCGCTCCTGGACCGAGGCGCGCCGGGCCACAGCGCGCGTACTCATGTCATCCGCGTCACCCAGCATCGACTGACAGATCCCCAGCTTCCAGATCTGCTTGCCCAGCGCATTGCCGCGCCCCGTGGACCAGAGCCGCTTGAGATCCGGCACGCTCGACACATACACCTGTGCCTTCGGCGCCCCGGCGCGCAACTGACGCATCGACGCCTCGAACGACGCCCGGAAATCCGCCACCGGCGTCATGAGCCGTGCCGAGTCCCGGCAGGCGTCATTGGCGCCGATCATCACCGTCACCAGATCGGGCTTCTTCTTCGCGGCCAACACCATCTGCTCCGGCAGCTGCGCCATCCTGGCCCCCGTCTCGGCATGGTTCCAGCTGCGCTCGGCGGCCCTCGACCCACCGAGCAGTCGCACGGCGAGGCTGCGCACCTCGCTGTCCGTGCCGGTCGCCCAGGACACCTCCGGGCAGTCCGCCAGCACCGAACAGGCGTCGAAACCGCGAGTGATGGAGTCACCGACGGCGGCCACCGACCCCGGGCTGCGGTCCCAGACCGGCTGCGCGGGTGGCCGCCGCTTTTCGGCCGCCGACCCCTTCGTCGTCCGGTCCTGTCCGGCGTCGCAGCCGGTCAGAGCGGCCGTGCCGAGCAACGAGACGACGGCCAGGACAGCGGCCGCGGTACGCGAACGGTGGCGGACGGAACGATCCCGCATCCCTTGGTTCCCCTCGGTCATGCCCCCGGCAACCCCTTGTGGCACCGGTCGGAAGGCCCGGGCGCCCCGCAGGGTGAAAGCCGAGCGAATGATGGGCCCAGGACCGACGGTACGGCACACCCCGGATGCCGCCGCGCGGTAGCTTTTCCTCGTCGAACCAGCGGCGCTTCCCCTCACCCGACTCCACTCGGGTGGCATTCTGTAAATCACATCACGTCACATACTGTCCCTTTTCAGGAGTTTCACCCCGATGCTGTTTACTGATGACAACCTCGGGAACCGGCCGAGAAGAGACGGTACGGGCGCGAGGCCGCTGGGGAAGGCGAACTTCGTCCCACACTGGAGGTCCCGGTGACGACACGTGGAGTTCTGTACGTTCACTCCGCACCGCGCGCGCTCTGCCCCCATGTCGAATGGGCGGTGGGGGGTGTCCTCGGTGTGCGGGTCCAGCTGGACTGGATCAGACAGCCGGCCGCGCCCGGTACATGGCGGGCCGAGTTCTCCTGGCAGGCCAGGCCCGGCACGGCGTCGAAGCTGGCCTCCGCGCTGCGCGGCTGGGATCTGCTGCGCTTCGAGGTGACGGCTGAGCCGAATCCCACGTCGGAGGGCGAGCGCTACAGCTCCACGCCCGAACTGGGCATCTTCCACGCCGTCACCGGCATGCACGGCGACATCCTGGTGCCCGAGGACCGGTTGCGGGCGGCGCTGGCGCGGTCCGTGCGGGGCGAGAGCGATCTGGAGGCCGAGATCGCCAAGCTGCTCGGCAAGCCGTGGGACGACGAACTGGAGTCCTTCCGCCACGCGGGAGAGGGAGCGCCGGTGCGGTGGCTGCACCAGGTGGTGTGAGGGGCGCGGAATCCGGCCCCACCGGCGATTGAGAAGCGGGGGTCCCGGAGCAGAGCCCCCGAAACGCAACGGGCGAAGCCCGCCTCTCCGGTCGAGAGAGGCGGGCTTCGCCGTGTCGGTTCGCGGGACCGCAGGTCAGACGCTGCGCAACGCCAGAACCACGTTGTGACCGCCGAACCCGAACGAGTTGTTGATCGCGGCGATCGGCCCCTCCGGCAGCGGCCGCGGCTCATCGCGCACGATGTCCGCCTCCACCGCCTCGTCGAGGTGCTCCACGTTGATCGTCGGCGGAGCCATCCGGTGGTGCAGCGCCAGGACCGTCGCGACGGTCTCGATGCCGCCCGCGCCACCGAGGAGGTGACCGGTCATCGACTTCGTCGCGGAGATCGCGACATGGTCGAGATCGTCGCCCAGAGTCTTGCGCAGAGCCTTCAGCTCCGCGATATCGCCCTGCGGCGTCGACGTGGCGTGCGCGTTGAGGTGCACGACCTCGGACGGCTTGAGGTCCGTCTGGTCCAGCAGGTTCTGCATCGCGGCGGCGATGCCACGACCGGTCGGCTCGGGCTGCGCGATGTGGTGGGCGTCCGCGGACAGCCCCTGGCCCAGTACCTCGCAGTAGACCTTGGCGCCACGCGCGGCGGCGTGCTCCGCGGACTCCAGGACGACGACCCCGGCACCCTCGCCGAGCACGAAGCCGTCACGGCCCGTGTCGTACGGACGCGACGCCTTCTGGGGCTCGTCGTTGTTCTTGGACATCGCCATCATGTTGGCGAACGCGGCGATCGGCAGCGGGTGGATCGCCGCCTCGGTGCCACCGGCGAGGACCACATCGGCACGGCCGGTGCGGATCATCTCCACGGCGTACCCGATCGCCTCGGCACCCGAGGCACAAGCGGAGACCGGGGTGTGCACACCGGCCTGGGCGTTGACCTCCAGGCCGACGTTGGCGGCCGGGCCGTTGGGCATGAGCATGGGCACGGTGTGCGGGGAGACGCGGCGTACGCCCTTCTCCTTGAGCACGTCGTACTGGTCGAGCAGGGTGATCACGCCGCCGATACCGGAGGCGATGACCGAGCCCAGCCGCTCGGGCTGGATCGTGTCGTCCTCACCGGCCTTGCCGGTGAAGCCGGCGTCCGCCCACGCCTCGCGGGCCGCGATCAGCGCGAACTGCGCCGAGCGGTCCAGCTTGCGGGCGAGCGGGCGGGGCAGAACATCGCCCGGGTCGACGGCCGCGACTGCGGCGATCCGGACGGGCAGTTCAGCGAAACGGTCGCCCTCGAGAGGCTTGACGCCGGAACGACCGGCCATCAGACCTTCCCAGGTCGACGCCGAGTCGCCACCCAGCGGAGTGGTTGCGCCGATACCGGTGACGACCACGGTGCGATTGGTCGAGTTCACTGGAAAATCTTCTCCACGTGTAGGGGGCCGTGAATCAGCGGCGCCACCGCCGGGTGGCGACACAGAGCCGGCCTGATCAGGCCTGGTGCTTGAGGATGTACTCGGCAGCGTCGCCGACCGTCTTGAGGTTCTTCACGTCCTCGTCGGGGATCTTGACGTCGAAGCGCTCCTCGGCGGCGACGACGACCTCGACCATGGACAGCGAGTCGACGTCCAGGTCGTCGGTGAAGGACTTGTCCAGCTGGACGTCCTCGACCGGGATACCGGCGATCTCGTTGACGATCTCGGCGAGACCTTCGACGATCTCTTCCTGCGTGGCGGCCATGTTGGCGCTCCTTCGATGTGTGTCTACAGGGTTGGGACGTCCGGGCCGAAAAGGCCTGGTGTGCCTAGGGGAGGGTAACGACCGTCGCGGCGTAGGCGAGACCCGCCCCGAAGCCGATGACGAGCGCGGTGTCGCCGCTCTTCGCCTGACCGGTCGCCAGAAGCCGCTCCATAGCGAGCGGAATCGAGGCGGCGGAGGTGTTGCCGGTGGTTTCCACGTCACGGGCGACCGTGACGCTCTCCGGCAGCTTCAGGGTCTTCACCATCGAGTCGATGATCCGCATGTTGGCCTGGTGCGGAATGAAGACGTCCAGGTCTTCCGGGGCGATCCCGGCCGCGTCCAGCGCCTGCTGGGCGACCTTCGCCATCTCGAAGACGGCCCAGCGGAAGACCGCCTGGCCCTCCTGCGTGATGGCCGGGAACTTGATGTTGCCGTGGGAGTCCAGCGGGAGCTGCGACACGTCGCCGGCGTGGAACTTGTCCCACGGCACGGTCTGCTTGATCGTGCCGGCCTTGTCGCCCTCGGAGCCCCACACGGTGGGGCCGATCGCGGGCTCCTTGGACGGGCCGACGACCACGGCGCCCGCGCCGTCACCGAACAGGAAGGCCGTCGCCCGGTCCTCCAGGTCGGTCAGGTCGCTCAGCCGCTCCACGCCGATCACGAGGACGTACTCCGCCGAGCCTTCGACGACCATGCCCTTGGCGAGGGTCAGGCCGTAGCCGAAACCGGCGCAGCCGGCCGAGATGTCGAACGCGGCTGCCTTGTCGGTGCCCAGCTTGTCGGCGATCTCGGTGGCGATGGCGGGCGTCTGCGCGAAGTGCGAGACGGTGGAGACGACCACGGCACCGATCTGGTCGGCGGTGATTCCGGCGTCGGCGATGGCCTTGCCGCCCGCCTCGATCGACATCGCGGCGACCGTCTCCTCGTCGTTCGCCCAGTGACGGGTGACGATGCCGGAGCGCGAGCGGATCCACTCGTCGGACGAGTCGATCGTCTCGAGGATCACCTCGTTCGGCACGACGCGGGTCGGGCGGTAGCCGCCGACGCCCTTGATGCGTGCGTACGGGGCGCCCTGACTGGGCTTGATCTTCGACATGCTCTCGGGCTCCTTAGGCGCCTGCGTGCTCGGTGATGAGCGCACGGGCCGCGTCGAGGTCGTCGGGTGTCTTGAGCGCGAGGGTCTGCACACCGGGCAGCGCGCGCTTGGCGAGACCCGTGAGGGTGCCACCGGGGCATGCCTCGATGAGAGCCGTGACGCCCATCTCCTTAAAGGTCTCCATGCACAGGTCCCAGCGGACCGGGTTGGCCACCTGGCCGACCAGCCGCGAGATGACCTCGTCGCCGATAGCAACGGGCTTCCCGTCGGCGTTCGAGACGTAGGTCATGGCCGGGTCGGCGATCTTCAGGGCCAGGGCGGCCTCGCGCAGCCGGTCGACGGCGGGCGCCATGTGGTGCGTGTGGAAGGCACCGGCGACCTTGAGGGGCACCACGCGGCGCACGCCCTCGGGCATGTCCTCGCTCAGCGCGGCGATCTGCGCGGCGGTCCCGGCGGCGACGACCTGGCCGCCCCCGTTGACGTTCGCCGGGGTCAGCCCGAGCTTCTCCAGGTGAGGGACCGTCACCTCGGGGTCGCCGCCGAGCAGCGCCGCCATACCGGTCTCGGTGACCGCGGCGGCGTCGGCCATGGCGAGCCCACGCGTACGGACGAGACGCAGCGCCGCCTCGTCGCCGATGACTCCGGCGAGGGCGGCTGCAGTGATCTCACCAACGCTGTGACCTGCGACGATGTCGGGCGACGCGTCGAGCGCGGCAGCGGACAGCAGACCGGCGGCGACCAGCAGCGGCTGTGCCACCGCGGTGTCACGGATCTCCTCCGCGTCGGCCTTGGTGCCGTAGTGGGCGAGGTCGAGCCCGATGGCGTCGGACCAGGCCGCGATGCGGTCGGTGGCACCGGGGAGGTCGAGCCAGGGAGTCAGGAAGCCAGGCGTCTGAGCGCCTTGGCCGGGAGCGACGAGTACGAGCACCCTCACACTCTCTCTTGCGAACGGTCCGGAACACCCGTGGGGACAGGGACGAAGAACCGTATGGGGAATTGTTGATGTCCGACAAAAGTCTAGGACTGGGGATCTCTGGCAGCCAAGCGCCCCAGAATCAGGGCGATTCGGAGCGTGAACGCCGAGCGGACATCGGAAGGCGACCACCCGGTGACGTCAGTCACACGTCGGAGCCGGTAGCGCACGGTGTTGGGGTGGACGAAGAGCATCCTGGCCGCGCCTTCCAAGCTGCTCGCCTGCTCCAGATACACACTCAGCGTCTCCAGGAGTGCAGAACCCGCTTCTTCCAGCGGTCTGTAGATCTCCTCCACCAATTGGTCCCGTGCGGCAGGGTCGCCCGCCATCGCGCGCTCCGGCAGCAGATCGTCGGCCAGCACCGGTCGCGGGGCGTCCTGCCAGGCGCTGCACGCCTTGAGTCCGGCGGCCGCCGCCTGTGCGGACCGGGTGGCCGCCAGCAGGTCGGGCACTACGGGCCCGGCGACGACGGGACCCGCCGCGTACGGGCCGATCAGCGCCTTGGCGACATGCAGCGGGTTGTCGCTGCCGCCCGCGATGACGACCAGCCGGTTGCCGAGCACGCCGGTCAGGACCTGGAGCTTCGCGTGCCGGGCGGCCCGCCGGATCGCCTCCACGGTCAGTTCGCTGTCGCCGTCCGGGGCTGTACCGAGCACCACACAGACATGTTCGGGGGAGTTCCAGCCGAGCGCGGCGGCCCGGGACACGGCGCCCTCATCGGCCTCACCGGACAGCACGGCGTTCACCACGAGCGATTCCAGCCGGGCGTCCCAGGCACCGCGGGCCTCGGCGGCCTGCGCGTACACCTGGGCGGTCGCGAAGGCGATCTCCCGCGCGTAGACGAGCAGCGCCTCGCGCAGCACCGACTCGTCGCCCGGCGCGGCGACCTCCTCGATCGCGGCCTCCATGACCTCGATCGTCGTACGCACCATCTCCACGGTCTGCCGCAGTGTGATCGCCCGGGTCAGCTCACGCGGAGCCGTACCGAACACATCGGTGGAGATGGCCTGAGGCGTCTCCGGATGCCGGAACCACTCGGTGAACGCCGCGATTCCGGCCTGGGCCACCAGGCCGATCCAGGACCGGTTCTCCGGTGGCATCGCCCGGTACCACGGCAGCGACTCGTCCATGCGGGCGATCGCGTTGGCGGCCAGGCGGCCGGAGGACTGCTCCAGCCGCTTCAGGGTCGCGGCATGCAGGTGGGCGTCGTTCGCAGCAGGCTGCTCAGGATCGGGTCGGGACACGGATACAAGACTGCCCTATCCGGCCACGTGATCGGACGGGCGGGGCGATGGCGGGTCGTACTGCCGGGTAGCGGCAAGACGATCGCAGGGGCGACGCGCCGGGCTACCGTGGGCAGGTGATTTCCGTACACCGTGCCGAAGACCGCTTCACGGGCGGGGACCGGGCCGCCGGCATCCTGTCCCGGCATGCCTTCTCCTTCGGCAGCTTCTACGACCCGGACAATCTGCGCTTCGGCGCGATCCTGGCCTGCAACGAGGAACGGCTCGCCTCCGGCGCCGGCTTCGACGAACACCCGCACAGCCATACGGAGATCGTCACCTGGGTCGTCGAGGGCGAGCTGACCCACCGCGATTCGACCGGTCATGCCACGGTCGTACGGGCCGGGGACCTCCAGCACCTCAGCGCGGCGGCCGGGGTGCGCCACGTCGAGCGCAACGACGGTGACCGGCCGCTGACGTTCATTCAGATGTGGCTGGCCCCCCTCGAACCGGGCGGCGAACCCGCGTACACGATCGTCCCGGAACTCGCGGACGACACCCCGTACGCCCTCCCGGCGGCGGGTGCCGTGCTGCACGTGCGCCGACCGGCTCCCGGGAAGCGCACACCGGTCCCGGACGCGCCACGGGTCTACGTCCACGTGGTGGCCGGCGCGGTCCGGATCGGCGACGAGGCGCTGAGCCCCGGCGACGCGGCGCGGATCACGGGCGAGACGGGGCTGGAGCTGACGGCGACGGCGGGCCCGGCCGGGGTGCTGATCTGGGAGCTGTCGGCCTGAGCGGCCCTGCCCCCCCGTGTGTATGCGCGAGAGAACGGGGGCTGTATGAGGCGTCCCCGCCCCCTTCGCGGTGTGTGCTTGTCGGTGTGGTCAGCGGAGTGCGTCGACGAAGTGCCGCCAGGCGTCGGCCCCAATGGTGAGGACGGGGCCGTCGGGGTTTTTGCTGTCGCGGACGGGGACGGCGCAGGGGAGGCCGTCGGCCACCTCGACGCAGTCGCCGCCGGTGCTTCCGTGCCACGGGCGAGAACCGATCTCCAGGCTGTGCTGCCGTAGGCGGGAGATGCGGGAGCGAAGGGTGGAATTGGAAACGTCAATACCAGTCAGGTGAACAAATGCTCGAAAACTCTGTGGAAACGTTTCTCTTGGTCGAAATTACGTTCTTCAGAGGACTCGCTAAGGTGCCACCGACTGGCAAGATTCGACCGGAGGCTGAAAAGAGGACGTTGGTTCCCGAAATTGGCTGAGAGAAATACTCCGGGGTGGCCGCTGCACGTGCGAGAGTGGGGACTCCTGAACCGTAGGAGAAAGGGAAGAAATGAAGCTGCCCGTGCGTCGTTTCGTCGGTGTCGCTGTCGCCTCTGTGGCTGCACTGGTCGCCACTGCCGTTCCCGTCGCGGCCGCATCTCCCTCGAGCGTCGGCGCCGCGATCAACCGTACGGCCTGTAACGAGCGTGGCTACCTGGCGATCCACAATAACAACGGCCGTGACACGCTCTGTTTCGCCAACGCCGGATCCATGCCCGTCGCCATTTACGGCGTCAACTGGGTCGAATCGGGGAACAACGTCGTGACCCTCCAGTACCAGAAGGATATGAACAACCCGAGGCTCGACACCGTCACCCTCCAAAAGTGGCAGGTATGGAACCCTGGCCACGTCCACAACGTCGTTTCGATCCGGATTCACTGAGTTCGCCGAGGGTGAAGTCTGCTGAATGGGGGACGCCCTGCGGGGCGTCCCCTTCTTCTTTTGTGCTATTTATTCGAATCGATGCCGTGTGTGAATCCTGTCCGGCTCCCCACGCCAGGCCGTGCCGATAGCTGATCATTTCAGAATGATTTCGGTGAGAGTTTGGCTGTGGGGGAGGCGGCGGAATACATCTGCGGGCCCCAAGATCGCCCGCAAGGGCTTCGTTCACGGCTCCGGCCTGGAAGAGACCGCTGGGCCGTCGAGCGGACTTCGTTCGACTCGGCCGATTCAAACGACCGCGGAACCGCTACGAGATACGCGCCGACCTCCACCTCGGCCTGCCCCAACTCGCTTGCGACCTCATCTGCTTGAGGCGGCTTCAAGCCTCGTTCCGAAATGATCAGTCGCTGCCCTTGCGAGAAAGGGGGCTCGGGTGACCACTGATCACCCGAGCCCCCTTCCGTCGTGCGCTTGCGACGTGGTCAGCGGAGGCTGTCGATGAAGTGCCGCCAGGCAGCAGCCCCGATGGTGAGGACGGGGCCGTCGGGGTTCTTGCTGTCACGGACGGGTACGGCGCAGGGGAGGCCGTCGGCCACCTCGACGCAGTCGCCGCCGGTGTTTCCGCTGTAGCTGGACTTACGCCACCGCGCGTTCTTCAGGTCGGGACCGGTCTCCATAACGTTCCTCCATCACGCGGGTGATCAGTGCTGCCGAAGCCTCAACAGAGAGGGCGGCGGCCTGCAAGTGAGCGTAACGGAGCGAGGCTTCCCTGACGGTGTCGGGGTTGGCGGTCATATGGCCGGAGATGATGTCCTCCGTGTAGACGATCTCGGGGTCGTCGTCGAAGCGCAGCGTGTTGAACGACCCAGCCAGGCTGGCGTGTTCACCGGCCGCGAAGGGAAGCACCTGAATCTGCATCCAGCGGTGATCGGCGAAGTCCAACAGTCGCTGGAGTTGCTTCCGCATCACCTCGCGGCCGCCGATCGGCCGGTGCAGCACCGCCTCGTCGAGGATCGCCCAGGCGAGTGGCGGCCGTTCCCGCTTCAGGATGCGCTGACGCTCCATCCGGGCCGCCACCAGATTTTCGAGATCGTCCGGCATGCCGGTGGCGAGCACCGCCCGCGCGTACTCCTCCGTCTGCAACAGCCCGTACACCAACTGCGCCTGGTACGTGGAGATGTACGCGGCGCACGACTCCATCTCGGCGTACGGCTGGAACCAGGTCGGCAGCTGGCTGCGCAGGACCAGGCCGATCAGCCGCGAGAACACCCCGTCCGTGCCGAGCGCCGCGTCCAGCCGCTCGGAGAAGTCGCGCGTGGGGACCTTCTTCGTCGTCTCGACCTGGCCGATCAGGGAACCCGTGCAGAAGATGATGTCGCCGAGCTGCCCCTGCTTGAGGTTGTTGGCCTCTCTCTGGCGGCGCAACTCCCAGCCGTAATAGTCCAATGGGGAAGCACTCGGGTCGAGTGTCTGGATGTTGGCCACGGCGGGGCACCTCCGGCGTTCAACGCCTCACGGCGTTCGTTTCCGTACGTAGCCGAGCGTAGTCACGCCGCTGCACTCTGGTGACATGAATCACGCAATTGATCCGCAGGCCGACGACCTGCTGGAGCCGACCTACCGCGCCGACTTCGCGATCGGTGAGCACTCGGCCCGGCATCTGCGCCGCATCCTGCGGCTCTACCTCACCGGCTGGGATCTCCTCGATGTGGCCGACGCGGCGGAGCTGGCGCTCACCGAGCTGATCGCCAATGTCGTACGGCACGTCCCCGGCCGCCGCGGCCAGACGCTCATCTTCCTGCTACCGGCCGGGGGCGTGCGCGTCGAGGTCGCGGACACCTGCCCGGAGCTGCCCCGCGTGGTCGCGGGCGATGCCCTCGACGAAGGAGGGCGAGGGCTGATGCTGGTCGACGCCGTCACCGACCGCTGGGGCGCGGAGCCGCGCCGCGACGGCGCTGGCAAGACGGTGTGGTTCGAGTGCCTGGCCACGAAAGGGGCCGACGGGTGACGTGGCTCAGCGGGCCGAGCCGAGCTCCGCGAGCACCGCGTCCGTGAGCGCCGGCCACACCTCGACCGCCCACGGGCCGAAGGCCCGGTCGGTGAGCGCGATGCACGCCGCGCCTGCCACAGGGTCGATCCACAGGAAGGTACCGGACTGCCCGAAGTGTCCGAAGGTCGCGGGCGACGAGGAACTGCCCGTCCAGTGCGGCGACTTGCGGTCACGGATCTCGAAGCCGAGCCCCCAGTCGTTGGGGTTCTGGTGGCCGTAGCCCGGCAGCACGCCCTTCAGGCCGGGGTGTACGACGGTCTGCGCGGCCAGCACCGTATGCGGGTGGAGCAGCCGGGGAGACTGCACCTCCGCCGCGAACCGTATGAGGTCGTCGACGGTCGAGACACCGTCCTTGGCGGGGGAGCCGTCCACCGTGGTCGACACCATGCCCAGCGGCTCCAGCACCGCCTGGCGCACATACTCCGGGAACGGGATGTCGGTGGCCTTGGCGATGTGGTCGCCGAGTACCTCGAAGCCCGCGTTGGAGTAGAGCCGTCGGGTGCCGGGCGCGGCCGTCGTCCGGTGCTCGTCGAAGGCGAGCCCGCTGGTGTGCGCGAGCAGATGCCGGACGGTGGAACCCTCGGGTCCGGCCGGTTCGTCGAGCTCGACCGCGCCCTCCTCGTACGCCACGAGCGCCGCGTAGGCGGCGACCGGCTTGGTGACGGAGGCGAGCGGGAAACGGTGCGCGGTCGGGCCGTGCGTACCGACGACGGTGCCGTCCGCTCGTACGACGGCCGCCGCCGCGGTGGGGACGGGCCAGTTGTCGATCATCGCCAGGCTCTGCATGCGTACGAGCGTAACGGGCACCGCCGGCGAGGTTCACCGATGCCGCAGGCCGTACCACGGCCATCTCCGATTCGGTCGGGGCAGCCACTGGGGCCGGCCCGCGCCGGACGTAGCCTTTGGGGGAGCGTGCGGAGGCGCGGCAGAGTATTCCGGGAGTGGCCTTGTGGTGATCTCGTGGCGTCGGGTCGAGGAGCAGGACTTCCCCCTGCTGCGGAAATGGCTGCAGCAGCCCCATGTGAAGCGTTGGTGGAATCACGAGACGACAGCCGAAGCGGTGGCGCGCGACTTCGGCCCCGTCGCCCGAGGGGAGGAGCCATCAGAAGATCTCCTCGCACTCCTCGATGGCTGTCCGGTTGGTCTGCTACAGCGCTCACGTCTGCGCGACTACCCCGAGTACCTGGCCGAACTGGCGGCCGTCGTCTCTGTACCCGACGGCGCGATGACCATCGACTACCTGATCGGCGACGCCCAGCAGATCGGTCAGGGCCTCGGCACAGCAATGATCCGCTCAGCCATTGAGCGAACGTGGACCGAGCACCCGGTCTCGTCGTGCATTGTCGTCCCGGTGGTCGCAGCCAACCGTGCTTCGTGGAGGGCGCTGGAGAAGGCCGGGCTGCGCCGGGTTGGGGTCGGAAACCTGGAGCCGGACAACCCGGTCGATGACTGGATCCACTACCTGTACCGGGTCGACCGGCCGGGGGCTGATGTCTGACGCGCGTCGCCAGCGGTGCCGCCACCGGATCGGAAGGTATCGAGAACGGTTCGGAGCGTGGTCGGGCCGGCCGCCGGGAGCCGCTCCCCGTTCGCGCTTGCTTCGAGTGCACTCCAAGGTTCTAGCGTGGAGGTCATGACGGCGATGGAGAGCACTTCCGCGGGGACGGACGCATGCACAGCAGCGCCCAGGGCGCATCCGCGTCCTGAGGGGCAGGACCGCTACACCATCGGTGAGGTCGCCGCCTTGACCGGGCTCACCGCGCACACCCTGCGCTGGTACGAGCGGATCGGGCTGATGCCGCACGTCGACCGGTCCCACACCGGACAGCGCCGCTTCACCAACCGCGACCTGGACTGGCTGGCGTTCGTCGGGAAGCTGCGGCTCACCGGGATGCCGGTGGCCGACATGGTCCGGTACGCGGAGCTGCTGCGCGAGGGCGAGCACACCTTCGAGGAACGGCAGGAGCTGCTGGAGGCGACCCGCCGCGACGTGAAGACGCGGATCGCGGAGCTCCAGGACACCCTCGCCGTCCTCGACCACAAGATCGACTTCTATGCGAGTGCCCGACGGGCACCGGAAAGGCCCTGTGCCTGATGACTGACAACAAGATCGCCACGGCGGAGCTCGGCAACGGCGGCCCGCAGGTCGGTGTGCAGGGACTCGGCTGCATGGGCATCAGCGAGTTCTACGGGGACACCGACGAGTCCTCCGCCCGCGAGACGCTGGAGACGGCGCTGGCGGCGGGCGTCACCCTCTTCGACACCGCCGATGTCTACGGTCTCGGCGCCAACGAGGAGTTCCTCGCCCCGTTCGTCGGGGCGCACCGGGACGAGATCATCCTCGCCACGAAGTTCGCCATCGAGCGCAAGGACGACGACCCGCACTACCGGGGCGTGCGCAACGATCCGGCGTACATCCGGCAGGCGGTCGAGGACAGCCTGCGCCGGCTGAACACCGACGTCATCGACCTCTACTACATGCACCGCCGCGACCCTGCCGTCCCGCTGGCCGAGTCCGTCGGCGCGATGGCCGAGCTGGTGCGGCAGGGCAAGGTCAAGCAGCTCGGGCTGAGCGAGGTCACCGGCGCGGAGCTGCGCGAGGCGTACGCCGTGCACCCGATCGCCGCCCTCCAGTCGGAGTGGTCGCTCTTCAGCCGGGACGTCGAGCGCAGTGCCGTGCCCGCCGCCGTCGAGCTCGGGGTGACCTTCGTGCCGTACTCGCCGCTCGGCCGGGGCTTTCTGACCGGGGCGTTCGCGGACGCGGCCAAGGACCTGTCGAAGGGCGACTTCCGCCAGTTCCAGCCGCGCTTCACGGGTGACAACGCGAAGGCGAACGCCGCCCTGCTGGAGCCCGTCCACAAGATCGCCGCGGCGCACGGCGCTTCGGCCGCGCAGGTGGCGCTCGCCTGGGTGCAGCAGCGGGCCCAGGTGCACGGGCTGACCGTGGTGCCGATCCCGGGCACCCGTAAGAGCAGCCGGCTGCTGGAGAACGTGGGCGCCACCCGGCTCACGCTGACTGCGCAGGAGCTGGCACTGCTGGAGCCGATCGCGGGGCAGGTGGCGGGGGACCGGTACCCGGACATGAGCTCGACGTCCGCCGCGCGCGAGTAGTCGTTTCCGGCGGGCCGGGGCTGCCCGCTCGAAAACCCGGCCCGCCCTACGCCAGCCCCAGCGCGTACACCGCGAAGCCCGTCGCCAGCAGGCCCGCCGCCGCCCGGCGGGCGTTCGCCGCACGCGTACCGGACTTCCACGGGGCCTCGAACCGCCGTGTGTATCGCGCGATCAGCACCAGCAGCCCCGCGAACACCGGCAGCCACGCCGTCCTTGCCAGGATCCAGCCGATCGTGTCGGGCCCGGTCGTCAGCCCCGGCACCGCTCCGGCGAACGACGCCGGGACCGCCGCGGCCAGCATCGCCGTCTGGTGCCAGCACAGGATCGTCATCGCCGACAGATTGATGATGACGACCGGCGCCCACACCAGCGGCCTGCGCAGGAACCGTCCGATCCGGTCCCGCAGCAGGATCGCCGCACCGCTCTGCGCGGCGGCCAGCGCCAGGACCAGCAACGACGGCGGATGCGAGTTCGTCCGCGCCTCACCCGGTACGCCGACCATCGACGCCGGGTAGTGGAGGACCAGCAGCAGTGCGGCGAACAGCACCGTCCCACCGATCAGCAACAGACGGGCGCCGCGCCTGCCGATGCGGCCCTCGCCCCAGGAGACACCGAGCTGGTACGCGAAGAGCCAGCCGGGAAGGATGTTCAGCACGCTCAGCCAGGACGGCATGGCGTCGGCGAACGGCCCGTAGCGCAGGAAGTCGACGACGGCGACCGACCCGAGCAGCGGCACGGCGGCCCAGCCGCCCAGCTTCCGCGCGGCCATGACGCAGTACGGGGTCAGCGCCGTGACCACCGTGTACACCCCGACGAACCACAACGGCTGGATCACCAGCGTCGACCCGGTCCGCAGGGTGTCACCGGGCACGCCGAGCGCGCTCAGCACCGGGATCGTCGCCGCCCAGACAGCCGTGACGCCGAGCACCGGCCTGCCGAGGCGGGCGACGCGTCCGCGCAGCCAGGCGCCGGTGGTGGATTTCCTGCGGTGGTACGACAGCACGGAGGCGTACCCGCCGACCAGGAAGAAGATGCCCAGCATCTGAAGCACCCAGCTCAGCGGGGCGAGAGCGCCGAACGTGGACAGCGGGCTGGCGTTGTGCAGCGCCCCGCCGCTGTCGAGGCGGAAGCCGCCGAGCAGCCAGTGGCCGGTCGGGACGGCGAGCAGGGCGAGGGCGCGCAGGCCGTCGACGGCGCGGTCCCGATGGGCGGGCGTACGCGCGTCGATGCGCTCGGCAAGGACGGTGAGGCTCATCGGGCTTCCCCCTTCGTGATCGAGGAGAAGGCCCGCAGCGAGTCCGTACCGGGGGCGAAGTAGCCGGTGTGCCCGTGGGCGTCATGGGCCGTCACACGGCGTGCGCCGAACTCCGGGCCGGTCGGATCGGGGCCGTGGCCCAGGCCCGCCACCTCGACGTTCGGCACGTCGTCGATCCAGTCCGTGGCGCCCTTGACGGCCCAGACCCGGGCGGTGGTGTGCAGATCCGCGACGTCGTCGGCACGCATCCCGGGTGAGCCGAGGACGACCAGATCCCTGGCGCGCAGCCGGGATGCGGCGAGGCCGCACACGACGGAGCCGTAGCTGTGGCAGAACACGGCGGGCGCGGGCACGCCGTCGGTGGCAAGCCCGTCCGTGAACCGGGTCAGCCGGCCGGCCCCCGCCTCGGCGAGCGAGCCCGTCGCGGCATCGATGCCGACGCCCACGGGGGTGGTGTACCCGGCCCAGGCGACGACGGCACTGCCGCGTCCGGTCTCCGCGTACAGGGCCTTCGCCATGCCCGCCGGCGTGCCGTACACATCGCTCGTCCGGTCGAAGGTCCCCGCGTCGATGTCCGAACCCGGCACCACGACCGCCACATGGCGTGCCGTGCTCAAGTCCCCGAAGACCTCGGCGACCTGGCCGCGTCCGCGCGGGTCGAAGGCGAGGATCTGCCGGTGCCCGGCTCCGTCTCCCGGTCCGGCGAGATGCGCGTACCTGGGGTTGTGATCGGCACGCAGGGAACGGGCGTTGGCCCGGTAGCGCAGGGCGACGGGTACGCCGTCCAGATTGCCGACGACGAGCGGGTGCCGTACGACCAGGGTCTGCTGCTGTGCCGCCGTCAACCCCCGGAAGAAGCGGCTCACTTCGGCGGGGGTGGCCCGCTCCGGGTCCGGCAGCTCGCGCCCCAGTACCTGATCCGCGCGCCAGGCCGCGGTGCCGGGGGGCGGCCCGGTCAGGGCCTGCTGCGCGTTCCCGGACGCCCAGCCGACCGTCCCGGCCATCACTGTGGTCGCCAGCGCGACCGCGACCAGAGTCCTCGCGTAACGGCGCATCCCGCCCCTCCCTCTCCGGCTGACCCGGCTCCCGCACGCCGTTCGGCGCGACGGAGAGGAAGGTAGGAAGGGAGTGGGTGCGTGGGCGTCGCACCAGGGGGCCAAGTGCGGGGTGCTACCGGGGTAGGGGGTGTACGGGGGGACTGCCGGAGGGGCGGGGCGGGGGGAGCCCCCCTGGTGCCGCGACCGGCACTACTGCTCTCCCGGTACCACCACTCCCGCCTCGTACGCGAAGATCACCGCCTGAGCGCGGTCCCGCAGATCCAGCTTCGCCAGCACCCGTCCTATATGCGTCTTCACCGTCTGCTCGGCCAGCACCAGTTGCCCCGCGATCTCCTGGTTGGAGAGGCCCCGCGCGATCAGCTCCAGCACCTCCGTCTCACGCGGGGTCAGCTCGTTCAGCCTCAGCGACTGCCCGCTCCGGGTGGCTCCGGACGGGCCCTGCCGGGCGAAGTCCGCGATCAGGCGCCGGGTCACGGACGGCGCCAGCAGCGCCTCGCCCGCCGCGACCACCCGTACCGCCGAGATCAGATCCGCCGGCGGCGCGTCCTTCAGCAGGAAGCCGGACGCCCCGGCCCGTAGCGCCTCGTACACGTAGTCGTCCACGTCGAACGTGGTGAGCATCAGCACCTTGGGGCGGTGCACCACCCCCACCGGCGGGTTCAGCAGCTCGCGGGCCGCCGCCAGGCCGTCCATCTCGGGCATCCGGACATCCATCAGGACCACGTCCGGGTGGACCCTCCGGCTGACGTCGATGGCCTGCCGCCCGTCCGGCGCCTCACCGACCACGTCGATGTCGCTCTGTGCCGCGAGCAGTGCCGCGAACCCCGCCCTCACCATGCCCTGGTCGTCGACGATGATCACGCGGATGGTCAAGAGTCCTCCGAGGTCGGGGGCGGAACGAGGGCCAGGGGCAGCCGCGCGGCCACCCGGAAGCCGCCGTCGGGCAGCGGTCCGGTGTCCAGCGTGCCGCCCGTCAACCGTACGCGTTCGCGCATACCGACCAGGCCGTGCCCGGTCCCGGTCGCCTCCAGCGGCGAACCGGGCTGCTCCGCCCGGGCGTTGACCACCAGAACGGTCAGGTGCTCACCGTCGGACGTGACCGACACCCGGGTCCGTGCACCCGGCGCGTGCCGGACCACGTTCGCCAGGGCCTCCTGCACGATCCGGTACGCCGACAGATCCACCGCCTGCGGTACGTCCCTCACATCGGCGGCCAGCGACAGCTCGGCCGGCAGCCCTGCCCGCACCGTCGCCTCCACCAGTTGCTGCACCCGGTCAAGACCCGGCTGCGGTGCCCGCTCGCCCTCCGTGCCGTCACTGCGCAGCACCGTCAACAGCCGCCGCATCTCCGCGAGGGACTCCCGCGCGCTCGCCGCGATCGCACCGAACTCCTCGCACGCCTCCTCGGGCAGCCCGCTGATCCGGTAGGGCGCGGAGTCGGCCTGGACCGTGATCACGGACATGTGGTGCGCGACCACGTCGTGCAGCTCCCGGGCGATCCTGGTGCGCTCCTCCAGCAGCGTCCGCCGTGCCCGCTCGGCCTCGCTGATGGTCTCCTGCTCGGCGAGCCGACGCTGCGCGTCGCCTCGTTCCCGCAGTGCCGCGCCGATCACCAGGACCACCGCGCCGAGGATCACCAGCAGCAGTGCGCTGCCGTTGCTGCGGTCCGGCGAGATCAGGTGCAGGATCAGGCTCGCCGCACCCGTCGCCACCCAGACGGAGACCAGGGTCCGCCGGGTCTCGCGCAGGGCCAGCGCGAGCAGCAGGAAGAGATAGCCGATCAGGGTGGGCGGGGGCCACGGCCAGATCTCGTAACGGTGAACCGGATACCCGGCCAGCACGACCGCGCTCAGGATGTCGGCGGTGAAGACGATCCACCAGGCCTGCAGCGGCCGGTGCGCCAGCATCAGCAGCGGCGCCGCCTGCGCGACGGCCAGGGCTCCCGACAGTCCTCCGTTCACGCCGTACTGGTCGGTCAGGACATTGATCGTGACCGGGACGAAGACCGTGGCCAGGGCAAGGACGACCGCGTACGGCAGCAGCCGCTGCCACCGCTTCGACGCGTCCGCCAGGAGCGGGGTGGCGGGGTGGGAGGGGTGGGAGAGCCCGTGCGCGATCTGGCGCAGATTGCGCCGGGCGGCGCTCACCAGGCCGTCGACCGGCGGCGGGGGATGCGGGGGCGCCTGGGGCTGTGGGGGCGGAGGGGGCGGCCTGTGCGGCGGGGAAGTGGACATGGCTCGATCAGCGTAGGCAGCGGACCGGCCCGCAGGCGTCATACCAGGGTTTCGGTCCGCTGCCGTGCTTCTCGTACGGCAGTACTACAAGCCGCCGTCGCACACCTGTTTCTGCAGTTCGGCTGTCTCTACAGTTCGGCGAGCAGTTGGGCCTTCTTCGCGCTGAACTCGTCGTCCGTCACCAGACCCGCCTGGTGCAGCTCCCCGAGGTACCGGATCCGCTCGGCGATGTCCGCGGGATCGCGGCGCCCCGCGCCTGCCAGGACGGTCGCCGGTGCGGTAGGAGCGGAATGACTCCTGCGTACGGACTCCAGTACGGCCGCGGCGAACGGCAGCGACTCGTGCACGGGGCCATAGCCGAGGCCGCAGATCACTGCGGTCGGGTCCTGATCGGCCCGGGCGGGGCGGGGAGCCATCGGCCGGGCGCTCTGCACCGCGCCCGCGCCGAGCCGCGTGCCCAGCTCCGGACCCGTACCCGTACCCGTGCCCACGCCGGAATCGGTGCTCATGCCGAGTCCGGCACCCGTGCCCGGCCCCGGAACCGCACCCTCCAGGCCCCTTGGCACCAGCCGCAGATAGCCGTCGAAGGTCTCCGGCGAGCGCCACTCGACACCGCTCAGCTCCGTCACCGGGAACGTCTGGTCGCCGGCCTTCCACTTCGCTGTGGAGGCGCCCGTCCAGAACCAGCGGAAGCAGATCCGGTCCCCGTCGAAGCTGGCCCGGGCGTCGTACGCCTTGAACTGCATCGGCGCCTCGGGGGCCGCGACCAGGAACCGGTCGGCGGGCTCCGCGGCGTCGGGACCGAGCAGGGCACGCAGTTCGTCCGCGTAGTACTCGGCGAGCGTCTCGCGCTCGGCGGGGAGCACCAGCCGGTACGGATCGCAGCTGTCCTTCAGCTGCCCGGCCGCAGCCTCCAGCAACGGGTCGGCGCCGGGTCTCGGCACCGCATGCAGGACCACCGTGCCCCGCTTGCCCGGGGCCAGCGTCACCGACGACAGCGCCGCGTGCGGGACGCGGCGCTCACGCAGACTTTGGAAGAGCTTCGGCGCGCGTATTCCCCGTTCGAAGCGGATGAGCACGGAGTCGGTGTCGAACTCCCAGGTGGCATGAATTCCGGCCAGCACATCACCCATGTGCCTTATGGTATGCGGCACTTGTCCGCACGTCTTCCCTTGGCGTAAGACCGACCGGCATCGGCCCGCCGCCCCCGTCAGATCGTCCGGCTGCCGGTGACTCCGTCGTGGCAGGCGCTGCCGGAGCTCGCACAGCTCACCGAGCCGTAGGCCCCTACACCGATCGCGGCGAAGTTGCTGAGGCTCTCGGTGCCCGGCTCGAAATAGCCGCTGTGCCCGACCGCACCGCTCGCCGAGACGATGCGTGCGCCGAAGCTCGGGTCGACCGGATCGGCACCGTGCCCGAGTCCGCCGAGCTCCAGGTTCGGTACGTCCTCGATCCAGTCGTCGTGATCACGCATCGCCCACACCCTGGCCCCGGTGCGCAGCTGCCCCGCGTTCTCCACCCGCATGCCGGGGCTGCCCGCGACCACGATGTCGGCGACCCTGGAGGGCAGTTCATGTGCGGCGACACCGCACAGCACCGAGCCGTAGCTGTGGCAGAACAGCGCGACCTGGGCGTTGCCGGGCAGCGCGCCCAGCAGCGCGTTGAGCCGCACCGCCCCGCGCTGGGCGAGGTTCCCCAGGGCCGCGTCCATACCGATTCCGGCGGGCGTGGTGTAGTCGGCCCAGGCGATGACGGCGGTACGGATACCGGGGCGCGCGGCGCGCTCCGCCGCGTACAGCGACCTCGCCATACCGACCGGGGCGGCGTTCACCTTGGGGGCGGGCCGCTCCAGCGTCAGCAGGTTGGTGTCGACGCCGGGGACGATCACGGAGACCCGCTCGGCCCGGTCGAGATCACCGAACACCTCCGCGGCGCGGCCCTTTCCTGACGGATCGAAGGCGAGGACATGCCGTCCCCGGGCGAGCATCGACTGGAAGCGCTCCATCCGGCGGAGCGCCTCGGTGCGGCCGTCGGGAGAGAGCCTGGCGTCGTGCATGCGCTGCCGCTCGACCGCCCCCGCCTGCACCAGGGCCCGCCGGTTGGCGCGGTAGCGCAGGGTGACCGGGGCGCCGTTCAGATTGCCCACGACCAAGGGGTACTTGTCGGCAAGGCGAGTGCGCTGGGCGGCCGTGAGCGCGGCGAAGAACTGCGCCAGGCGATGCGGCGGTGCGTCGGCGTCCGGCAGCGCATGACCCGCTATGCGGCCCCGTGCCCAGGAGGCGAGTGCGACGGCGCGTGGCTCGTCGGAGTGCTGGTGACGTACGGCGGTCCAGCCCGTGGTCGCCAGCATCACGAACACAACCGCGACGGCGAGCAGCGCGCGCCATGCGGTGAGCGTGGGGGAGGAGTCGAAGGAAGTCACTTCGGCCCACATTAGGAGACGCGCGACGGCAGCCGTGACGAGGATGGTGCGCATCACCCGGCTGTCGGGAACTCAGAACGGTTCATTTCACGCTGTGTTGGCGTGGCGCGCACACTCAGGCGCGCAGAATTCCCCCGGAGCGTCGCATATGGGCACCGGGGCGCGGCTGTTGTGAAGTCGGTCACGCCGCGGCAGTGAGGCGTGCGGCATATCGGGCGGAGTCTCCATGTCGCTACCCGAGCCCGGTGCCGGCCCCCGCCCGCCAGTTCCCGGCCAGTGCCGGTCCGAGCTGGTCCAGGTACACCTCGGTCAGTGCGCGCAGCGAATCCACGCTGATGTCCTGCCCCTGCCCCCAGAGCTGCCCGGCCGCCCGCATCACCCCGCCGAACGCGGCTACGGCGACCCTCGGCCGGGGGTCGGTCGCCACATCGAGCCCCTCGCGCTCGGCGATCAGCAGCGCGACCTGATTCTCCAGATCCATGCTGCGCCGCAGATGGGCGGCGAGCAGTGACGGCGTCGACTCGATCATCCGGTACGTACGCATATGGAGTTCGACCGTGACGATCGCCTCGATCGCCTCACCGATGCTGTTCCAGGCGCAGAGGACCGCGCTGCGCATTGCCTCGAACGGAGCTTCCGCGGCGGGGCGTCGGCGCAGCTCCGAGAGGAAGTGGGACTCCACCATCTCCTGGATGGCGAAGGCGGCCTCCTCCTTGCCGGCGAAGTAGCGGAAGAAAGTGCGCTGGGAGACCTCGACGGTGTCGACGATCTCGTCGACGGTGGTCTCCTCGTACCCCTGGTTGATGAAAAGATCGAGGGCGGCGTGCAGCAGGGCGTCCCGGGTACGTCGCTTCTTCCGTTCGCGCAGTCCGGTCGGATGCGTGGTCTGCTGCCCATCGATCACTGAAGTGGTCCTCTTTCTCCTGCGTTGTCCAGCTCGGCATCCCTGTGAGTTACGTGACAGTTACCGACTTGTGAAATGGTTTGTCAACTGTCAGCGACTGACACTAATCTCGCGCCATGACTAGTCAGACCACCGTCGAAAAGGCGTCGCGAGAGCCGCAGGACACCGCCGGGCCCGCACCTGCCAAGGGGCTGCGCGGCCACCCCTGGCTGACGCTCTTCTCCGTGGCCATCGGCGTGATGATGGTCGCGCTCGACGGCACGATCGTCGCCATCGCCAACCCCGCCATCCAGCAGGACCTGGGCGCCTCGCTTGCCGACGTCCAGTGGATCACCAACGGCTACATGCTCGCCCTCGCGGTCTCCCTGATCACCGCGGGCAAGCTCGGTGACCGGTTCGGCCACCGCCAGACCTTCCTCATAGGTGTCGTCGGCTTCGCCGCGGCATCGGGGGCCATCGGCCTTTCCGACAGCGTCGCACTGGTGATCGCGTTCCGGGTGCTCCAGGGCCTCTTCGGCGCCCTGCTGATGCCCGCGGCGCTCGGCCTGCTGCGCGCCACCTTCCCGGCCGAGAAGCTGAACATGGCGATCGGCATCTGGGGCATGGTGATCGGTGCCTCGACCGCGGGCGGCCCGATCCTCGGCGGTGTGCTCGTCGAGCACGTCAGCTGGCAGTCGGTCTTCTTCATCAATGTGCCGGTCGGTGTGATCGCGCTCCTGCTGGGCCTGGTGATCCTCAAGGACCACCGCGCCGAGAACACGCCGCGCTCCTTTGACATCGGCGGCATCGTGCTGCTGTCGCAGGCGATGTTCTGCCTGATCTGGGCCCTCATCAAGGGCGCCGAGTGGGGCTGGGGCGACTACAAGACGCTCGGCTTCCTGGGCGCGGCCGTGGCCCTGTTCGTGGTCTTCGCCTTCTCCCAGAAGAACGTCAGGGAGCCGCTGATCCCGCTGGCGATGTTCCGGTCCGTGCCGCTGTCCGCGGGGGTGGTCCTGATGGTGCTGATGGCCTTCGCCTTCATGGGCGGGCTCTTCTTCGTCACCTTCTACCTCCAGAACGTGCACGGCCTGAGCCCCGTCGACAGCGGTCTGCACCTGCTGCCGCTGACCGGGATGATGATCGTCGCCTCGCCGCTCGCGGGCGCCGCGATCACCAAGTTCGGCCCGCGGGTCCCGCTGGTCGGCGGCATGGTGTGCACGGCGGCCGCCATGTTCGGCATGTCCCAGCTGGAGATCGGTACCAGCACCCTGACCATGTCGATCTGGTTCGGTCTGCTCGGCCTCGGCCTCGCCCCGGTGATGGTCGGCGCCACCGAGGTCATCGTCGGCAACGCCCCGATGGAGCTCTCCGGCGTCGCGGGCGGTCTGCAGCAGTCCGCCATGCAGGTCGGCGGCAGCCTCGGCACAGCGGTGCTGGGCGCGGTCATGGCCTCCCAGGTCGACTCGAAGCTGGCCGACAACTGGACAGCCGCGAATCTTCCGCCGCTCTCGCCGGAGCAGCTGGACGCCGCGTCCTCGGCCGTCGAGGTCGGCGTGGCGCCGATGGACGCCAACACTCCGCCGGAGGTCGCGGCGAAGATCGCAGGCGTCGCCCAGGACACGTTCGTGTCGGGCATGAGCACGGCGTTCATGGTCGCCGGCATCGTCGCCGTGGGCGCCGCGCTGGTCGCCACGCTCACCAAGCGCGGCGCGAACGCCGAGGCGGGGGCGGGCGTGGGTCACATCTAGGGCGTGTTTCGAAAGTAGCGTCGTCCGCCCGCAGGGCGGGGCCGGGGGTGTCTGGTGCGTGCGATCGCAAGGCGGAGGGAGGAGAGCGCAGCGG